>JBGPOZ010000151.1:0-11861 GCA_041488295.1 Allostellaceae bacterium
ATATTTTTTATTAGAGGCGTTGCCCTCCCACTGATCTCGTCGGCCGGTGCGGGCGACCGCCCTGCGGCGCGGCGTCGCAGCGATCATGATGAAAGATCAGCCGATCCGCGTCGTCGCGCGCCTTCTGCGCCAGTTGATATTCGACGAGATCATCATCTCAGGCGGCGGCGCGACACTGCCGTTCTTGTAGCAGATCCGGCTCGCACGACGAGCGAGCCGACGCCAGGTCCTCGCTTCGTCTAGGCGCGTACGGGCGTCGGCGATGGCGCGCAACGGTGACCCATCTCGTAGTGGCGCAAGGCCGAAACGCCGAGCAGGCCGGCGACGAGAATCCAGAGCGTCGGGGGCTCGGGAACAGCGTCCCATTCGCCGCTGAAGTTGCAACGCCCGAGCCGAGGGCATATTGCTGTGAAGTCGGAACCGAACGTGCCATCGGCGATCCCCCCGGAATTGACGACCAGCGAAAAATCGTCCGACGCGATGCTATCGACGAAATTGATCGTGCCTTGCAGGGTGTCGTCGAGAAAGCTGAGGTGGATGTGCCAGAGCGGAAATCCGAAGAAACCCGAAGCGGTGAAATCGCTCAAATGAAAGGAACGGCTTCCGCCGGGACTGACGATTGAGAATGCGAGGTCGATGAGGTTCCCGAACGAGATTGTCGGCGATTTGGACATGACGTCGAGGCTGAAAGGCTGAGAAGCGTCGAAGGTGATGCTGGCTGTGACGACGTCTTGCGGTGCGGGCGTGATCGAGGTCGGGTGATAGTTGATGACGACCGACGCAGACGCCGCGACAGGTGCGATCAAAATCATGGCAATCGCAACGATGACAGATCTCATTTGTTGGGCTCCCTCCAGCAGATCGCTAATATTGTCCGTACTGCATCTTGAGTCTCGCAATTTTTATGCCATCGGTGCCCTCGTTGTTTTCTGCGCCTCTGCCCGGTGGGGCGTTGAAAGTTGTAAGAAACCGCGACAGTCATCTGCACCCGTGGAGCGATCCGGCCACGTGTGGCTCGCGTCGTGTTTCGGAAATTGTGCGATGCGATCGGCGGCCCATTGCCGCGTGAAAAACTTAACCTTCGCGCCGAAAATGCCACATCGCCCAGGCCGTGGCAGTTCCGTCACACGGCCGCTATTTCACGCACGTCCGGCAACGCCCACGGCACCGATCGCCTATACTCGTCAGGCGCCGGACAATTGGGGAGGGGCGGGCCATGCGGCAAGGATGGCGGCGATGCGCGCGCTGCGGCAGCGGTCTGAGGGACAGATGGCAGCGATGTGCCGATGGCATCGAGAAGCTGCACTGGTGCGCGCGGTGCGAAGGACGGGCCGGCAGTCTGCCGGAATCCGCCGATTTCATCCTCGCGGCGTACCACCAGAGTCTCCGGCGCGTCGAGATGTCGCTCGAATGGACTGAGATGGAGTGACCACCGAGATCAAGGCGAACGCGGTTGCGCAGATTTTAAGCCGGGATTAACCATTTGCCGCGATGGTTAATTCTCACGGTGTGCGTCGCTCCGAACGATCCTTCGGAAGGACTGTCGCATCGTGTCTTGCCTCACAACTGACGGGAGAGTCCCGGTGAGTTTTCGGCGCTTCGCTTTGATCGCCGTTTCGGCACTGTTCCTCGCACTTGCCGCGCAAGCGGCGCGCGCCAACGACGTGGATTTCGCGACCTGGCTCACCGGCATCCGCAAGGACGCTCTCGACAGAGGCATTCGTCCGGTGACGCTCGACCAAGCGCTGTCTGGGCTGAGCCCCATTCCGCGCGTCCTCGAGCTCGATCATGCGCAACCCGAACGGATCCTCGACTTCGAGGAGTATCTGAAGCGGGTCGTGAACCCACAGAGGGTCGAAGCTGCGCGGCGACGGCTCGCCGAAAATCGGACGACGCTCGGCGAGATCGGCGCCAAGTACGGCGTCCAACCGCGCTTCATCGTCGCGCTCTGGGGGATCGAATCGGATTTCGGGCAATCGACCGGCGGCTTTCCCGTCATCGGCGCGCTCGCGACCCTGGCCTATGACGGTCGACGCGCCGAATTCTTCCGCGGCGAGCTCATGGCGGCACTCAAGATCATCGATGAGGGCGATGTGACGCCCGAGGCGATGACCGGGTCCTGGGCGGGCGCCATGGGGCAGAGTCAGTTCATGCCGTCGAGCTTCCTGACTTACGCCGTCGATTATCGCGGCGACGGGCGGCGCGACATCTGGACCAACCGCGCGGACGTCTTCGCCTCGATCGCCAATTACCTCGCGAAGAGCGGCTGGCATGGCGACCAGAATTGGGGAAGGGCAGTGCGGTTGCCACCCAGCTTCGATCCCGCCCTGGCCGGCCTCGCCATTCAGAAGCCGCTCGCCGAATGGCGGCGCCTTGGAATTCGCCGTGCCGATGGCGGCGCGCTGCCGGTGACCGGCATCAATGCCTCGCTCATCCTGCCGAGCGGAGCCGATGGGCCGGCGGAGCTCGTCTATGGCAATTTCCGGACTGTCCTCAAATGGAACAACTCGCTCTTCTTCGCGAGCGCGGTGGGTTCCCTTGCCGATCGTATCGAAGAACGGTAACATACTATATGTGCGGGATATCGAGATGTAGTGCCACAAGATGCTGACTCGCCTGCCTCCAATTTCCTATCTCCTCGCATTCATGCTCGGCATCGCCGTGTCGGGCTGCGTCAGCCACCGCGCAACGCCGCCGCAGGCGAGCGCCGAGGCGACACACGGCAAAGGGACCTTCAAGCTCGGCCAGCCCTATCAGATCGACGGCGCCTGGTACTACCCGGCGGAGGATTTCGCCTATGACGAAACCGGGATCGCCTCATGGTACGGCGTCGGCTTCCACGGCAAGGATACGGCGAATGGCGAGATCTTCGACCAGAACGACGTGACCGCCGCGCATCGCACCTTGCCGCTGCCGAGCATCGTCGAAGTCACCAACCTTGAGAATGGTCGCTCCATCCACGTTCGCGTCAACGATCGCGGTCCCTACGCCCGCGGACGCATCATCGATTTGTCGCGCCGCTCGGCGCAGCTCCTCGGCTTCGAGCCGCAGGGCACGGCCAAGGTCCGCGTGAGAATCCTTGTGCCGGAGAGCATCCAGGCGGCAAGCATCGCTCGCCTCAACGGCGGCGACAAGGATAGCAAGGCGGGAGCCGTCGCCGAGGCGCCGAAGGCGTCGCCGCGCGTTGCCGTCTCCGCTGAACCGCTTACCCCGCCGCCGGGCGCCCGCGTCGCGCCGGCGCCGCAGACGGCGAGCCTGCCGAAACCGCCGCTTGCTGCGGCGCCGACGCCGGTGCAACTCGCCAGCGTCGTGCCGCCGACATTGTCGGAGTCGGTCATCGTCGTGCCGGTGAGGCCGACGCAAATCTTTGTCCAGGCCGGGGCCTTCGCGAAGCCCGACAACGCCTGGCGCCTCAAGGGACGCCTCGATCCGATCGGACCGGTCATCGTCTCGGGGGTCCAGTCGAACGGCGTCAATGTCTTCCGCGTCCGTCTCGGGCCGATCGCGACGGTCGAGGAGGCGGATCAACTGCTGGGGCAGGTCGTCAAGGCCGGCGTCAGCGAAGCACAGATCATCGTCGACTGAGTGTCAACGCATCGAGTGTTCGGGGTGTTTTTATCCCATCCACGACCGAACCTATTTTGAGACGAGTACGCCCATGAAGAAATTATCTGCGTGCCTCCTCGCCGCCGCCCTCCTCGCCGGCCTTTCCGTTGTCGCTTCGTCGGCGCCGACACCGAACGCCAAGCTGCCCAAGGGTGCGAAGCCGCCCGCGGGGGCGACTCCGGCGCCGAGCGCCGGCGCGCCGTCGAACCCACCGATCGAGACGGAAGCGCACAACGCTTTCATCATCGACATGAAAACCGGCGCCGTCCTCCTCGACAAGGGAGCCGACGAACGAATCGCCCCGGCCTCGATGAGCAAGATGATGTTCTATTACACCGTCTTCACCTATCTGAGGGACGGCAAGGCCACCCTCGACGACATGCTTCCGGTGAGCGAGAAGGCATGGCGCACGCAGGGTTCGAAGATGTTCGTGCCGCTTGGCGGGAAGGTGCGGATCGAAGATCTCCTGCGTGGCGTCATCATCCAGTCGGGTAACGACGCATGCATCGTTCTCGCCGAGGGCTTGGCGGGCAGCGAGGAGGCCTTCGTCGACCAGATGAACAAGAAGGCGCTGGAGCTCGGCCTCACCGGCAGCCACTTTACTAATGTCACCGGCCTGCCCAGCCCCGAGCATTACATGACGCCGCGCGACCTCGCGATTCTCGCCAAGCACATCATCACCGACTTTCCCGAATACTATAAGTTCGAGTCGGAAAAGGAGTTCACCTATAACGGCATCAAGCAAGGCAACCGCAACCCGCTCCTTTACAAGGATCTTGGCGCCGACGGGCTGAAGACCGGCCATACCGACGAGGCGGGGTACTGCCTCACGGGCTCAGCGGTCCGCGACAACCACCGCATCATCATGGTGCTCGCCGGCCTGCCGTCGATGAAGTCGCGCTTCCAGGAGAGCGAGCGGCTGATCGAATGGGCGTTCCGCGAGTTCGGCGGCTACACGCTCTTCAAGCAAGGCGACTCGGTCGACGAGGCGGAAGTCTGGCTCGGCACGCAAGCCAAGGTGCCGCTGACGGTGACGAGCGACGCCGTCGTCGTGATCCCGCGCCGCGCGCGCAAGGATATGAAAGTGACGATCAGCTACGACAAGCCGATCAAGGCCCCGATCGCCAAGGGCCAGGAGATCGGCAAAGTGATCGTGACGACGCCGGGCGTGGAGCCGACCGAGTTCCCGCTCGTTGCCGCAGCGAATGTCGACCGGCTGGGCGCGATCGGCCGGGTCGGCGCGGCGCTCAGCTATCTCGTGTTCGGCGGCCGCCACTGAGGCGCGGTTGGTCGAACGCGGGCGGTTCATCACTCTCGAAGGCGGCGAGGGAGGCGGCAAGTCGACGCAAGTCGGCCTCCTCGCCGCGGCGTTGCAGCGCGCCGGCATCGCCGTGCTCCGCACGCGCGAGCCGGGCGGCGCGCCCGGCGCCGAGGAGATTCGCAGCCTGCTCGTCGGCGGTGCAACGGGCCGCTGGGATGCGCTGACCGAGGCGTTGCTGATCAGCGCCGCTCGGCGTGACCATCTCGTCAAGACCGTATGGCCCGCGCTCGATGCCGGACATTGGGTCGTCTCCGACCGTTTCGCCGATTCGACCCTTGCATACCAGGGTTATGGCGGTGGCGTCCCGCGCCGGCAGCTCCGCCAGCTCTACCGCATTCTTGCCGGCGATTTCGTACCCGACCTCACTATCATCCTCGACCTGCCCGCCGTCACGGGGCTCGCCCGCGCCAAGGCGCGCGGCGGGGCGGGGGAGGACCGTTTCGAGCGGATGGGCCTCGCCTTTCACGAAAAACTGCGCGCCGGTTTCCGCGCCATCGCGCGACGCGACAACGAACGATGCGTCCTCATCGACGGCACGGCCGCGATCGGGGATGTCCATGGCGCGATCTGTGAGGTCGTGCGCGAGAAGTTTGGCGCCCTGACGTAAATTAAAGCCCTCTCCCGCACCCGCGAAGGCTATGCTTTCGCGAGTGCGGGCGAGGGGCGGTAACGAGCGTATGGTCGATGACGACCGCGACATAGGCGAGGGCGGGGAAGGCGCGGGAGGCTCCGAGGCTGGCCCATCCAAGATCCCGGAGCCGCGCGAAAATCCAGATCTTTCCGGTCACGAAACCGTCGAGGCGATGCTGCTTGCGGCACACGCGGCAAAGCGGCTGCCTCATGCGCTCATCCTCGGCGGGCCGCGCGGCATCGGCAAGGCGACGCTCGCCTTTCGCCTCGGGCGCTTTCTCCTGGCGGAAGGCGAGGGGACCGGTGGCGCCCTCTTCGCCGCCACTCCGCCATCCTCGCTGAACCTTGCGCCGGCTCATCCCGTCTTCCGCCGCACCGCCGCCGGCGGGCACGCCGATCTTCTTACCGTCGAGCGTGGCCGTGACCCCAAACGCCGGGATCGCCTGCGTGGCGAGATCGTCGTCGATGATGTGCGGGCTGTCGTCAGTTTTCTACGCCTGACGCCCGCCGAGGGCGGCTGGCGCATCGTCATCGTCGACGGCGCCGACGAGATGAACCGCAATGCTGCGAATGCGCTATTGAAGATCCTCGAGGAGCCGCCGGCGCGCGCGCTCCTCATCCTCGTCAGCCACGCGCCCGGCCGGCTTCTCCCGACGATCCGCTCGCGCTGCCGCACGGTGATGCTGAAACCGCTGCCCGAAGGAGAGATCGTGCGTCTCATCCAGCGCTATCGGCCGGACATCGCGGCGGCGGAAGCCGGTTCGCTCGCGATCCTCGCCGAAGGCAGCATCGGCCGCGCCCTCGATTTGGCCGGGGCAGGCGGGCTCGAGCTCTACCGAACGCTCGTCGCGTTGTTGAACGGATTGCCGGATCTCGATTCCTCGCGCCTTCATCTCCTTGCCGACCGCCTCTCACGCGCCGACGCGGAGGATTCCTACCGCACCGTCGCCGAGCTCTTGCTGCAATGGTTGGCACGGCTCGTCGCGAGGGCGGCACGCGGTACGGGGCAGATCGCGGGCGAGATCGTCCCAGGCGAGGGCGAGGCGATGCGGCGGCTCGCCGCCCGGCGCGGCCTTGATCAGTGGGTGGAGGTGTGGGAAAAGATCGCACGCCTTTTCGCCCAGGCGGATTATTTGAATCTCGAACGCAAGCAAGTCGTGCTCGGCGCCTTCTTCGCGCTCGAAAACGCGGCGCGCTAGCCGGGGCTGGGATTTATTCCGCGGCTCGGCCATTTCGCGAGGAGCTTGAAGGATGACCGGCGGCAAGCCGTACTACATCACGACGCCGATCTACTACGTCAACGATGCACCGCATATTGGCCACGCCTATACGACGGTCGCGTGCGATGCGCTGGCGCGCTTCACGCGGCTCGACGGGCGCCGCGTCCATTTCCTCACGGGCACGGACGAGCACGGACAGAAGGTCGCGAAATCGGCGCGCGAGGCCGGAGTCGAGCCGCAGGCATTCTGCGATCGCGTCTCGCAGAATTTTCGTGACATGACGGCGCTGATGAACATCTCCAACGATGATTTCATCCGCACGACGGAGCCGCGCCATCTCCGCTCCTGCCAAGTCCTTTGGGAGGAGCTGGAAAAACGCGGCGAGATCTATCTCGGCAAATTCGCCGGCTGGTACTCGGTACGCGACGAGGCGTTCTACGAGGAGAGCGAGCTCGTCAGCGGCAAGGCGCCGACCGGCGCCGAGGTCGAATGGGTCGAGGAGGAGAACTACTTCTTCCGCCTGTCCGCCTGGCAGGAACGGTTGCTCGCCTTCTATGACGAGCATCCCGACTTCATCGCGCCCAAGGCGCGGCGCAACGAGATCGTCAGCTTCGTCAAGGGCGGTTTGCGCGACCTCTCCGTTTCGCGCACGAGTTTTTCATGGGGAATTCCGGTTCCCGGCAACCCCAAGCATGTGATGTATGTCTGGCTCGACGCGCTCAATAATTACCAGACGGCGATCGGCTACCCGGATACGGAAAGCGTAGACTATACAACATTCTGGCCCGCCGATCTTCACATGGTAGGCAAAGATATCGCCCGCTTTCACACGGTCTACTGGCCGGCCTTCCTGATGGCCGCCGGCTTGAAGCCGCCGCGCCGCGTCTACGCCCATGGCTGGTGGACCGTCGAAGGCCAGAAGATGTCGAAATCGCTCGGCAACTTCATTCCGCCGGCACGGCTCGTCGAACAATACGGCGTCGACGCCGTGCGCTATTTCATGCTGCGCGAGCTCCCATTCGGCAGTGACGGCGACTTTTCGCATCGCGCCGTCGTCGGCCGCATCAACGGCGATCTTGCGAACGATCTCGGCAATCTGGCGCAGCGCGTCCTGTCGATGATCAATCGCAATTGCGAGGGCAGGGTGCCGCAGCCGGGCACTCTCACCGCGGCCGATGAGACTTTGCTGGCATCGGCGCGCGGGCTTCTGCCGCGCGTGCGCGCAGAATTCGCCGACCAATCCTTCCACCGTGGTCTCGAGGCAATCTGGCAAGTGGTGGGCGAGGCGAACCGCTACGTCGACGAGCAGGCACCTTGGGCGCTCGCCAAGAGCGACAGGGCGCGCATGGCGACGGTTCTCCACACGCTCGGCGAGACGATCCGACACATCGCCATTCTCGTCCAGCCGATCGTCCCGCAGGCGGCGGCGAAGCTTCTCGATCAGCTCGCGATCGCCGCCGAGGCGCGCGATTTCGCTGCGTTGTCCTCGCAGACGCTGAGGCCTGGGGCGGCGCTGCCAAAGCCCGTCGGCATCTTCCCGCGCCACATCGAAGATCGTGCCGAGGCGGCACGCTGAACCATCATGCTTGTCGATAGCCACTGTCATCTCGATTTCGCCGATTTCGGCTTGGAGCGGGAGGAGGTTCTCGGGCGCGCCCGCCGCGCCGGCGTCGGCACGATGCTGACGATCTGCACCAAGGTCACCGAGTTTCCGGCGGTGCGCGCGCTCGCCGAAGCCAATGACGATCTCTGGTGCTCGGTCGGGATCCATCCGCATGAGGCGGCGAGCGAGCCGGCGACCGACGCCGCGACATTGGCTCGCCTCGCAACGCATGAAAAGGTTGTCGGTATTGGCGAGTGCGGCCTCGATTTTTATTACGATCACAGCCCGCGCGACCGTCAAGCCAGCGTTTTCCGCACCCATGCCGCGGCGGCGCGCGATTGCGGGTTGCCGCTCATCGTGCACTCGCGGAACGCCGACGAGGAGATTGCTGCGATCCTCGCCGAGGAATGCAAAAAGGGACCGCTGACAGGGGTCATCCACTGCTTTAGCTCAGGACCACAACTTGCTGAAAATGCGCTATCTCTCGGATTCTACTTGTCCTTCTCCGGGATCATCACTTTTAAGAAAGCCGACGCGCTGCGCGAGGTTGCGCGCGCCACGCCGCTCGACCGCGTCCTGGTCGAGACCGATGCGCCGTATCTCGCGCCGGTGCCGCATCGCGGCAAGCGCAACGAGCCGGCCTTCGTCGTCCACACGGCAGCGCTTCTCGCGGAGTTGCGCGGCATGAGCCCTGCAGAGCTGGCTGCGCGCACGACGGAGAATTTCTTCCGGCTCTTCGACAAAGCGCGGAAGCCGACATGAAAATCCGCATGCTCGGCTGCGGCGGATCGTCTGGCGTCCCGTTGATCGGCGGCATTTGGGGCGCCTGCGACCCGAAAGAGCCTCGGAATCGCCGGACACGCGTCTCGGTTCTGATCGAGCAAGGAGACCGCACCGTTCTCATCGACACATCGCCCGATCTGCGTCAGCAGCTTCTCGATGCCGAGATCCGCAGAATCGATGCCGTTCTTTATACCCATGCGCACGCCGACCATCTTCACGGCATCGACGATCTGCGGGCCTTGAACCGCCTCATGCGCGAGCCGATCGCGATCTATGCCAATGAGAGCACCCTGGCGACGATCGAGCGGCGCTTCGACTATGTCTTCACGCCGGTGGAGCCGGCCGGATCGTTCTACAAGCCGATGGTCGTTCCGCACGTCATCGAAGGCCCATTCGAGGTCGCCGGGTTGCACGTCGTACCGTTTGAGCAGAATCACGGCTTCAGCAAGACGCTCGGGTTTCGCATCGGCGGGATGGCATATTCGACCGATGTCGTCGATCTCGACGATGCCGCATTCGACGTGCTGGCGGGAGTCGACACTTGGATCGTCGACTGCTTGCGTTACGAGCCGCATCCGACGCACAGCCATTTGGAAAGGACGCTGAGTTGGGTCCGCCGCGTCAAGCCGCGTCGTGCGGTCTTGACCCATATGGATGTGCAACTGGACTATGCGACATTGCGCCGGCAGCTTCCGGAGGGTGTTGAGCCGGGCTATGACGGATTGACGGTCGAAATCGACGCATAGCTTCGGCTCGTGCTTTAATTTCCCATAATAAACATTATGCGATATTGAGACTACGGTTTTCGTACCCTCCTTCGCACCCGCGCCGCCGCATCGCTATGGCAGCGCCGCGTAAATCGCCTTCTCGAAGCGACCGTAGAGGTCCAGCACCTTGGGATCGGCGAATGGCACCGATTGCGTCAGGATGACGCCGGCGACGCGCCGCTTCGGATCGATCCAGAAATAGGTATTGCCGAGCCCCGCCCAGGTCAGGCTGCCGGCGCTACGACCTTGCGGCACCTGTTCGGCATTTATCATGAAGCCGAGGCCCCATTTCTTCACCATGCCCGGAAAGAACTCGGCGTCGTTCGAGTATGGCGGCATCGCCGTCTTGAGGCGCCGGACATTGAGATCGCCGATCTGGTTGCGTGCCATCAGAGCCACCGTCTCCGGCTTCAGCACCTGCGCGCCGTTGAAGCGCCCCTCGCGCAGGAACATCTGGGTGAAGATGAGATAGTCGCCGGCGGTACCATAAAGCCCGCCACCGCCCATCTCGAACTCGGGCTCCTGGGTGATCTCGAACTCGATCGCCTGCAACGATCCGTCCGGCTGGCGTGCATGCATCCCGACGAGCCTTCCACGGCGGTCATGGCTCAGCTTGAAGCCGGTATCCTTCATACCGAGCGGCTCGAAGATGTGCTCGCGGAAATAGGCGCCGAGCATCTGGCCGCTGACCTTCTCGACGGCCTTCCCGACCCAATCGATATTGATGCCGTAATCCCATTTCTCGCCGGGATCGAAGGTGAGCGGCGTCGTCAGGGCAAGATTCTGGCAGGTGATGATCCCGGGAACCGCCCTCTTCTCTTGATAGCGGATGAGATCGGGGCTCCAGATGTCGTAGCCGAACCCTGCGGTGTGCGTCATGAGATGGCGCAGCGTGATCGGCCGCCGCGCCGGGCGCAGCTTCGGCTCGCCGGCGGCATCGAATCCTTCCAGCACTTGCGGCGCTGCAAGCTCCGGCAGGATTTCGGCGATGGGATGCTCGAGCTCGAGCTTGCCTTGCTCGACGAGCTGCATTGCCGCGGTCGAGGTGATCGCCTTCGTCATCGAGGCGATCCAGAATACGCTGTCCGAGCTCATCGCCGGACCCGCGGGCAGAGTGCGCCTGCCGAAGGCGCCCTCGTAGACCGGCCCATCGGCGGTCGCCGCCATCGCGACGACACCGGCGACATCGCCGCGCGTTGATGCTTGCGAGAGCAGCTCATCGAGCTGCGGCAACTTCAGCATGGCATTCCTCCCTTGCCGATCGTTCTCGACGACGACCCGGCACAGGAATGAGGATTTGGTGTCGTGGCCGTTAAAGCAAGCCCCAGCAGAACGCTTGCGCCGGTCGAGGGTTTGGATGAGGGTTGGCTCGGTAGCGACGGTGGAACAAGCCCGCAAGGAAACCGATGAAAGACGGCACTTGGCGCGACCGCGCGGCGACACGCTTTGCCTGCGAGAAACAGCCGGCTTCAGGGACGCGCGGCATGGTCGTCACCAACCACCCGCTTGCCTCGGCCGCGGCGGCGGAAATGCTGTCGGCCGGCGGCAACGCCGTCGACGGTGCGGTCGCGGCGCTCTTCGCCCTTACCGTCGTCGAGCCGATGATGGTCGGGATCTTCGGCGGCGGGATGGCGCATCTTCGCCTCGCCGACGGACGGCACACCGTGATCGACGGCCTCAGCACTGCACCGCTGGCGGCGCGGCCCGACAGTTTCCGTCCGATCTCGGACACCATGCCGGACTATATGGAAACCGTTGGCCGTGAAAACGCGATCGGGCCGAAGTCGGTAGCGGTGGCCGGAACGCTGAAAGGTTGGTGCGAAACGCTCGAGCGCTTCGGTACCCTCCCTCTTGCCGATGTGATGGAGCCGGCGGTGCGACATGCATCGCGCGGCTTCCGCGTCACACCCTATCTCTCCGAATGCGTCGCC
>JBGPOZ010000152.1:0-11674 GCA_041488295.1 Allostellaceae bacterium
CTCCGGCCTCAACGACATCGCGCGGCGCCTCGAGGCCGTGCCGAACATCGCCGTCATCCGCCTCACCGACCGCGACATCGTCCGCCACCCGCTGGTCGGCGAGATGCTGACGGTG
The DNA here is from genome assembly GCA_041488295.1 of Allostellaceae bacterium. Taxonomy (GTDB): domain Bacteria; phylum Pseudomonadota; class Alphaproteobacteria; order ATCC43930; family CGMCC-115725; genus URHD0088. The sequence goes on from JBGPOZ010000152.1 coordinate 116, forward strand.
CTGTAGAGCGAGGGGCGCTCTGGCCGAAATCGGTCTTTCCCATCGTCATTCCCGCGAAAGCGGGAACCCAGCGGCTCCTGGGTCCCCGCTTTCGCGGGGACGACGAGGCGAAGTCAGTGCCAATCACACCGGAAGAAAGTCCCGGGCTCAGGCAAAGAGGCGTTCGTTCTTCAAGTCGTCGTAGAGCTGCGCCACGAACTCGCCGTAGCCGTTCCAGATGAGGGTCGGGCGGCGCTCGCCGGTGCCGAGCACGCGCTCGGAGGCTTGGCTCCAGCGCGGATGCGGCACCTCGGGGTTGACGTTCGCCCAGAAGCCGTACTCGCTCGCCTGCAGCGCCTCCCAGAACGTGCTGGGGCGCTTGTCGGTGAAGGTGAATTTGACGATCGACTTCACCGATTTGAAACCGTATTTCCACGGCGTCACGAGGCGCAGGGGCGCGCCGTTCTGCTTCGGCAGCGGCTTGCCGTAGGCGCCGGTGACGATGAACGCAAGCTAATTCGTCGCCTCGGCGATGGTCAGCCCTTCGACATAGGGCCAGGGATACCAGAACTGCTTTTGCCCGGGCGCCACCTTGGCGTCCATGAAGGTTTCCATGCGCACATATTTCGCCGAGCCGAGCGGTTGCGCCAGGTCGACCAGCGCCTTCATCGCAAAGCCGCTCCAGGGCACCGACATCGACCAGGCCTCGACGCAGCGATGGCGATAGAGCCGCTCCTCGATCGGCATCTTGCGGACGAGGTCGTCGAAGGCGATCGTCATCGGCTTCTCGACCATGCCGTCGATGGCGACGGTCCACGGCCGGATCTTCAGCGCCTGTGCCGCGTCGGCGATCTCCTTCTGCGAGCCGAACTCGTAGAAATTGTTGTAGGTGGTGACTTCCGCCTCGCCGGTCAGCGGCCGGTCGAGCGTGTAGCGCGGGTTGCGTTTGGCGGGGTAGAGATCGGCGGTTGGATCGGCCTCTTCGGCGCGCACGCCGAGCCCGCCGAACAGCGCATCGGCCCAGGGCGCGGCCGCGGCAATGATGCTGCCCGCCGCGACGGCCTTCATCAAGCGGCGGCGATCATGGAAGACATGCTCGGGCGTCGCCTCGCTCGCGCGCATTGCCCAGCCGCGCTTGCGCTTGATCAACATCTCGCTTCTCCGACAGAGAGCCACCGATACCAGAAGAGATAAGACCGCCCGGCCGTCTAGGCAAATCACTCTCGCTTACGAACACGTGAAAGACCGCCCGGCGGCCCCCGGGGGATCACACCATTGTCAATTGACAATCCAGCGAGGCTGCCGAGAGTTGCACGTTCAATCGACCCATCTATCGGGAGGAAAACGCGAGATGAAAGCTCTACTCGTGGCTGGCGCCATGCTGCTCGTCGCGGCGACGGCAGTGCAGGCGGCGGACCATCAGATCACCATCGTCAACATGAAATATTCGCCGGCGCGCGTCTCGGCGAAAATCGGCGACACCTTGACCTTCGTCAACAAGGACACCGTCACCCACGAGGTCTATTCGTCGACCCCGGGCTACGGCTTCAATCTCGGCGACACCAAGGCCGGCGAGACGACGGTGATGACCTTGCGCCAGAAAGGCCGCTTCGACGTCGAATGCGGAATCCATCCGAACATGCCGTTGCGCGTCTCGGTGAAATAAGGGGAGAGAGGGAACGACGATGAACGCCATCCGTCTTGCCGCGACCATCGGCGTCGCCGGCGCCGCGCTCTTGTTTGCGACGGGCAGCTTTGCCGGACCCGAGAAGGTCAAATACCCGGCCGACTACGCCAAGACCTTCACGCTCTACGATGAGGTCGATCTCATCGTGCCGAAGGTGGTGCGCAACTATTTCGTCAACCCGGCGGCGCTCAAAGCCGCGAAGCCCGGCAAGGCGGCGCCCGAGGGGACGATCATCCTGATGGAGGATCACAAGGCGAAGCTCGGCGCCGATGGGCAGCCGATGCTCGACGCCAAGGGCCGCTTCATCCCCGAGCCCGAGGTGATGCGCGTCATCATTCAGGAGAAGGAAAAGGGCTGGGGCGCCGAGTACCCGCCGGAGAAGCGCAACGGCGAGTGGGAATACGCGTTCTTCAACCCCGACGGCACGCAGAAGGCAGATTTTAAATACGATGGTTGCTTTGCCTGCCACAAGCAGGCGCGCGAGAAGAGCGACTACACCTTCACCTTCGCCAAATACGTCGCGGATCACCCGAAGAGCCGCTGACGTCCCGCGAGAACGGCCCCGCGTGAGCGGGGCCGTTTGCGTTATTGCGCCGCTTGCACCGAGCGCTCGGCGAGAACGCGCTCGGCGAGCTTCCCGGTCAACTCCTGAAGATGATCGAAGCGGTCGACGAAGGTGCCGACGCCGAGCGTCACCGAGCGCAGCTCGACGATGAGATCGTGCAGCTCGGATTTCGGCATGTAGGCGGTGACGACGTCCCAGCTCGGCCATTCGGGCTTGGCATCGAAGCCGAGAATCTGGCCGCGTCGCCCGGAGACGAGGCGCTGCACCTTCGAGGTGAAGGCGTTCGGCACCGAGATGTCGACGATGTGGATCGGCTCCAAGAGGACCGGCTCGCATTTCGGCATGACCTCGCTCATCGCCATGCGGCCCGCCGTCTTGAAGGCCTGGTCCGAGCTGTCGACGGCGTGGAACTGGCCGGTGACGAGGTTGACGGTGACATCGACCACGGAGAAGCCGAGCGGCCCGTGCTTCAGATATTCCATGACGCCGTCGCCCACGGCGGGGATGTAGTTCTTGGGGATGGCGCCGCCCACCACCGAATCGGTGAAATTGAGACCGCCGCCGCGCGGCAACGGCTTCACCTCGATCTCGATGTCGGCGAATTGGCCGTGCCCGCCGCTCTGCCGCTTGAAGCGCGAATGCTGGTCGCCGCCGCGGCGGATCGTCTCCTTGTAAGGCACATGCGGGCGGCGGCCGATGACGGCGAGATTGTATTTGGTGCGCATGCGGTCGAGCGCGATTTGCAGGTGGATGTCGCCTTGGCCCCACAGCACCATTTCGCCGGTGTCGTGATTGTGCTCGATGCCGAGGGTCGGATCCTCCTCGATCAGCTTGCCGATGACGCCGGAGAGCTTGACGTCGTCATTGCGCTTTTCGGCGGTGATGGCGAGACCGAAGACCGGCTTCGGCACGGCGATGCGCGGCAGCTCCGGCGCCTTGCCGTTCGCCGTCAATACGGTGGCGGTCGTGACCCCCTCCATGCGCGCCAGGGCGACGATTTCGCCCGGCCCCGCCGAAGCGATCTTTTCCTGAGCGGCGCCGGTGAGACGCAGGACGCCGGCGACGCGGATGCCCGACAGCGTCGCGCCCTCGGCGACCGTGCCGCGCCAGATCCGCGCCAAGGACAGCTTGCCGCTATGCGGCGCGTGATAGGTCTTGACGATCTGCGCGACCGCGTCGCGCCCCTCGGGAATGCCGAGCCGCTTGGCAGCGACGTCAGGACCAGGCGTCTCGTGGCGCAGCGCCTTCAAGAGACGGCGGACGCCGTGATCCTGCTGCGCCGCGCCGAGGAAAACCGGGACGATGAGGTCGCGCGAGAGATCCATCGCGAGATGGCGATAGATCTCTTCCTTCGAGGGCTCGACGTCATCGAGAAGCTGCTCCAGGAGCCTGTCGTCGTAATCGGCGAGCTTCTCGATGAGGCCGGTGCGCGTCGGGCGCTCGGCCGCCCAAAAGGCGTCAGGCAGCTTGACGAGATCGGAGGGCTGGCCGGGCTTGTATTTGTAGGCGCGCTCGCTGACGAGATCGACATAGCCGGTGACCTCGCCCTCGCCGTCGCGCAGCGGCACCTGGCGCAGCACGAGCGGGCGTTGCGAGGCGCTCTGCATCGCCGCGAGCACGTCGCGGATGCGCGCCTCCGTCGCGTCCAGCTTGTTGATGAAGACCATGTGCGGGATGTTGTGGTCGTCGAGGAATTTGAAGATCGGCGCCAAGGTGAGGGCGCGCTCGATCTCCGGCTCGCAGACGATGACCGCGACGTCGGCGGCAAGCAGCGCGTTCTGCGCCTCCCAGACGAGGTCGACCGAGCCGGGGCAATCGAGGAAGGTCCAGGGATCGCCGAGATATTTGGCGGAAGCGACGTTGATTTCGGTCGACATCTGCCGCGAGCGCGCCTCGGGCGTCGCGTCGCCGACCATGTTGCCGTCCTTGGCGGTACCGCGGCGATTGGTGACGCCGCAGGCGAAGAGCATGGCCTCCAGCAGCGTCGTCTTGCCGGAGAGATAAGGTCCGACGAGCGCGGCGCAGCGTGGGGCCGCCGGTGGTCTGCCGTTCGTTTCAGTCCCGTTGGTTTGGGTCACAGGCGCCTCCTCGGTTGCTGTTGCAACGCGCCGCCTGCGGGGCAGATCGAGAATTGCCTCGGGCGGCAACTTCCCTTTTTTTCATGGTCGCGCGCCCGGCGCGGATGCGCAATCGGAATCTCTCGGACGGTCTCTCAGCAAGCCCGCTCCCGTCCATCGGGTCCTCGTGAATAGACCTTGTCATGCCCGCGAAAGCGGGCACCCAGGACGACGCGGTTTGGCATTCGAACTGATGGGTCTCGCTTTCGTGGGGGCGACGGAGTAAGTGCCGGAGATACCGCATCTTTTCGACCCGCGCAAAATTCCGCAATCGCGTGGTCGAACGAAGGGGTAGATCACACTCTGCTCCGCCGCACCGCCGCGTCCGGCCGCTCCTTCAGGCCCGGCCGGAGCTTGGTGCCGAGCCCTGGCCCCTCGGGTGCGGTGATGAAGCCGTTCTTCAGCGGCGGCAGCTCGGTCACGATCTCGCCGTACCAATCGTGATAGAAGGCGCGCACGACCTCCTGGACGAGGGTGTTGGTGGCGTTCAAGGAGAGATGCACGGCGGCAGTGAGCCCGACCGGGCCGGTACAATCATGCGGCGCCACCGGAAGCTGGTAGGCCTCGGCCATGCCGGCGATCTTCTTCGCCTCGGAGAGCCCCCCGGTCCAGGCGATATCGAGCATGGCGACGCTGACGGCGCGCTGCTCGAAGATGTCGCGGAAGGCCCAGCGCGTGCCCAAGGTCTCGCTCGCCGTCACCCAGACATCGGTGCGCCGCGCGTAATCGGCGAGGGCGCCGAGATCGTCCATCTTGAGCGGGTCCTCGTACCAATAGGGCTCAAAGGGCTCGAGCGCCTTCGCGAGGCGGATCGCCATCGGCAGGTTCCATAGCGAGTGGAACTCGACATGGATGTCGATCTTGTCGCCGACGCGCTTCCTGATCTTCTCGAAGGGAAGCAGCGCGGTCTTGAGCTCGGCGGCGGTGATGCGCGTCCCGCCCGACGTCTCGGCGGCAAAATCGAAGGGCCAGATCTTCATGCCCTGATAGCCCTCGGCAAGAAGGCTCTCGGCGAGATCGTCGGCGTGGTGGAGGAAGGCGTCGAGATCCTCGTAAGGGCGCTGCTTGACGGGCGCCGAGGGCAGCCCCCAATTGGTGACGAGCTGCTCCGGCTGGGCGCGGACATATTGATAACCGGCGCAGGTATTGTATGTCCGGACGCTCTCGCGGCTCTTGCCGCCGAGGAGCTGGTAGATCGGCTGGCCGCTCGCTTGGCCGAAGAGATCCCAGAGCGCGATGTCGATCGCCGAGGCGCCGCGCATCTCGGCACCGACCGATTTGAAGCCGAGATAGTGGTTGAGGAAGTGCCGGTTGTGCTTGTCGATCTGCAACGGGTCCTTGCCGAGAAGGTACGGCGCCGCCGTCTCGTGGATGAAGGCAGCGACGGCTTCGGCGCCGTAGAAGGTCTCGCCGAGGCCGACGATCCCGGAATCGGACGCCACCTCGACCCAGAGAAGGTTCGGAAACTCGCGCAGCCGGATCGTCTCGAGCGCGGCGATCCTCATCGGTGCTCTCCGCGCTTGGCATTGAGCCGCTTCAAGAACCGGCCGAGGTCGATCACCATGCGCTCATGCGTGCCGGCGCCGATCTCCTCGATCTTGTCGCTCGCGCGCACCTTGAAGGCGACGCGCCGTCCCTCGGCATGCGTCACCTCGGCCTCGGCGGTGACGCGCTGTCCGACCGGCGTCGGCGCGAGGTGGCGGATATCGAGATGGGTCCCGACCGCGCTCTCGCCGGGCTCGAGATACGCCTTCATGGCGTTGAGCGCGGCATTCTCCATCATCATGATCATGACCGGCGTCGCCAGCACCGGCGGCAGCATCGAATCCTTGAATTGATTGGCGAGATGCTCGGGCTTGACGACCAGAGTGAACGCGCCCGTGGCGCCCGGCGGTATCGGCTTCATGCGATGACCTCCATTCTCGTCGCCCGAGACTTGCGCGAAGCGCGCCGCCGATCAAGGGAGCAAAAAACGCACGGGTGCGTTGCGCGGCTTTGTGTCGATGACGGCGCGATTTGCGGTAGCTTTGCGGCGCGGCATCATCGACAAATCGGCAAACGAGGACGCGCCACACCCATGTTCGAGCTCGTTCCCTGATGCGGACGACCCTTGCCGCTTCGGAGGCCCGCCGGATCGCCCTTGCAGCGCAGGGCTTCGCGAAGCCGCGCCCCGAAACGGCGCCCGACTGGCGCGCCCTCCGCCGCACCATCAAGGCGCTCGGCCTACTCCAGATCGATTCGGTCAACGTGCTGGTGCGCGCGCACTACCTGCCGCTGTTCTCGCGGCTCGGCCCTTATGACCGCGCCGCTTTCGACGCCAAGACCTATCGGCGCCATCCGAGCGCGCTCTTCGAATATTGGGCGCATGAGGCCTCGCTCCTGCCGATGGAGCTTCAGCCGCTGCTGCGCTGGCGCATGGAGCGCGCGCGCCGTCATGACGGCATCTATAACGAGCTTGCGCGGTTTGCCCGCGAGAACGCCGCCTTCGTCGATCTGACCCTTGCCGAGGTGGCATCGCGCGGCCCGATCGCCGCCGCCGAGCTTGGCGAGAGCGGCGAGCGCCGCAAGGGAAGCGGCGGCTGGTGGGGCTGGAACCACGGCAAGATGGCGCTCGAATACCTCTTCTGGGCCGGGCTCGTGACGACGGCGACGCGGCGCGGCGCGTTCGAGCGCGTCTACGATGTGACGGAGCGCGTGCTGCCGCGCGCCGTTCGCGACGCGCCGACGCCGGCGGAGGCCGACGCGAAGCGCGCCCTCGTGCAGATCGCGGCGCAAGCGCTCGGCATCGCGACGGCGGCGGATTTGCGCGACTATTTCCGCCTCTCGCCCGCGGGGACGCGGCGCGCCATCGCCGAGCTGGTCGAGAGCGGCCAGCTCCACCCGGTCACGGTGAAGGGCTGGCAGCACCCCGCATATCTCGATCCCGCCGCCCGCATCCCGCGACGGGTCGAGGCGCGGGCGCTCCTCGCCCCCTTCGATCCCCTGGTCTGGGAGCGTAAGCGCGCCGAGCGGATCTTCGATTTCCGTTATCGGCTCGAAATCTACACGCCGGCGCATAAGCGCGTGCACGGTTATTACGTTCTCCCCTTCCTCCTCGGCGACCGCCTGGTAGCGCGGCTCTGCCTCAAGGCGGACCGCGCGAACGGCACGCTTCAGGTGCGCACGGCCCATGGCGAGGAGGGCATCGATCACGGCGCGGTCGCCGAGCCGCTCCGTGCCGAGCTGCGCCTTCTCGCCGATTGGCTCGAGCTGGAGAAGATCACCGTCGCGCGCAAGGGCGATCTCGCGGCGCCGCTGCGCGATGCGCTGGCGCCACGCCGACGGACGACTCCCTCTCCCGCGTGCGGGAGAGGGATGGGGTGAGGGCATCGCGGAATGCGTCGCACGCGCTGAAGGAGTGGCCCGGCTGGCGGCGGCCCTCACCCTGCCCTCTCCCGTAAACGGGAGAGGGTCTTTGCCTTCGTGTTCTCCCGTTCCTACGCGTTCGCCAATTCGACCAGCACCGCGGCGAGGACGCGCGTGCCGGCGGCGAGGTCGGCGGGGGTCGCGTTTTCCGTCTCGTTGTGGCTGATGCCCTTCTCGCACGGCACGAAGATCATGCCGGTCGGGCACACCTTGGCGAGATGCATGGCATCGTGCCCGGCGCCCGACAGCATGCGCCGGCGCCGGTAATGGAGCCCGGCCGCCGCCGTTTCGATCACGTCGGGAACGTTGCTGGTGAACGGCACCGGCTGCGAGCGCGAGGTCTCGGTGACCTTGACAGTGCAAGGCGGCGCCGCGGCGCCGCAAATGCCCTGGACCTGATCGCCGAGCTTCGTCAGCACCGCATCCTCGGGATGGCGGAAATCGATGGTGAAGGCGGCGTGGCCCGGAACGACGGCGGGCGCGTCGGGCCGGATGCGGAAACGGCCGACGGTGAAGCGCACCGTGTCGGTGGGATCGTCGTGGAACAGCGTCTCGAGCGCGCCGACCATGCGCACCGCGGCGGAGAGCGCATCCTTGCGCCGCGCGCGCGTCGTCGTGCCGGCATGGGCGTCCTCGCCCTCGACCTCGACGAGGAAGCGCCGCGCGCCCTGGATCGCGCTGACGATGCCGATCGTCTCGCCGCGCGCTTCCAATTCCGGCCCCTGCTCGATATGCGCCTCGATGAAGGCGGCGACCGGGAAGCCGAGAGGAATTTCCGGAACGCCCGAAAGCGCGGCGCGCGTCGCCTTCATCGCGTCGGCGACGGAGACGCCGGCGTCGTCGGTCACTTTCAGAATGTCGGCGAGCGGTTTCAGACCGACGAAGGCGGAGGAGCCCATCGTCCCCATCGGAAAGCGCGCGCCGCCTTCCTCGCAGGTCCAGACGACGGCCTCGACCGGCCGCTTCGTCTTGATCTGCGCCTGCTCCATCGCCTCCAGCGCCTCGCAGGCGGCGAGGACGCCGTAGATGCCGTCGAACTTGCCGCCGCTCGGCTGCGTGTCGGTATGCGAGCCGGTCATGATCGGCGGCGCGTCGCGCAGGCTTCCCGCGCGGCGGATGAAGAGATTGCCGATCGGATCGAGGCGGCAGCCAAAGCCGAGGTCGCGCGCCCAATCGACGAGGCGGCGACGTGCCTCGTTGTCGTTGCCATCGAGCGCGAGGCGCCGCACGCCGCCCGCAGGCGTCGCGCCCAATTTCGCCATCTCCATATGGCGCCGCCACAGCCGTTCCTCATCGACCGCCGCCGCCGCCTTCGCCGCATCCGTCATGACACACTCCTTTGTCGTAGCGCCTCTCCCCGCGGGGGAGAGGAGATTACGCCGCGATCCCATCCGCCCCGGCGCCGCATACGAGGGCGCAAACGCGCCGCCCTGCTTCGGCCTTGACGCGCCCGGCGAGGAGCGCCGCGACGGAGGCCGCGCCAGAGAGATCGACAGCAAGCCCGCTCTCGAACCACAGCCACCGCGCCGCCTCCTCCATCTCCTCGTCGCTGACGAGCACGATCTCCTCGACATGGCGCTGCACGATCTCGAAATTGACCTCGTCGGTGCGCCCCGCCGCCAGGGTCGGCACTTTCGTCGTGATCTCCCTCAGCGTCACGACGCGGCCGGCGGCGAGGCTCGCATGCAAGGTCGGCGCGCCGAAGGGCTCGACGCCGATGATGCGCATCTTGGGATTGAGCGCCTTTGCCGCCGTCGCGATGCCGCTGATGAGGCCGCCGCCGCCGATCGCGACGATGAGGGTGTCGATCTCGGGGTCCTGCTCGAAGAGCTCGAGCGCGATCGTCCCCTGGCCGGCCATGATCGCGGGGTCGGCGAACGGATGGACATAGGTGGCGCCGGTGCGCTCGACATGCTTGAGCGCGGCACGGTTCGCCTCGTCCCACACTTTCCCGGTAACGATCAGCTCGGCGCCCCATTCCTTGATCTTCGCCGCCTTGGCCGGCGAAACGTTCTCGGGCACGAAGATCGTCGAGGGCCGTCCGACGAGCCAGCCGGCATAGGCAATGGCGAGGCCATGATTGCCGCCCGAGGCCGTGACGAGACCGCGCTCCAGCTCGGCCTTGGAGAGCAGACCGAGCTTGTTGATGGCGCCGCGCGCCTTGAAGGACCCGGTGACCTGCAGGCATTCGAGCTTGAACGAGACGATCCCCTCGCCGAGCGGACGCTTCGCGGGTCCGCTTGCGACGAGCGGCGTCCGGCGGATCTTCCCGGCAATGCGTGTCGCGGCGGCGCGGACATCGGCGAGGCTCAGCATGGAGTCTCCTTGTTGCGGCGAGATTAGAACGGCGACGACCGGCGCGGAAGGGCTCGCGCGCGTCGATTCCGGCCTGCCTGGGCGATCCCTCGCAAAAATCGCCGGCCCGACCCTTCAGAGGTGACTCGCGTTAACGGTTATTTGACACGAATACCCCACAATTTTTATCGGATCGACGATGCCGTCGCATCCCGCGAATTCAGCGCGGATTCCCATTGGAAGTCACAATAATAGCGGAGGATTCTCAATGGCTTGGACATTAGAGGAAGACGCAAAACTGAGCGAGCTGCACACCAAGCGGCTGGGCGTCCGGTTCATCTCCGTGTGGTTGCGCCAACCCGCCGCCTCGGTGCGCGCGCGCCTCATCGAGCTCGGCCTCGAAAAGCCGCTCTCGGCCAAGGCCGAGCAGGTCATTGCCCGGGTGAAGAAGCCGGTCGCCGAGGCCGCTCCGACCGAGACCGTCGAAGAGCTGCCGATCACCGACAGCGATGACGATGACGAAGGCGATCTGCGCGCGGTGCGCGGCTGCCCGCGCGGCCATCTTCTCTCCGAGGCGAAGATCGCCGCACTCTACCGCAGCGCCGGCTGCGACTATCGCTGATTTGCACCGCCGCCGCGCGCCGTGAGAGGCGCGCGCTGCGCGCCGCCGGCATCGAAATTCCCCGGATCGAGCCAATCCTCGAAGCCGGCGCGGATCGCCGGCCACTCGGTATCGAGCATGGCAAACCAGGCCGTGTCGCGATTGCGGCCCTTGTAGACCATGTGCTGGCGAAAAATCCCTTCATAGGTGAAGCCGAACCGCGCAGCGGCGCGGCGTGAGGCGGCGTTGAGGGCATCGCACTTCCATTCGAGCCGCCGATAACCGAGATCGTCGAAGACGTGGCGCATCAAAAGGAAGATCGCCTCGGTCGCCTGCCGCGTCTTCTGCAAGGCCGGGGCGAACCAGATGTGGCCGATCTCGATGACGCCCATCGCCGGACTCATGCGCATATAGCTCGCCATCCCCGAAGCGCGCCCTGAGGCGCCGTCGATCGCCGCGAAGAACAACGGATCCTCCTCCCCGGCGCGGGCTTCGAGCCAGTGGCGGAAGGCCGCGCGATCGGGAAAAGGACCATAGCCCAGATAGGTCCAGAGGCGCGGCGCGCCCGTGGAGAGGTCGAAGAGATCATCGGCGTGACGCGCGGCGTCGACCGGCTCCAAGCGGACAGTGTGCCCGTGCAGCGGCGCCCGCGCCGGCGCAGCGACCGGCTTCCAATCGAGCGCGGCGCCGATCGGCAATTCCTCGGACATCATGGCAGGACTCCCCTCGTGACGGGGCCCATGATAGGCGCACCGAGGGTGGAAGCGGAAATTCATCGACGGGGCTGGCAAGCTGCCGCCGAACTGCTAAAGCATACACGGCGGCGCGAGCGCTCTCGCCGCCCGATCGATGTGCTCAACCATGGAGACAAAAATGAGATCCTCGCTTCCGCTAGCCCTCGCGGCAATCC
>JBGPOZ010000153.1:0-11636 GCA_041488295.1 Allostellaceae bacterium
ATCGCCCATCTCGACGACACGGCCGAGATAAAGGACGAGGATGCGGCGGCTCACATGCCGCACGATGCCGAGATTGTGCGAGATGAAGACGAGCGACATGCCGCTCTCGCGCTGCAGCCGCATCAACAGGTTGACGATCTGCGCCTGGATCGAGACGTCGAGCGCCGAGACCGGCTCGTCGCAGACGACGAGGCGGGGCTCCAGGATCATCGCCCGCGCGATGCCGATGCGCTGGCATTGGCCGCCCGAGAATTCATGCGGGTAGCGGTTGATCTGCTGAGGCAAGAGGCCGACGCGCCGCATCGCCTCCTGGACGCGCCGCCGCGTCTCGCCGGGGTCGAGGTGCCGCTCGAAGGTGCGCAGCGGCTCGGCGATGATCTCGCCCACATTCATGCGCGGGTCGAGCGCGGCGAGCGGGTCCTGGAAGATGATCTGCATGGCGCGGCGATGCCGGCGCATCGCGTCCTCGGAGTGCCGGGCGAGATCGTCGCCCTGCCACAGCACCTGACCGCCGGCGGGCTCGATGAGGCGAAGGATCGCGCGGCCCAATGTCGATTTGCCGCAACCCGATTCACCGACGACGCCCAACGTCTCGCCGTCATCGAGATCGAAGCTGACCCCGTCGACCGCGGTGAGGCTCGCCGGGCGAGAGAAGAGGCCGCCTCGGCGCACCGCGAAGCGCACGGAAAGATCGCGCACGGAAAGAAGATGCAACGCGCTCATGACGGATCGAGGTGGCAGGCGCGCGCGGTGCCGCTGGAGCCGTGCCGCAAGCGCGGCGTCTCGACGGCGCAGATCGGCATGCGGTGCGCGCAGCGCGGGCGGAAGGCGCAGCCCGTCGGCAGGCGCTGCAGATTGGGCGGCTGCCCCGGAATGGCGACGAGCTCGCCCTCATGCGCGTCTTCGAGACGCGGCATCGCGCGCAGCAGGCCTTGCGTATAAGGGTGCTGCGGGCGATAGAAAATGTCGCGCACCGCGCCGGTCTCGACGATGCGCCCCGCATACATGACCGCGACGCGATCGCAGAGGCCGGCGATGATGCCGAGATCGTGGGTGATGAGGACGATCGTCGTTCCCGTCTCGCGGCGCAGCTCGGCGATGAGGTCGAGAATCTGCGCCTGGATCGTGACGTCGAGCGCCGTCGTCGGCTCGTCGGCGATGAGGAGCTCCGGCCCGCACAGCAGCGCCATCGCGATCATGACGCGCTGGCGCATGCCGCCCGAGAGCTCGTGCGGGTAGAGATCGATGCGGCGGGCGGCATCGGCGATGCCGACGCGCTCCAGCATGTGCACCGCCGCGCGCCGGGCCGCGGCGGCGTCCATGCCCCGATGCGTCGTCAGCACCTCGGTGAGCTGGATCGCGATCTTGAGGTACGGGTTGAGCGAGGTCATCGGGTCCTGGAAGACCATCGTCATGCGCGTCCCGCGGATCGCGTCGAGCCGCGCGCGGCCCAAGGTCAGCAGCTCGGTGCCGCGAAACAGCGCACGCCCTTCGGCACGGCCATTGGCGGCGAGCAGCCCCATCACGGCGAGGAAGAGCTGGCTCTTGCCGGCGCCCGATTCGCCGACGATGCCGAGCGCCGCGCCGGGCGCGAGGCTGAGGCTCACATCCTCGACGGCGCGGACGGCGCCGTCGGGCGTCGTGAACGAGACGGCGAGACGCTCGATCTCGAGCAGCGGCGCCTCAGCGGTCGCGCGGGTCGAGGGCATCGCGCAAACCGTCGCCGATGAAGTTGAAGCTGAAGAGCGTCGCGGCGAGGAAGGTCGCGGGAAAGACGAGGCCCCAGGGCGCTCCCTCCATGTCGCGCGCGCCCTCGCTGATGAGGACCCCCCACGAGGTCATCGGCTCCTGGACGCCGAGGCCGAGGAAGCTCAGGAACGATTCGATGAGGATGACCTGCGGGATGGTGAGGGTGACGTAGATCGCGACCGGCCCCAAAAGGTTCGGGACGATGTGGCGGCGGATGATGGTCGCCGGCTTGACGCCGCCGGCGCGTGCCGCCTCGATGAATTCCTTGCGCTTCAGGCTCAAGGTCTGGCCGCGTACGATCCGCGCCATGTTGAGCCATTCGACGGCGCCGATCGCGACGAAGATGAGGACGATGTTGCGCCCGAACATCACCATCAGGAGGATGACGAGGAAAAGGAAGGGGAGGGCGTAGAGGATGTCGACGATGCGCATCATGACGCCGTCGACGAGCCCGCCGAAATACCCGGCGACCGCGCCCCAGGTGACGCCGATGACGAGGCTCACCGCCGTCGCGACGATGCCGACCAGAAGCGAGACGCGCCCGCCATAGAGCGTCCGCACGAAGAGGTCGCGCCCATTCGTGTCGGTGCCGAAAAGGAAGCCGCCCGCGAGATCCGGCGGCTGATCGATCCGGTCCCAGTAGATAGCGTCGAACGGGTGCGGCGCGACGAGCGGTGCCAGGATGGCGAGGAGCGCGACGGCGGCGAGAATGACGATGCCGGCGATTGCGGCGCGGTTGCGGCGCAGCCGCGCGAAGGCGTCCTGCCAGAGGCTCCGCGCCGGCCATTCCGTTGCGCCGTCTTTGGCAAGCTCGTCGGTCATTTCGGACATGAGGGTCAACCCTGCTCGATCTTCGGATCGAGCAGCCGATAAGCGAGATCGACCGCGAAGTTGAAGAGGATGATGAGCGCGCCGTAGAACAGCACGACGCCCATGACGAGCGTATAGTCGCGGTTGAGCGCGCCCTGGACGAAGTAGCGGCCGAGCCCAGGCACTTGGAAGATTTGCTCGATGACGACCGAGCCGGTGACGATGCCGGCGGTCGCCGGGCCCAGATAAGAGACGACCGGCAGGATCGCGGCGCGCATCGCGTGGCGCGTCAACGTGACCCATTCGGGCAGACCCTTGGCGCGCGCCGTGCGGATGTAGTTGCTGCGCAACACCTCGACCATGCTGCCCCGCATCAGCCGCGCGATATAGGCCACTTGCGGCAAGGAGAGCGCGACGATCGGCAGGATCGAATGCCTGATGTCGCCGCCTCCCCAGCCGCCGACCGGCAGCCAGCGCAGATAGACGCCGAAAATCAGCGAGAGGAGCGGGGCGGTGACGAAGTTCGGCACGGTGATGCCCGACATGGCGGAAATCATCACCGCGAAATCGATCCAGGAATTCTGCTTCAGCGCGGCGAGGGTCCCGAGCGTCGTGCCGACGAGGAAGGCAAGCAGAATGGCCACGCCGCCGAGCCGCAGCGACACCGGGAAGCCGCCGCGGATCAGCTCGGTGACGGTGAAGTCCTTGTACTGGAAAGAGGGTCCGAAATCGCCGCGCGCGATGTTGGCGAGATAGCGGCCGTATTGCCGATAGAGCGGTTCGTCGAGGTGATAGACGCGATCGAGATTGGCCTCGATCTCGGCCGGAACGCGGCGCTCCTGATCGAACGGCCCGCCCGGGGCGAGGCGCATCATGAAGAATGCCGCCGTGAGGAGGAGGAAGAGCGTCGGCCAAGCGCCGAGGAAGCGCTTTACCGTGTAGCGGATCATGGTTCCTGGCGCGTCGGCGGTGACGACGGCGGCATCGGCCGCCTACTCCGCGCGCACCAGCACATAGGATCCCGGCGCGTTCTCGATCGGGGTCAGCTTGCCGTCGCCCGGTCGCCGCGCCGCGACATTGCCGCCGGCGAATTCGCCGATCCATTTCTCCCAGTGCGGCCACCAGGAATCCTCGACCATCTTCGCCTTCTCGAGCCATTCTTCCGGGGTCGGCGGGTTCTTCCCGCTGCCCTCCCAATGACCATATTTGCTGCCCGGCGGATTGACGACGCCGGCGATATGGCCGGAGGCGGAGAGGGTGAACCTGACCTTCCCGCCAAAGATGTGCGTTGCGGCATAGGTCGATTTCCACGGCGCGATGTGGTCCTCGCGCGTCGACAAGAAGAAGCTCGGCACCGTCACCCTGGTGAGATCGATCGGCACGCCGCGAAGCGAGATGCCGCCCGGTTTCACCAGGCGATTCTCCTGATACATGTTTCGCAGATAAAAGCTGTGCATCGCCGCCGGCATGCGCGTCGAATCGGCGTTCCAATAAAGGAGATCGAAGGGGAAGGGGTCCTTGCCGAGGAGGTAGTTGTTGACGACGAAGGACCAGATCAGATCGTTGGCGCGCAACATGTTGAAGGTCGTCGCCATGTCGCTGCCTTCGAGATAGCCGCTCGTCTTCATGCGCTCCTCGAGCGCGGCCAATTGCTCCTCGTCGATGAAGACCGAGAGCTCGCCCGCTTCGGCAAAGTCGATCATGGTGACGAAATACGTCGCGCTCTTGACGCGGTCGTCGCCCTTGGTGGACATGTAGGCCAATGTCGAGGCGAGCAGCGTCCCGCCAAGGCAATAGCCGATGACGTTGGCCTCGCGCTCGCCGGTCGCCTGCTCGATCGCATCGAGCGCGGCGAGCGGCCCCTCGACCATGTAATCCTCGAAGCTCTTCAGCGCCAGGCGCTCGTCCGGGTTGACCCAGGAGATGACGAAGACGGTGTGGCCTTGATCGACCGCCCATTTGATGAACGAGTTCTTCGGCCTGAGATCGAGGATGTAGAATTTGTTGATCCAGGGCGGGATGATGAGGAGCGGCCGCCGCTTCACCGTCTCGGTCGTCGGATCGTACTGGATGAGTTGCATCAGATCGGTCTGGAAGACGACCTTGCCCGGCGTCACGGCAATGTTCTCGCCGATGCGGAAGGCGTCCATGTCGGTCATCTTGATGGCAAGGCGGCCCTTGCCGCGCTCGAGATCGTCGAGCAGGTTGCTGAGCCCGTTGACGAGATTCTCGCCGCCGCTGTCGAGCGTCGCCTTCAAGACCTCGGGGTTGGTCAACACGAAGTTCGACGGCGCGATCGCGTCGACGAATTGTCGCGTGTAGAAATCGACCTTGCGCGCCGTCTTGTCGTCCAATCCCTCGACATTCTTGACGATCGTCTGCAGCCAGCGCGCCGTCAGGAGATAGCTTTGCTTGATGTAGTCGAAGAGGGTGTTGTCGGTCCAGGCGGCGTCCTTGAAGCGCCGATCGCCTTGCGCCGCCTCGACCATCGGCTCCGAAGGGCCGCCGAGGAAGCGCTGCGCCGTGCGCTGCCACAACGTCATGTAGTCGTTCCACAGCGAGATCTGCGCCTGCACGAGGCGCGTCGGATCCGACATCATGCGTGTCGTCATCTCGAAGAAGGCGGCGCCGATGTTGAGCGGGTCGCCCATCCCGATGCCGTTCTCGCCCGGTTTCTGGCGCTGCAGGAAGTCGGCCACCAGACGCTGGCTGCGCTCGGCGATCTCCGCCATGCGTCGCGACAGCTCGACAGGATCGGGCACCTTCGTCTCGGCGTGCTCTTGCTGTTCGGCCATCAAATGGTCTCCTTCGGAGCGCCGCGCCTGGCTCGGCACCGCAGACCAAGCCGCTCGCCACAACCTCGGCCAATCGAATTGTTGATGACGCGCAGGCCTCGATCTAATACACCAGCCAAATCCATAGCACATTTCTCAAACGGGTGCGGCGGGCTCTCGCCGGGGGAAATTCTCTTGGGTAGCCGGGGCCGGCCCACAGCGGTAAAATCATGAGCATGGAGACTAACGCCTACTCGATCGCATCCGCACCATGGCGGCGGATTTCGTGTCTCGCGCTTGCCGTCCTGGCGGGATTGGCGGTGAGCGGATGCTCGACGCCGTCATCGCTCAACCCGGTCGAGTGGTATCGCGACACGATGGGGATCTCGAAGGGCGACCCGGCGGAGGACGCACCGAACACGCAAAACCTCGAAGCCGGCGGAACTCGCCCTTATCCCAACCTGGCATCGGTCCCTCCACCGCCGTCCCGCGCGCTCACGACCGAGGAGCGGGACGCGCTGACGCAGCAACTCACCGCCGACCGAGCGAATGCCAAATACATCGACGAGGAGCTGCGCGCGGGGCCGGGTCCGCAAGTGGCGCCGCCCCCTCGTCTGGCCGCGGCGCCTTCAGCTCCGCAGCCTGGCGCGGATGTCGCGACCAGCGCCCCGGCGCCCGCCGCGCCGGCACCGACGCCGAGCGCCCCGCCGACGGTCGCCGCCGCGCCACCGGCCACAGCAGCGCCACCGCCTGCCGGGCCACCGCCCGCTGCAGCACCACCGGCTGCCCCGCCGCCGCCGCCGGTGGCTGCGGTCGCCCCGCCAGCGCCTGCCCCACCGCCCGCCCCGCCACCGCCCGCGCCGCCACAGGCCGCCGTCGCACCGCCGCCGGCAGCCGCCCCCAAACACTCCTTCGTGTCGCTCGATGCGCCGCCGCCGGTCGAGTCGGCCGCGTCCGCTGCGCCGGCGGGCAAGGCAGCGGCGGCACCGTCACGCGAATCGCCGCTGGTCAGTCCGAGCGTGCGCAGCGTGCCGCAGCCGGAAACGCCGCGCGCCGCGCCAGCGCCCTCCGATCTCGCCCCCGGCGGTGCGATCGCCGCGGCGGCCCCATCATCAACTCCGGCCGTCGCGCCCAAGCGCGAGCAGCTCGCCGCGCGGAATCCGGCCACCGAGAGCCCGGCGCCGCCCGCAGGTGCCATTCCCGTGGCGGCGGTGACGTTTCCCGGCAATTCGACCAAGTTGACTGCGGCCGATCAGCGGATCCTGGGCGAGATCGTTCCGCTGCAGCAGCAGAGCGGCGCCCCGATTCGCGTCATCGGCCACGCCGCCAAAGGCCGCGGCGACAGCGTCGCGCAACAGCTCGCGAGCTTCCGTGTCGCCCTCGATCGCGCCAATGCGGTGGCCGTGGCGTTGACCCAAGCGGGAATAGCGCGGAACCAAATCCTGGTCGAGACGGCGCCACCTGGAAGCGACGCCGGCGTCACGGATCGTGCCGAAATCTTCCTCGAGAATTGACGGCGTCGGCCGCCATCCGCTGCGGGGGAAGGACATCAGGATCGTGAAGCCGCCCTTGAGACTAGCCATCGCCGGCCTCGGCACCGTTGGCGCCGGGGTGATCCAGCTTCTCCAGCGCAACGCCGATCTGCTGGAGCTGCGCGGCGGAAGGCGGCTCGTCGTCAGCGCGGTCGCGGCGCGCGACCGTCGACGCGACCGCGGCATCGATCTTTCGGCGGTGCGCTGGTTCGGCGATGCCGTCGCCATGGCGGGCGATCCCGAGATCGACGTCATCGTCGAGCTGATCGGCGGCGCCGATGGTGTTGCGAGGGCCGTCATCGAGGCGGCGCTCGATCATGGCAAGCCGGTCGTCACGGCGAACAAGGCGTTGATGGCACGGAGCGGCGCCGCTCTGGCGCGTCAGGCCGAGGCGAAGGGCGTCGCGCTCTCCTTCGAGGCGGCGGTCGCCGGCGGGATCCCGATCATCAAGGCGTTGCGCGAGGGGCTCGCCGCCAACAATTTCACCCGCGTCTACGGCATCCTCAACGGCACCTGCAATTACATTCTGACGACCATGCGCGAGAGCGGGCGGGAATTTGCCGAAGTGCTCGCCGAGGCACAGAAGCTGGGCTATGCCGAGGCCGATCCGAGCTTCGACATCGACGGCGTCGACGCCGCGCACAAGCTCACGATCCTGACCAGCGTCGCCTTCGGCAGCGAGGTCGATTTCGACGGCGTCCATGTCGAGGGCATCCGCCACGTCTCGTCGGTCGACATCGATTTCGCCGCGGAGCTCGGCTTCCGCATCAAGCTGCTCGGCATCGCGCGTCTCACCGATTACGGCGTCGAGCAGCGCGTTCAT
Organism: Allostellaceae bacterium; assembly: GCA_041488295.1. Classification (GTDB taxonomy): domain Bacteria; phylum Pseudomonadota; class Alphaproteobacteria; order ATCC43930; family CGMCC-115725; genus URHD0088. The sequence goes on from JBGPOZ010000153.1 coordinate 7,689, forward strand.
CCCTGCATGGTGCCGCGTACGACGCCGATCGCACACGTCGAGGGCGTCTTCAACGCGGTCGTCGCGGAGGGGGATTTCGCCGGACGCGTGCTGCTCGAAGGGCGCGGCGCCGGCGCCGGACCCACCGCCTCGGCCGTCGTCGCCGATCTTCTCGACCTCGCCGCCGGGCGCCGCATCCCGACCTTCGCCGTGCCGGCGAGCGCGCTGATGAAGCGGCCGGCCTCGCCGATGTCGCATCACCAGGGCGCCTACTATATCCGTCTCATGGTTGTCGACCGTCCTGGCGTCATCGCCGACATCACGGCGGCATTGCGCGACGAGCAGGTCTCGCTCGAATCGATGATCCAGCGCGGCAGAGCTCCGGGCGAAGCCGTGCCGGTCGTCTTGACGACCCATATCACCGAGGAGGCGGCGATGCGCCGGGCGCTCGATCGCATCGGCCGATTGGACACGGTTCTGGAGGCGCCGCGCATGATCCGCATCGAGGATCTGTGAGGCGTCAAAAGACGATTCCAAGGGAGGATTCATGGATAAGACTGCGATCATGGACCGCAACCTCGCGCTTGAAGCGGTGCGCGTCACCGAGGCGGCGGCGTTGTCGGCCTCGAAGCTGATGGGGCGCGGCGATGAGAAGGCTGCCGACCAGGCCGCGGTCGATGCGATGCGCCACGCGCTCAACGGCCTTGCCATCGAAGGCACCGTCGTCATCGGCGAGGGCGAGCGGGACGAGGCGCCGATGCTCTATATCGGCGAGAAGGTCGGCGCCGGCCACGGCCCCAAGATCGACATCGCGCTCGATCCCCTCGAGGGGACGACGATCACCGCCAAAGGCGGCGCCAACGCACTCGCCGTCATCGCCATGGCCGAGGCGGGCGGCTTCCTCAACGCCCCCGACGTCTACATGGACAAGATCGCGGTCGGCGGCGGCCTCCCCGATAGTGTCGTCGATCTCGATGAAAGCCCGGGCAACAATTTGCGCAATCTTGCCAAGGCAAAGGGCGCGGACGTCTCCGATCTCGTCGCCTGCATCCTCGATCGGCCGCGTCACGCCGAGCTCATCGCCAAGGTGCGCGAAGCCGGCGCGCGCATCATGCTGATCAGCGACGGCGATGTCAGCGGCGTCATCGCCACCTCGCGTCCGGACAGCGGCGTCGATATCTACCTCGGCTCGGGCGGGGCGCCCGAAGGCGTGCTGGCGGCCTCGGCGCTGCGCTGCATCGGCGGGCACATGCAAGGCCGGCTCATCTTCCGCAACGACGACGAGCGCGGGCGCGCGCAACGGATCGGCATCACCGATTTCAATCGGAAATACGGTCTCCTCGACCTCGCCAGGGGCGAGGTCATGTTCGCCGCGACCGGTGTCACCACCGGCACGATGCTGCAAGGCGTGCGGCGCTTCGCCGGCGGCGCGCTCACCCATTCGATGGTGATGCGCTCGAAGAGCGGCACGGTCCGGTTCATCGAGGCGCATCACAATTTCACGCGCAAGACCGGGTTCCTGCCGGCCGGGTGGTAGCGCCAGGGCCATCGCATTCGGCGCACGCTAGATTCCTCGCCCCTCGGGGCGAGGAAGGGGCCCACGGCGCAGCCGTGGGAAGGCGAGGGGGACGCGCCTCCGCTCGAGCGACGGTCTTGAATCCGTCGTGCCGGCGGCGACTTCCCCTCTCCCTGCCTCTCCCCGAGGGGAGAGGAGATGTGCCGGCGCCTCGCGAAATGCGATTACCCTGGCGGGAGCGCTTTGCGCCACGGCGAATCTGGTTTATGAGCGCTGGGGGCGACGTGTGTCGAAGCGCCTTCAAGGCTGAGGGTTCGCTCCGCCCGCAATGACGCGTCTTCCGGCGCTCTGCCGCCGAGGGGGAAGCATGGACGGGGGCGGCGCCGGGTTCCTCGAGGTCGAGCGTTCGGTCTGCGGCCGACAATGGCGGATGCGTCGGGGCGACGAGCGCCTGGCGCTGGCTCTGGCGCAGCGGCTCGACCTTCCCGAGATCCTGGCACGCATCCTCGCGGCGCGCGGCGTCGATCTCGAACGGGCGCCGCTCTTCCTCGACCCGAGGCTGCGCGATTTCCTGCCCGATCCAAGCCAATTCAAGGACATGGATGGTGCGGCAGCGCGCCTTGCTGCGGCGATTCGAGCGGGCGAGACGATCGCAATCTTCGGCGATTACGACGTCGACGGGGCGACCTCCGCGGCGCTCCTCCAGCGCTTCATCGCGGCGGCGGGCGGGCGCGTTCTCGTCTACATTCCCGATCGTCAGAAGGAAGGCTACGGCCCGAACCTGCCGGCGCTGCTGCGCCTCAAGGAAGCGGGCGCCGGGATCGTCGTCACGGTCGATTGCGGCACGACCGCGCACGCCCCGCTTGCGGCGGCAGCGGATGCCGGGCTCGATATCATCGTCGTCGACCACCACGTGGCGGAGCCGTTGCTGCCGCGTGCGCATGCGATCATCAACCCGAACCGGCTCGACGAAACGGGCGAGCATGGCCAGCTCGCCGCCGTCGGCGTCGCCTTCCTCCTCGCCGTCGCCGTCAACCGGACCTTGCGTGCGGCCGGCTGGTACGGCGATCGCCTAGCGCCCGACCTCATGCAGTGGCTCGATCTCGTGGCGTTGGGGACGGTGTGCGACGTCGTGCCGCTGACCGGCGTCAACCGCGCGCTGGTGGCGCAAGGGCTGAAGGTGATGCAGGGGCGCCGCAACCCCGGCATCGCCGCGCTGGCCGATGTGGCGCGGGTCGACGAACGGCTCGAGGCTTTTCATGCCGGCTTCATGCTGGGGCCGCGCGTCAATGCCGGCGGGCGGGTCGGCTGCGCCGATCTCGGCGCGCGGCTTCTCGCCACCGACGATCCGGCGCTGGCGCGAGACCTCGCCGCCCGGCTCGATGCCTTCAACAACGAGCGGCGCCTCATCGAGGCCGATGTCCTGGGCGCGGCGATCGCGCAGGCCGAGGCCGCGGCGGGCTCGCCCCCGCTCGTCTTCGTCGCCGGCGAGGGTTGGCATCCCGGCGTCATCGGCATCGTCGCCGGGCGCCTCAAGGAGCGCTACAACCGTCCCGCCTGCGTCGTCGCGATCGCGGACGGGATCGGCAAGGGATCGGGCCGCTCGGTCTCGGGCGTCGCGCTCGGCGATGCCGTCATCGCGGCGCGCCAGGCCGGGCTTCTCGTCAATGGCGGCGGGCATGCGATGGCGGCGGGATTCACCGTCGCGGCGGCGAGGCTCGATGATCTGCGCGACTTCCTCGCCGCGCGCATCGATGCCGCGATCGGCTCTGCCGGGCTCGTCCCGCAGCTCACGATCGACGGCGCGCTGTCGCCCGGCGCCGCCAACGGCGCGTTCCTCGCCCTCCTCGAGCGTCTGGCGCCGTTCGGCGCCGGCAACGCCGAGCCGCGCTTCGCCTTCCCCGCAGTGCGTATCCTTTATGCCGAGCCGGTCGCGGGGCAGCATGTCCGCTGCACGATCGGCGATGCCGCCGGCACGAGCCGCCTCAAGGCCATCGCCTTTCGTTGTCTCGACACGCCCTTGGGGGCGGCTCTCCTCGAGCGCGCCGGCAAGACCCTGCATCTCGCGGGTCACCTGCGTCCTGATCGCTGGGCCGGCAACGGCGCGGTTCAGCTCACCATCGAGGACGCGGCGCCTGTCGGCGCCTGAGGCGCGCAACGCCGGTTTCCTCTCCCCTCGGGGAGAGGATCAAGGTGAGAGGGGCGCGCCACCGCTCGAATGCCAGCTTGACTTCCACAGTGCTGGCGGCAGCACCCCCTCTCCCTGCCTCTCCCCAAGGGGAGAGGAGATGAGCAAGTCCGATACCTCTGTGCGTGCCAGAGACTTGGCTTGATTTATGCCGATGCGGCGGCTAGACCACTCCCGCGCGCGCCTTCGGTCCCCATCGTCTAGAGGCCTAGGACACCAGCCTTTCACGTTGGTAACACGGGTTCGAATCCCGTTGGGGACGCCA
>JBGPOZ010000154.1:0-11617 GCA_041488295.1 Allostellaceae bacterium
AGGTCTCCCGCCACGGCATCGGCAAAGCCCCCCTTTGCCGACAGGAAAACCTGTCACCCATCCATCCGGTCTAAAATGTTACCTATCTATCCGGTCCGTACCCACCCCGACCCTCTCCCGCAAGCGGGAGAGGGAGATGAGAATGCGCCTGCCATGGACACACTCGATACGTCCGGCCTTCTTTGCCCGCTGCCCGTCCTCAAGGCGCGCAAGGCGCTGAAGGCGATGGCGCCCGGCGCCGTCCTCGAGGTGATCGCCACCGACAAGGGCGCGGTCAAGGATTTCGAGGCGTTCTGCAGCACGACCGGCGACGCGCTCCTCGAATCGCGCGAGGACAACGGCAAATTCTTCTTCAGGATCCGCAAACGCGACGCGACGGCGTAAGGACCGGCTTATTCCTTCGTTGCGTCGGTGAGGCGTCCGATCTCGCGATAGAAGCGCTCGGCGCCGGGGTGGAGCGGGATGTCGAGCCCGTCGAGCGCCTGCGCGAGTTGGATCCGGCTGCCCGCCGCGCTGCGCGTCGTCAGAAGCGTCTTCGTCGCCTCGTTCCACAGCGACTTGGTGACGGCGTAGACGAGGGGTTCGGGAACCTCCTCGCCGACGATCAGGAGCGCACGGATACCGAGCGTCTGCACATCCGTCGAAAAGTCGCGATAGGTGTCGGCCGGAATGTCAGTCTGGCTGAAGAAGGGATAGCGCTTCTTCAGCTTATCGAAAACGTCGCTGCCGATCGGGACAAGACGGATCGGTGTCGAAGCCGCAAGGTCGGCCACCGCCGGAAGCGGATACCCGCCGACGAGGAAGAAGGCATCGAGGGTATTGTCGCGCAGCCCCGCCGCGGCCTCGCCGAGGCGGGAAAAATCGGGCTTGATGTCGCGGTCCGTCAGACCCACGGCGTCGAGCACGATCCGCGTGTCGACGACGGTCCCCGACTCTTTTTCGCCGATGGCAACGCGTTTCCCTTTGAGGTCCTTTAGCGTTCGAATGGGGCCGTCGCGCTGGACGACGAGGTGCAGGCTTTCCGGAAACAGTGCGGCGATGGCGCGCAGGGCTGGCATGGCGCCGCGGTTCTTGAAACTTCCGGTGCCGTGATAGGCCCAGGACACGACATCCGCTTGCGCGATCGCCGCCTCGATCTGGCCCTTGCCGATCAGCTCGACATTCTCGACCGATCCCTGCGTCGTCTGCGCCACGGCGATGAGGCCCGGCACGCCGCAGGTTCCGCCGCGCTGGCAATTGGGCGAGCCCGGCGCGTTCGAGATCGCGCTGGCGATGAGGCCGCCGATCTGGAAATAGGTTCCGGTCGTCCCAGCGGTGCCGATGCGGAAGAATTGTGGCTCGTCCGCGAATGCCGCGGTGCTGCCCAGCATCATGACAACGCCGATGCCCAGGGCACGTCGCGCCGTTCCGCGCAGGCAGCGACGCGCCCTCATCGCTCGTCCCGAATCGGCGGCTCGATCGCCCTCGCTCATATCCCCCGCATTTCCGGCCACCGCTTAGCGGTGCCAATGCGCCACCCGCGCGTATTCCCAACGCTTGGGCAGAGGCACTTATTCCTCTGAGTTTCAGATAGATTAGAACGATACAAGAGATTGTCGAGGACACATTGTCTATCTCGCGATAGCGGCAGGCCATAACGAGGCACCATGCCGGCCCGCACGCACCGTCGTCGATCGGCGGTTGACATGCGACCGCGCTTCATTATTTATGCCGCCATGACTGAGCCGCGCCGGATTCTGCGACGACGAACCCGCTGACAGCCCATGGGGCTGTTCGAGGCGCAGGCCGCGTATCGGCGCCTCTGCTCGTTTTCCGGCACCACCCCCGCATCTTGCGGAGCCAGTCATGCAAAGATCCAGTTTTGCGCTCGCCGTTGCGGCGGGCTCCGTTTCCTACGAGATCGATACCGACCGCGCGCGGCTCGACCTCGCGATGATCCACGATTTTCTCGCGCGTTCGCACTGGGCGAAGGGGATTCCGTTCGACGTCTTGAAAAAGGCGATCGACCATTCGCTGCCCTTCGGGGCTTACCGCGATGGCGCGCAAATCGGGTTTGCGCGCGTCGTCACCGACCGCGCGACCTTTGCCTATCTCGCCGACGTCTTCATCCTCCCGGAGGAGCGCAACAGCGGGGCTGGCCGATGCCTCATCGAAGCCATTCTCGCCCATCCGGAGCTGAAGGGGATGCGGCGCTGGCTGCTTGGCACGCGGGACGCGCAGAAACTCTATCGCCGATGCGGCTTCACCGAGCCGCCGCCGCCCTTCACCTTCCTCGAAAAGCTCGAGGCGGGCATCTATGGCGCGATGACGGAGGAGGGGTCGGCCGCGTAGGGAAGGGGATCAGCCGCGCGAATCCGCCCGGATCATGTCGGCCGCCTTTTCGGCGATCATCACCGTCGGCGCATGCGTATTGCCGGAGGTGATCACCGGCATGATCGAGGCATCGACGATCCGCAGGCCTTCGAGACCGTGGACGCGCAGGCGCCCGTCGACCACGGCGCGCGGATCCGGGCCCATCTTGCAGGTGCCGATCGGGTGGAAGATCGTCGTCCCGATGTCGCCGGCGGCGCGCGCCAGCTCCGCGTCCGACTGTGCCTGCGGGCCGGGTTTGAACTCTTCCGGCGCAAAACGCGCGAGAGAGGGAGCGGCGCAGATCCGCCGGGTCAAGCGAATGGACGCCGCGGCGACGCGGCGATCCGCGTCGGTCGCAAGATAGTTGGGCGCGATCGCCGGCTGCTGGCGTGCATCCGAGCTCTTGAGGTGAACCGCGCCGCGGCTCGTCGGCCGCAGATTGCACACCGAGGCCGTGAAGGCCGGAAAGTTGTGGAGCGGCTCGCCGAAGCGATCGAGGGTGAGCGGCTGGACATGATATTGGAGGTCCGGCGTCTCGCGCGACGGGTCGCTCTTGGCGAAGGCGCCGAGCTGGCTCGGCGCCATCGTCATGGGGCCGCGCCGGAAGAGAAGATATTCGAGCCCGATGCCGAGCTTGCCGCTCAGCCGGTTTGCCCGCTCGTTGAGGGTCTTCACATTCTTGACCTTGTAGGCGAGGCGGAGCTGCAGATGGTCCTGCAGGTTTTCGCCGACGCCGGGCAGATCGTGCCGCACGGCGATGCCGGCCCGCTGCAGCACCGCGCCCGATCCGACGCCGGAGAGCTCAAGCAGATGGGGCGAACCGACGGCACCGGCGGAGAGGATGACCTCCCCCGCCGCCTCGACGAAGCAAGCCTCGCCCTCGCGCCAGAATTCGACGCCGATGGCGCGCTGGCCGGCGAAGCGGATGGCGCTCGTCTGGGCGTGGGTCAGCACGGTGAGGTTGGGCCGTTTCATCGCCGGGCGCAGAAAGGAGCGCGTGACGCTCCAGCGTAATCCGCGCCGCTGCGTCACCTGAAAGTAGCCGCAGCCCTCATTGTTGCCGCGGTTGAAATCGGCGGTCTTCGGGATGCCGGACTCGGCCGCGGCCTCGCGAAAGGCGTCGAGGATCTCCCATGAGATGCGCGGTTCCTCGACGCGGACCTCGCCGCCGGCGCCATGCACCTCGTCGGCGCCGTGCACATTGTCTTCCGAGCGCTTGAAATAGGGGAGGACGTCGTCCCACGCCCAGCCGGCATTGCCGAGCTGCCGCCACTGGTCGTAGTCGCGCGCCTGTCCGCGCATGTAGATCATGCCGTTGATCGACGAGCAGCCGCCGAGGACCCGGCCGCGCGGATATGCGAGCGCCCGGCCGTTGAGCCCCGCCTCGGCCTCGGTCGTGAAGCACCAATCCGTCCGCGGATTGCCCATGCAGTAGAGATATCCGACCGGAATATGAATCCAGAGATAGTTGTCCTTGCCCCCAGCTTCGAGCAGGAGGACGCGCTTTCCCGCATCGGCGCTGAGGCGGTTGGCGAGGACGCAGCCGGCGGCGCCCGCCCCGACGATGACGTAGTCATACTGTCCGATGCTGTGTCGCGTGGTGTCGTTCATGGTTCTCCGCGCAAGATGCCCGACCCGCGCCGCCGCGTCGAGATCGCACCTCCCGGTTGCTCCACCCCGATCAGCCGCATTCTGCCTCCAGCGCGCGTCCTCGTTCGATTGCTGCGCCGCTGATCGCGGCAAGAGCCCCCGACCTCGCGAATTGACAGAGGCGGGACCGATGGTAAGAATTCGCGCCTTCGCGGAACCCTGCGGTTCCCTCTCCCACCAGCTTCGAGAGATGTTCGTGCAGGCCAGCAAAACAGCGCGTCTCGGCGTCGATATCGGCGGCACATTCACCGACGTTGCCCTGGAAATCGGCAAACGGCGGTTCAGCGCCAAGGTTCTCACCACATCGAGCGCGCCCGAGCGCGGCGTGCTCCAGGCGATCGGCGTGGTGCTCGAGGCGGCAGCATTACGGCCGGGCGACCTCGCCATCATCATTCACGGCACGACGCTCGCGACGAACGCCCTCATCGAGCGCAAAGGGGCGCGAACGGCGCTGATCACGACCGAAGGCTTCCGCGACACGGTCGAGATCCGCCACGAGAACCGCTTTGAGCAATACGACGTCAATATCGATCTGCCGCCGCCGCTCGTGCCGCGGCGCTGGCGCTTCGGCGTCGCCGAGCGCGTCGACGCGCAAGGCAGGGTCGTGACGCCGCTCGACGAGGCCGATGTCGGGCGCGTCATCGGTGAGATCGCGCGGCAGAACTTGGAGGCGGTCGCGATCGGCCTCCTCCACAGTTTCACCAATCCGGCGCATGAGCGGCGCATCGCAGAGCTCATCACCGCGCGTCTCCCCGGCATCCCGGTCACGCTCTCCTCGGAGGTCTCGCCGGAGATGCGCGAATACGAGCGCTTCTCGACCGCTTGCGCCAACGCCTATATCCAGCCCCTGATGGCGCGCTATCTCGAGAATCTCCGCCGCGATCTCGCGTCCGCCGAGTTCGACTGCCCGCTCTTCCTCATGCTGTCGGGCGGCGGGTTGACGACGATCGAGACGGCGATCCGTTTTCCGGTGCGCCTCGTCGAATCGGGGCCGGCCGGCGGCGCCATCTTCGCGAGCCACATCGCGCGCCAGCACGGGCTCGACGAGGTCCTCTCTTTCGACATGGGCGGCACGACGGCGAAGATCTGCCTCATCGATCAGGCGCGCCCGCAGACGAGCCGCGCCTTCGAGGTGGCGCGCATCTATCGCTTCAAGAAGGGGAGCGGGCTGCCCTTGCGCATCCCCGTCATCGAGATGGTCGAGATCGGCGCCGGCGGGGGCTCGATCGCGCGGGTCGACGCGATGGGCCGCATCGCCGTCGGGCCCGACAGCGCCGGCTCGGAGCCGGGTCCCGCCTCCTATGGACGCGGCGGCACGCGGCCGACGGTGACCGACGCCGATCTCGCGCTCGGCCGCATCGACGCCGCCTTGTTTTCGGGCGGAAAGCTGCCGCTCGACGCGAAGGCGGCCGCTGCCGCGATCGGCACGGCGATCGGCGACCGTCTCGATCTGCCGGTCGAGCTTGGCGCCGTCGGCATCAGCGAGATGGTCGATGAGAACATGTCGAACGCGGCGCGCGTCCACGCCATCGAAAGCGGCAAGGATCTGCGCAAGCGGACCCTGGTCGCGTTCGGCGGCGCGGCGCCGCTCCACGCCGCCCGTGTCGCCGAAAAGCTCGGCATCGACCGTATTCTGATTCCGGTCAATGCCGGCGTCGGATCGGCGATCGGGTTCCTTCGCGCGCCGGTCGCCTACGAGATCGTGCGCACCAATCTGCAGCGCCTCTCCGCCTTCGATCCCGTCACCGCCAACCGCATCCTCGACGAGATGCGCGGCGCCGCGGAGGCGATCGTGCGGCAGGGTGCGGGGGAGGCGAAACTCATCGAAACGCGCTCGGCCTTCATGCGCTACAAGGGCCAGGGCCACGAGATTTCCGTGCCGGTGCCGGTCCGCCGTTATGGCGAGGCCGATGCGGCAACGTTGCTACGCGGTTTCGAGGATGCCTATCGCGCGCTCTATAAGCGGACGATCCCCGGCGTCGATGTCGAGCTTCTGAGCTGGGTCCTCACGGTGAGCGCGCCGGTCGACGCGGCGTCCGAAACGCCGGTGCCGCTCGTCGCATCGACGCCGGCGCCGTCCTCGCGCCGCCGTGTCCTCGATCCGGCGGCCGGCGAGTTCCTCGACTTCCCGATCTATCATCGCCGCGACCTTGCGCCGGGTGCCGCGATCATCGGCCCCGCGATCATCGACGAGGACGAGACCTCGACCGTCGTCAGCCCGCGTTTCGACGCGCGGATCGACGGGTTCGGCTATATCGAGCTGCGGCGGAAGGCGGGGTGATGCCTCGCGATCGGAAACACTGAATTTCCCTATCCATCATATTAGGCATCAAATATAACGACCTTAGGTTGTCTTGAGGTCAATCAGATGTCGCTTGCGCCCAGTGACCATGCCGCTTCTACCAATTCGCTACCTAACCAAGGGCAATTTGTCTCATTCACCGGATGGCGCCTTGTCTGGTCTGCTTTCGTTTGGAGTCTGGCTTCGCTAGTCGGCGCATCCGCTGTGGGTTTTATTGTCGGTGTGGCCTTCGGCACCGCAGGACTACATGCCCGAATGGCGCCAGCCGACAGCAAGGCAATCTTCGCTGCTGTCGGTGCCGTTGGTGCAGAGATCGTCCTCATATGGGTTGCGCTGCAAAAGGGCGCCGTTGCTGGACGGGGTGACGTGCGTCTCGGTATCGGCGATAGCGTAATCACTCGGCGCAAGAGCGTCATATTTATCTGCGTCGCTATCGCAGCCTACATCGCGAGCATTCTCTTTCTCGCCTTTTATGCAACCCCGCAGCTATTGCGCCAAGCTGTCAATGTCAATTGGTGGATTGGCTCTCTTGGTCTTGTGATTTCAATCATCGGTGCTCCGCTCGCCGAAGAGCTGTTCTTTCGAGGGTGGTTTTGGACAGGCTTGCGCACGAGTTGGGGCACACTTCCGACTGCGGCGATCACAAGTGTTATGTGGCTCGCTCTGCATTTGCCGGATGGCATCGGTCGCGTAACACTTCTTCTGCCATTGGCGCTCGCTCTGTCGCTGAGTCGGCATCTCTGCGGTTCGGTCCGTGCTCCGATCATCGTACATGCGTGCTACAATGGAATGTCGGTCGCGTCGCCCTGGATCTTTCTGTGGTTCGGTTGGCTCGCTTGGCCCTGATGCGCACCTGGACCCTTCGTGTGAGCGTGCAATTTGGTGGCATGGATCGATGCGTCCCGCATGGTTAAGAATCCCGCGCGCCTGTCGGCGCCTCCCCGTATTGCTCTCCTGCGCTCGCCGGGTTAGCCTCGCGCCCGATGATGGACAAGGCAAATTCGGCGCTCTCGCAGATCCACATGCAGATCATGTGGAGCCGCCTCATCGCGGTCGTCGAGGAGCAGGCGCAAACATTGGTCCGCACCGCCTTCTCGACCTCGGTGCGCGAGGCGGGCGATCTTTCCGCCGGGGTCTTCGATTCAGAGGGAAGGATGCTGGCACAGGCCGTCACCGGCACGCCGGGCCACGTCAATTCGATGGCCAATGCGGTGAAGCACTTCCTTGCCGCCTATCCTCTGAAGACGATGAAGGAGGGTGACCACTACGTCACCAACGATCCCTGGCTCACCTGCGGCCATCTGCACGATCTGACCGTCGTCAGCCCGACCTTCGTCGATGGCCGTCCCGTCGGGCTCTTCGCCGCGACCGTCCATGTCGTCGACATCGGCGGGCTCGGCATGGGGCCGGACGGAAGGCAGGTCTTCGAGGAAGGTCTTGCCATCCCGATCATGCCGCTCGCGCGCGAGGGCCGCATGAACGAGGATCTCCTGCGCATCGTCCGCGCCAATGTGCGCGAACCGTTGCAGGTCGAGGGCGACATCTACGCGCTCGCCGCGTGCAACGACGAGGGCAGCCGCCGCCTCGTCGAGATGATGGAGGAATTCGAGATCAGCCATCTCGAGACGCTCGGCAACCACATCATCGAAGCGTCGCGCGAGGCGACGCTCGCCGAGATCCGGAAGCTGCCGAAGGGCGTCTACCGCAACAGCGTCCGCATGGACGGCTACGACAAGCCGCTCCTCCTCAATGCGGCGATGACGATCGGCGAGAACGGCATCCATGTCGACTACGCCGGAACCTCGCCGGCGAGTCCCTACGGCATCAATGTCGTCCTCAACTACACTCTGGCCTACACCGCCTTCGGCATCAAATGCCTGGTCGCGCCCGAGGTGCCGAACAATGCCGGCTCCTTGGAGCCGCTCACTGTCAGCGCGCCCGAGGGCTGCATCCTCAATGTCAAGCGGCCCTGGGCGGTGGCGGCGCGCCACACCGTGGGTCACATGCTGCCCGACACCGTCTTCGGCTGTCTCCATCAGGTGCTGCCAGGCGGCGTCCCCGCCGAGGGCGCCTCCTCGCTGTGGAACCCACAGATCTATGGCGGCGGCTCGATGGTCGACGAGGTGGAGGAGGGGAGCGACGCCGGTGCGCTCGCCGATTTCAGTACGGTCATCTTCCATTGCGGCGGCACCGGCGCCAGGCCTGGCAAGGACGGGCTCGATGTCACCGCCTTTCCGAGCGGCGTCAGGACCATTCCGGTCGAGGCGACGGAGTCGATCGCTCCCGTCATCTTCCGGCGGCGCGAGTTCCGCGAGGGATCGGGCGGCGCCGGCAAGTATCGCGGTGGCCTCGGCCAGGTGATCGAAATCGCCGGCGCCGACGGCACGCCGATCAGCCTCCTGTGCAATTTCGAGCGCATCCACAACCCGGCGCGCGGGCGCGACGGCGGCGGGCTGGGCGGCCCGGGACGCGTGACGCTGCTCTCCGGCAAGCCGATCCGGCCGAAGGGGCGGCAGACCGTGCCGCCGCGCGATGCCATTCGTCTCGAGCTGCCGGGCGGCGGCGGCTTCGGCGATCCGCGCGATCGGCCGGCGGAGCGCGTCGCATCGGATGTGCTCGACGGGCTCATCACGCGCGAAGCGGCCGAGTGCGATTACGGTGTCGTCCTGCACGACGACGGGAGCGTCGACGAGACGGCGACGGCGACGCTGCGCGCCCGGGCGGCGGCGGAGTGATGAGATAAATTTCACCACGGAGGTCACGGAGAGCACGGAGGAAGAGAAGGCCCGTGCTTCGCGGAACAAACAAAATCTCCGTGTTCTCCGTGACCTCCGTGGTGATGAACGATCGTAGGGGAGGATCGTATGCGGAGGATGCTGATCGCGGTCGCCAGCGCGGCCGTGTTGGGGTTTGCCGGTTTAGCCGGTGCCGAGGAGACCGTGAAGATCGGCATCCTTATGCCGCTCTCAGGCAATGCGGCGAGCGCGGGACAGCAATCGAAGGCAGCGATCGAGCTTGCTGCCGAGATCGTCAATGGCGCGCATCCCGAATTGGGCGATCTGCCGCTCGCCAAGACGGCTGGGCTGCCCGGGCTCAAGGGCGCCAAGATCGAGCTCGTCGTCGCCGACCATCAAGGCAACCCTTCGGTCGGACAGAGCCAGGCCCTGCGCCTCATCACGCAGGAGCACGTCGTCGCCATACAAGGCGCCTACCACTCTTCGGTGACTTTCGCGGCGACCGCCGTCGCCGAGCGCTACGGGATTCCCTGGGTGGTCGGCGATTCCGTTGCCGGCAACATCACGGGGCGCGGCTTCAAATGGATCTTCCGCGTGACGCCGGTGGCAAAGGATTTTGCCAACAATTACATGGAATTTCTGAACGATCTTAAGAAACAAAATCATTCGATCGGATCGATCGCCATCGTCTATGAGAACACCGATTACGGCACCTCGATCGCCGAGAGCCTGCGCGAAGCGGCGAAGGCGGCGAATCTGCCGATCGGCATCGACGTGTCATACAGCGCCAACAGCACCGATGTGTCGGCGCAAGTCCTGCAACTCAAGGAGAAGAAACCTGACGCGATTATCTTCGTCAGCTATACCGCCGATACGATCCTCTACATGAAGACGCTGAAGAACCTCGACTATCGGCCGCCCGTCGTCATCGGCGACGATTCCGGCTTTTCCGACCCCGCCTTCATCGAGAATGTCGGCGACATCGCGCAGGGTGCCGTCAACCGCAGCGCCTGGGATGTCGGCAAGCCGGGCAGCCCGACGTCGCTCATCAACGACATGTTCAAGAAAAAGACCGGCCATGAGATGGACGACACAAGCGCGCGCAACATGCAGGCTTTCTTCGTGCTAGCCGATGCGATCGACCGCGCCGGCTCGACCAAGCCCGAAGCGATCCAGAAGGCGCTGCAGGAAACCGACCTCAAGCCGGCCCAGCTGATGATGGGCTATCGCGGCATCAAATTCGACGACACCGGTCAGAACAACCTCGGCGCAACCTATCTCATCCAACTGCAGCGCAAGGATTACAAGGCGGTCTGGCCGGCGAAATCGGCGACGGCGACGCTCATCTACCCATTCAAGGGTTGGCAATAGGCGAGGTGGCGCTCGCCGCATGATCCTGCTCCAGATCATCGTCGGCGGCCTCCTGCTGGGCGCCGTCTATGCGCTCTTCTCGGCCGGGCTGACGCTGATCTGGGGAATGATGAACGTCATCAATTTCGCGCATGGCGAATTCGTCATGATCGGGATGTATGTGGCGTTCATCGTCGTCACCTGGCTGCATGGCGGGCCGCTCGTCTTCGCGCCCGCCGCGGCGGCATTCCTCTTTCTCCTCGGCGTCGTTGCCTATTTCGGCCTCATCCGCCATATCATGCGCGGGCCGATGATCGCGCAGATTCTCTCGACCTTCGGGCTCGCGCTCCTCCTGCGATATCTGACTTTCTCGATCTTTTCGGCCAATTTCAAAACCCTGCCGGACAATCTTATTCCTGGAACCTTGAATATCGGCGGGATTCTGCTCGGCATGCCGCAGCTCACCGCCGGGTCGGCGGCCTTCGCTCTCACCATCGGCATGCACCTCGTGCTGACGCGCACCCGGATCGGCAGCCAGCTTCTCGCCGTCGCCGAGGACCGCGATGCGGCGATGTTGATGGGGATTAGGCCGGATCGCATGCAAGCATTGGCCTGGGGGCTTTCGGCGGCGGGGGCAGGGATCGCCGGCGCGCTCATCGCGACGTTTTATCCCTTCTCGCCTGGCGTCGGCGAGACCTTTGCCCTGACCGCCTTCGTCGTCGTCGCCCTCGGCGGCTTCGGCAGCGTTCCCGGCGCGCTCGTGGCCGGGCTTCTCATCGGCCTCATCCAATCGCTCTCCGCCTACGCCTTCGGACCCGTCTACAAGGACATCGTCGTCTATGCGCTTTTCGTCGCGATCCTCTGGCTGCGCCCGCACGGGCTGATGGGCAAGGCGGCCTGATGCGCTGGTTCGCTCTCCTCATCGCCGCGGCGCTGTTGCTGTATCCTGTCGTCCTTACCGGCCCTTTCTACGAACGTATGGGCGCCGACTTGCTGCTCGCGGCGATCGGCGCTTCGGCATGGAACATCGTTGGCGGATATGCCGGGCAGATCTCGGTCGGCCATGCGATGTTCTTCGGCATCGGTGCCTATGTGCCGCTGCTCGTCTTCACCCATTGGCAGCTGGCGCCGGTGCTCGGTATTCCCTGCGGCATCCTCGTCAGCCTCGGCGTCGCGACGATCATCGGGATGCCGACCTTCCGCCTGCAGGGGCACTACTTCTCGATGG
>JBGPOZ010000155.1:0-11617 GCA_041488295.1 Allostellaceae bacterium
CGCCTGCTCGGCGGCAGGAATCGCGAGAATCGGGATCGTCCGGTAGCCCATCTCGCCACCGACGATGACGCCGAGCGCGAGGATGGCGTCGGGCTCGCCGAGCAACAGCGCCGCCGGGGCGAGGCCGCGCGCGAGAAGCTCGAGCATGATCGCGCTCGACGAGCTCGATCCGCGCGTCGCGGCAAGCGCCAAAACGGTACCGGCGATCGAGACGCCATGCTGCTTGTGGCGCGGATCGGTGAGACGGCCGGTCGCCGGATCGACGCCGCCCCAAAAGCTGATCGGCTCGTCAAGGCGAAGGAGCGGCCCTTCCGCCGTCCCGTCGATGAGGATTCGAGCGCTCACGCCCACAGCGCCTCCTCGCGCGTGATGCGGCCGGTCAACGCCGAGGCGACGCAATCGGCGAGGCTGCCATAGATCGTGGCAAAGCCGGTGTTCGGCGTCGCGTAATGGGCAAACTTGCCGGAATTCGTCATGAGGACGCCGCCCGCTGCCGGCAGGATCGGGGCGACGACAACGCAGGTGTCGGTGACGATCTCGACGCCGCTCGCTGTAAGGCGGCCGAGGAGGCCCGATGCTTCGATCCGCACCAGCACGCCGCGGCCGGTGCAAGCGTAGAACGGCACGGCGAGGCGTCGCCCGGCAAGGAGATCGCCGAGCTCGGCGAACTCCTCGGCCGAGAAATGCGGGCTGCCGACGGCGACGGCATCGATTCGCTTGGTGTCGGCCGTCGCCGTCGACAATCGGTCGCGCGCCGCCCGTACCATGGCCGGCGTGAGAACGATCGTCCGTTCCGGCGGTATCCCTTGCGTCGCGGCGGCAAGGTCGGGCGCCTCGGGCGTCACGCCGACGATATGGAAGAGCCCGACCGCACCCGCCGAGGCCGCGGCGGCGCCAAGCGCCTTGAGGCGGTCCTCGCCGATCCCCCGCGGCATTCCCGTGACCGCCGCGACATCCGCGCCCACCTCGGCACCGAGCCATGCGCCGAGCACCGGGTAGAAGGCGTCGGTTTCCTTCAACCGGTCTGACAGCAGGTGCGTCTCGACGACGATGCGCGCGCGCCGATCCTCGTCGCGATGGAGCCCTGTGTATGGCGCTCTGGCACACAGAGCGGCGCAGATGTCGAGAAAGTCGCCAAGCCGATTGGTGCGCGCACCGAGGACGGAATTGCAGAAGACGACCGCGTTCGATTCGCCCCAGGCGACATGCTCGCCGCGGCCGGGGCGGTGGCCGGCCTGATAAGGAGCGCAGGTCCAACTCGGCGTGCAGCCCAAGGCTTCGTAGGCCGTCATCAGCCGTCGCGCCATCGCCGCGCGCGCGGCATCGAAATGGACGCGGCCGGGATGGAGAAGGTCGAGCGCGCCGACATTGAGCGTCGTCGGTACGGCGACCTTGCCGCCATCCGCGGCGAGCCGCTCGGCGAAATGAACGCCGCTGTCGCCGTGGTAGAGGCAGCCATCGACATGGCTGCTGGTGACCGGAACGAGGCGCGGGGCACCAAGGATGCGCGCCGTCTCGGCGAGGATGCGCGAGGCCATGGCGATAGCGGGGCCTCGTGCCCCCGCCGCCATGGCGCGCTCCTCGGCCGAGAGGGCAAGGCTCATCCGATGTGCTGGCGCAGGAAGTCGAGCGTCCGGCCAAGCGCCTGCTTCGCGCATTTGGCATCGTAGCTGCCGCGCTCATCGCAATTGAACCCATGCCCGGCCGGGTAGACGTGGAGCGCGATCTCGGGATGCGCGGCGCGCACCTTCTCGACGTCGCTCATCGGAATGCTCTGGTCGGTCTCGCCGAAATGCAGCATGACCGGCACCCGAGTCTTTTCGCCGGCATTGGCGGCGATGGCGCCGCCGTAATAGCCGACCGCGGCGGCAAGCCCCTCGAGCCTCGTCGCTGCGAGATAGGCCAAGGAACCGCCCCAGCAATAGCCGATGACGGCGATCTTGCCGGATTTCCCGGCCGCGTCGATCGTCGCCTGGATGTCTGCCAGCGGGCCGTCATCGCCGACCGCGCCGCGCAAATCGCGGCCCGCGGCGATCGCCGCCTGGTCGTAGCCGAGCTCGACGCCGCGCTTGGTGCGGTCGAACAGCGCGGGCGAGATTGCGACGTAACCTTCAGCGGCGAATCCATCCGTCACCCGACGCATGTGATTGTTGACGCCGAAGATTTCCTGGATGACGACGATGGCGCCGCGCGGCTTGCCGGCGGGGTCGGCGCGATATGCTGCGAATTTGTGGCCGTCGGCGGCGGTGAGTTCGAGTGTCTTTCCCATGACCCTTCTCCGGTCGTTTGGCTGAGGAAGCGCGATCATAGGGGAAGCTGCGGCGTGGCGGAATCGAAAGAACCGGACGCCTCGCAACGAGAGTTTGATTCCGGCCCGACTTGGCCGCACATGGTTAATAGAAACCTTGCGGTTTCAAGGTGAAACGGTTTAGAGATAATGCGCCGGGACAAAAGTCCGGCTTTTCGTTCGTTTCGGCGCCGCATTTAAGCGGAAATTAACGGTATTCGCCGAAGCTTTGCGTGGATCGGCGCGTCGCCGGTCTCCGACGGGGTTTGGAATGAACGGTTGCATGCTGGGATGGAGGGTGACGTCGGGGGCGGTCTCGTACCGCCACGCTATTCCTGCCGCCAGCGCCGCTGCCGTCCGTGCTGTCCTTCCGGGTGCCACTCTTCCGGGTGGTGGTTCGCTTCGACTTAGTGGCCCCTGAGTGTTCGCGTCGCGCCGCGATGCATGCTCAGGGGGTCTTCAGTCGTCAGCGATATTCACCATCAGCAGAGGAATCGCTCCCATGAGCGTCAACGCCAAGCAGCAAACGACCCGCAAGCCACGCGCGGCCGCGCAGCGCGCCGCCGCCGACCGCGTCATCATTTTCGACACGACCTTGCGCGACGGCGAACAATCGCCCGGCGCCTCGATGAACCTCGACGAGAAGATCAAGATAGCGACCTTGCTCGAAGAGATGGGAATCGACGTCATCGAGGCGGGTTTCCCGATCGCCTCGAACGGCGATTTCGAGGCGGTCCGCGAAGTCGCGAAGATCGTCAAGAATTCCTCGGTGTGCGGTCTCTCGCGCGCCGCCCGCGGCGACATCGATCGCGCCTGGGAGGCGCTGCGCCACGCCAAGCGGCCGCGCATCCACACCGTCATCGCCACCTCGCCGCTGCACATGAAGTACAAGCTGCGGATGACGCCCGAGCAAGTCCATGAGGCCGTCATCGACAGCGTCGGCTATGCCCGCAATCTGTGCGAGGACGTCGAATGGTCGTGCGAGGACGGGTCGCGCAGCGAGCATGATTTCCTCTGCCGCACCGTCGAGAGCGCGATCAAGGCCGGAGCACGCACCGTCAACATTCCCGACACGGTCGGCTACGCCATTCCCGAGGAATTCGCCGCCCTCATCCGCATGCTCTTCGATCGCGTGCCGAACATCGACAAGGCGGTCGTCTCGGTGCATTGCCACAACGATCTCGGCCTCGCCGTCGCCAATTCGCTGGCCGCGGTCGGCGCCGGCGCGCGGCAGGTCGAGTGCACCGTCAATGGGCTCGGCGAGCGCGCCGGCAATTGCTCGATGGAAGAGATCGTCATGGCGCTCAAGACGCGCCAGGACGCGATGCCCTACAAGTCCGGCGTCAAGAGCGAGTACATCACAAGAGCGTCCCGCCTCGTCTCGACCATCACCGGCTTCGTCGTGCAGCCAAACAAGGCGATCGTCGGCGCCAATGCCTTCGCGCATGAGAGCGGCATTCATCAGGACGGCATGCTGAAGCATGCCGGCACTTACGAGATCATGACGCCGGCATCGGTCGGCCTCATGCGCTCGACCTTGGTGATGGGCAAGCATTCCGGCCGGCATGCCTTCAAGATGAAGCTGAAGGAGCTGGGCTTCGAGCTCGGCGACAACGCGCTCTCCGATGCGTTCCGCCGCTTCAAGGATCTCGCCGACCGCAAGAAGGAGGTCTTCGACGAGGATCTCATCGCGCTCGTCGACGACGAGATCGGGCGCGCCCATGACCGCGTCAAATTCGTCTCGCTCCAGGTGGTCGCCGGCTCGAAGGGTCCGCAGACGGCGGAGCTCGAGCTCGATATCGACGGCGAAATCCACAAGACGATGACCTCGGGCAACGGCCCGGTCGACGCTACCTTCAACGCCATCAAGGCGATGGTGCCGCACACGGCCCGGCTGCAGCTCTATCAGGTGCATGCCGTGACCGAGGGCACCGACGCCCAAGCCGAAGTCACGGTCCGTCTCGAGGAGAACGGCAAGTCGGTCAACGGCCAAGGAGCCGATCCCGACACGCTGGTCGCCTCGGCGCGGGCCTATCTCCACGCCTTGAACAAACTTTTCACCAAGAGGGCGAAATCGGCGCCGACCGCGCTGTCCGCTTGACGCCGCGAGGCGCGGCCATCCCCTGGCCGCGCCTCGCGACACCAAACGGCCCAGCATTCGCTCTCTCGCCATCCACGCAACGTCGCAACCGATAGAAAACAAGATGATTGGTAGAATGCTGGGCATCCTCTCCGCCGACATGGCCATCGACCTCGGCACGGCGAACACCCTCGTCTACGTCAAGGGACGCGGGATCGTGCTCAACGAGCCCTCGGTCGTCGCAATCGCCAGCGTCAAGGGCAAGAAACAAGTCCTCGCCGTTGGCGATGAGGCCAAGATGATGCTCGGGCGAACGCCGGGCAACATCCAGGCGATCCGCCCCTTGCGCGACGGCGTCATCGCCGATTTCGAAGTCGCCGAGGAAATGATCAAGCACTTCATTCGCAAGGTGCACAACCGACGCAGCTTTGCATCGCCCCAGGTGATCATCTGCGTGCCCTCCGGCTCGACCGCGGTCGAACGGCGCGCCATCCAGGAATCGGCCGAGAGCGCCGGCGCCCGCCGCGTCTTCCTCATCGAGGAGCCGATGGCGGCGGCGATCGGCGCCGGCCTGCCCGTCACCGAGCCGACCGGCTCGATGGTGGTCGACATCGGCGGCGGCACGACCGAAGTCGCTGTCCTTTCCCTGGGCGGCATCGTCTATTCGCGCTCGGTGCGCGTCGGCGGCGATAAGATGGACGAGGCGATCATCGCCTATATCCGCCGCAACCATAACCTCCTCGTCGGCGAGAGCTCGGCCGAACGCATCAAGAAGGAGATCGGCTCGGCCTGCATGCCGGAGGACGGCGAAGGTCGCATGATGGAGATCAAGGGGCGCGACCTCATGAACGGCGTTCCCAAGGAGATCGTCATCAGCGAACGGCAGATCTCGGAGAGCCTCGCCGAGCCGGTCGGCTCGATCATCGAGGCGGTCAAGGTGGCGCTCGAGCACACCGCGCCCGAGCTCGCCGCCGACATCGTCGACAAGGGCATCGTCCTCACCGGCGGCGGCGCGCTGCTGAGCAACCTCGATCTCGTGCTGCGCCACGCGACCGGCCTGCCGGTCTCGATCGCCGACGATCCGCTCTCCTGCGTTGCCCTCGGCACGGGGCGAGCGCTCGAAGAAATGAAAACTTTGAAGAATGTTCTCATAAATATGTATTGAGTAACCCTTGGTTAACTCCTCGGACCCGCAGTATATTTTGAACGAGAAGATCGGTCGCGGCGGCTGCCATCGGGGCGGCATCGTCGATGACCGATGGGGACATTGATGCGGCTCGCCATGCCCATCAAAGCGATCGGACAGCGCTTCGCTCTGCCGATCCTGGTACTTGCCTCGGTAACGATGATCGTGCTCGGCAAGGCCGACGCATTGTTGTTCGAGCGCTTGCGGGCGAGCTTCGGCGATGCCGTCGCTCCCGTGCTTGGCTTGCTCTCCCAGCCGGTCAGCGCCGTCGATGGGGTCATCGACCGGTTTCACGACATGGTCGGGCTTTACAGCGAGAACGAGCGGTTGCGGATCGACAATGCGCGCCTCATGCAGTGGCAGCAGGCGGCGCAGCAATTGAGCAGCGAGAACGCGCGACTGCGCGAGCTGCTGAGGCTCGCTCCGGATCCTGCGGTCTCGTTCATCTCCTCGCGCGTCATCGCCAATTCGGGCGGCTCCTTCGTGCGCAGCGTTCTCATCGACGCCGGCAGCCGCGACGGTGTCATCCGCGGCCAGGCAGCGATCACCGGCGAAGGGCTTGCCGGCCGCATCACCGAAGCCGGCGACCACGCGGCGCGCGTCCTCCTCCTCACCGATCTCAACTCGCGCATCCCGATCGCGGTCGACGGATCGCGCGAGCGCGCTGTCCTTGCCGGCGACAATTCCGACCGCCCGCGCCTCCTCTACTTGCCGGCACGCAGCGAGATCAAGGTGGGCGACCGTCTCGTCACGTCGGGCAATGGCGGCATCTTCCCGCCGGGCTTGCCGGTCGGCATCGTCGCTGCGATCGAAGACGGCATCGTCCGCGTCGAGCCTTTCGCCGAGCTGTCGCGATTGGATTATCTGAGGGTCGTCAATTACGGGCTCAACGGCGTTCTTCCTCAGCCGGTGATGCCGCGCCCGGCAAAGCCCGCGCGCGGTGCGTCGCGCGAGGCGTCGTGATGCCGGGCCGCGTCGGGCGGGCATGACATGGCGATGCGCAGCGCCGAATGGCGACGCAACGAGTGGTCGGCGGGCAAATCGATCCCGACGCTCACGATGCTCGTTCTCCTCATCATGGCCGTGCTGCCGTTGCGCGTGCCCGACTACGCGACCGTGACCCCCCTCTTCGCGCTGGCCGGCGTCTACTATTGGACGATCTATCAGCCTGAGCTGTTGCCGCCCATCGTGGTGTTCGCGTGCGGGCTGGTGCTTGATCTCCTCACCGGGACGCCGCTCGGCGTGTCGTCCCTTCTCCTGCTGCTTTCCCGTACCATCGTCGTGACGCAGCGACGCTTCTTCGTCAATCGGCTCTTTCCGTTCGTCTGGGGCGGTTTCACCTTGCTCGCCGCGACAGCGATCGGCTTTCTCTGGCTGCTCGGTAGCGCGTTGCAGGGCGCGATGCTCGACATGCGCGCCTCGGCGTTGCAATGGGTGCTCACCGTCGCCTCCTTCCCGGCGATCGGCTATCTGCTGATGCGCCTGCAGCGCGCCTTCGTGCCGGCGACATAGCGAGCGAGCGATGCAACGCGAGAACCAACGCTCCAAGCTCTTCACCCGGCGCTCGATCGCGCTGGCCGGCGCGCAATCGGCGCTGCTCGCAACGCTCGCCGGCCGGATGTACTATTTGCAGGTCGTCGAGGCGAGCCGCTATGGCGTTCTCGCCGACGAAAACCGCATCAATCTGCGTCTGCTTGCGCCGCCGCGTGGGCGCATCGTCGATCGCTTCGGCGTGCCGCTCGCGACCAACGTGCAGAACTACCGCGTCGTCATCATCGCCGAGCAGGCGGGCGACATCAATGCAACGCTCGATGCGATCGATTCGCTCATCATCCTCACCGAGGCCGATCGCCGGCGCGTCCTGCGCGACGTCAGGCGCAAGCATTCCTTCGTACCGGTCGTCGTCCGCGCCAACCTCAATTGGGACGAGGTGGCGCGCATCGAGGTCAATGTGCCGGAGCTCCCGGGCGTCAGCATCGAGCAAGGGTTGAGCCGGACCTATCCCTTCGGCGAGACGGGCTCGCATATCCTCGGTTACGTCGCCCCCGTTTCGGAGCAAGAGCTGACCGGCGATCCGCTTCTCGAGCTGCCGGATTTTCGGATCGGCAAATCGGGGGTCGAGAAGTTCCATGATCTCAACCTGCGCGGCGCGGCCGGGACCAGCCAGGTCGAGGTCAACGCTTTCGGCCGGGTCGTTCGTGAAATCTCACGCAAAGAAGGCAAGCCCGGCAAGGAGATCGTGCTCGGCCTTGACATGGCGCTGCAAGATCTTGCGGCAAGGCTATGCGCCGTCGAGCAAAGCACCGCCTGCGTCCTGCTCGACGCCGTGACGGGCGAGGTTCTGGCCATGGTCTCAAGCCCCGGCTACGACCCGATCGCCTTCGGCGCCGGCCTCACCCCGGCGCTCTGGCACGAGCTCACCACCAATCCGCGCAATCCCTTGAGCAACAAGGCGATCGCCGGGACTTACTCGCCGGGCTCGACCTTCAAACCGATGGTCGCGCTCGCCGGGCTCGAGACCGGCGTCATCACGGCGGAGACGCGGGTCACCTGTCCCGGCCATTTCGCGCTCGGCAACGCGGTCTGGCACTGCTGGAAAAAGGGCGGCCACGGCACGCTCGCCGTACGCGACGCCTTGAAGCATTCGTGCGACGTCTTCTTCTACGAGACGGCGCGACGCCTCGAGATCGATCGCATCGCCGCGATGGCGAAGCGCTTCGGCCTCGGCGCGCCGCTCGGCTTCGACGTGCCGGGCGAGCGCGCCGGCATCATTCCGACGCGCGACTGGAAATTCGCGGTCACCGGCGTTCCCTGGCAACATGGCGAGACGATCAGCGCCGGCATCGGGCAGAGCTTCGTCACGGCGACGCCGCTCCAGCTCGCGACGATGGCGGCGCGCCTCGTCACCAACCGAGCGATCGTCCCGCGCATCACGCGCGAGGCTGGAATCATGAAGGCGACGGGAGCGGCGCAGACCGTCGCCGATCAGCAAGGAAGCGAATTTCCCGCGATCGGCATCTCGCCGCGCGATCTCAAACTCGTGCTCGACGGGATGTCCGCGGTCGTCAACGAGCAGGGCGGCACAGCTTACGGCGCCCGCATCAAGGATCCCGGGCTCGAAATGGGCGGGAAGTCGGGAACCTCGCAGGTCCGTCACATCTCGCAAGCCGAGCGCGAGCACGGTTTGCGCAAGATCAAGGACGTGCCTTGGAAGGAGCGCGATCACGCGCTCTTCATCTCCTTCGCCCCGGTCAGCGCGCCGCGCTATGTCTGCGCGGTCGTCGTCGAGCATGGCGGCGAATCGGCGGGCGGCGGCTCGGCCGTCGCGGCGCCGATCTGCCGGGACCTATTGCGCCTGGCGCAAACCCGCGACCCGGCCCGGCGCGTCCCCGATGTCGAGTTCGTCGCCGATTCCGGCACGAACCCGACGCGAAGCTGACGACGCAGGCGCGAGGGACGCCATGGCCTCTTTCGAAGCGAGCCCGACGCGGCTTTCGATCGCCGAAAAGCTGTGGAGCATCAATTGGGGGCTGGTCACCCTCCTCACCGTCATTGCCACCTTCGGCTTCGCGATGCTGTATTCCGCCGCCAATGGCAGCCTCGAGCCCTGGGCGGCAAAGCAGATGGTCCGCTACGCCGTGGCCGTCGTGCTCATGCTCAGCGTCGCCGTCGTCGACATCCGCTTCTGGATGCGCAGCGCCTATGTGATCTACGGCATCGCCTTCGTCCTTCTCGTCGCTGTCGAGATCCGCGGCGCGATCGGCATGGGTGCGCAGCGCTGGATCGATCTTGGCATCATCCAGCTGCAACCCTCCGAGCTCATGAAGGTGACCTTGGTCCTCGCCCTCGCCCGCTACTTCCACGGATTGACGATCGAGGAGATCGCGCGACCGACGCGGCTCATCATCCCGGCCATTCTCATCCTGACGCCGGCCGCGCTCGTCTTGAAGCAGCCCGATCTCGGCACCGCGATGAAGCTCATTCTGTCGGGCGGCGCCATGTTCTTCGTCGCCGGCGTCCGGCTCTGGCAGTTCGGTACGGTGATCGCCGCCGGCGCCGCCGCGCTGCCGCTCGTCTGGTCTCATATGCGCGATTACCAGAAGAACCGCATCTACACCTTCCTCAACCCCGAGAACGACCCGCTCGGCACCGGCTATCACATCCTGCAATCGAAGATCGCGCTGGGCTCGGGCGGCGTCTTCGGCAAGGGCTTCCTGCTCGGCACGCAGAGCCATTTGAACTTCCTGCCCGAGAAACAAACCGATTTCATCTTCACGATGCTGGCCGAGGAGCTGGGCCTCGTCGGCGGTCTCGCCCTCCTCGCCCTTTATACCCTCGTCTTCATCTACGGTTTCGCCATCGCGCTGCGGAGCCGCAATCATTTCGGCCGCATCCTCGGCCTCGGCCTCACCATCAATTTCTTCCTCTATGTCTTCATCAACACGGCGATGGTGATGGGCCTCATCCCGGTGGTCGGCGTGCCCTTGCCGCTCATTTCCTATGGCGGTACCGCGATGCTGACCGTGATGTTCGGCTTCGGCCTCCTCATGAGCGCCTATATCCACCGCGACATCCGCGTCGGCCGCTTCGGCGAGAGCCTGGGCTGACGCAGCGCCGTCGACCCGGCGCGAATGCCTCGACAAGCCCGCAGCGCTTTGTTATACACCCGGCCTCCTCGCGGGGGTGCTTAGCTCAGTTGGTAGAGCAGCTGACTCTTAATCAGCGGGTCACAGGTTCGAGTCCTGTAGCACCCACCAAATATTTCAAATAGCTAGAGAAAAATTAAGGTCCGGAAACGGACCTATTTTCATTTCGGGGTCACGTTTCCGATCGTTCGCTCCTCATGGAAAAAGATCGCGATGAGCCATCCCCGGCACCCGTCACCGTCTCTCGCATTCTCCCGAACGGCGAGGTCGAGAGCTTCCGGATCGAGCACCCGCCGGCGAGGTTCCGGATTGACTGGGCGAATAGGACGGCCGTGCCCGTCGAAACTCCTCCGGCCAGACAGCGGCAAGTGAAACGCGCTGCCACGCGCTGAGGACAGGGGCGGTGGCGGAATTCAGCATGGACATGCCGCGGCTTGCTGTGCGCCGCGAAGCGGCTCCGCATGCGCCCGGCGCGCGGCTGTGTCAACTTGAGCCTGCATCAGAACATTCAGCCGTCCCGACTGTTCTCTTGACGTGTAAACCGGCCGCGAGGAATCGGTTTCATGGACGAGAATGATCTGCTCGTCAGCGACGCCTCAGTTCCACGCACTCGCGCTCGCGAAATGCGCGCCCTGGCGGACGCTGTCACTGACCTCGACGAGAAGCTCATGGCGCTCCGGTGGGCGCACGACTACGAGAGGCGAGCGCGGCTTGCCGAAACCAAGATTGCGAACGTCATCGAGACTCACCGGCAGCACGCCTGACGGCCTCACTGGTTCAACAGGTGTGCCGCAGATCATGGACGCACACGCCGGTGACCTTGGCCGTTTACCAACCTGCTAGAGCCCCGCTGCAACGCGTGCGACCGACTCGATGGCGATGGCCGCCACCGCTGCGCCATAGTCGAGGTCGATATTCGCCATCGTGTCTTGGCTGTCGTGATAGCCGTGCCGGTTGATGTCGTAGTTCTCCATGAACAGGACGACCGGCACGCCGGCGTCGGCAAAGATCTGACCGTCGGTGTTGTAGAGCGAGCTGCGTGGATCATAGGCTGGCCGCACTTCGCCATGCAGCGCCGGATGACGCGCCACGGTCGGCGGGATTTGACCCGAGGGGCTGCGGACGCCGCGGCCTCGGCCGCGGCGCGAGCCGCGCCGGTTCCATTGCGCCGTTCCGGCATTCCAGAGTTCGGTCGCCAGATGGGCCTCGTAGGCGAGCCGCATCGATGGGGCGCCGCGTCCCGGCGCGATCTGGAATACGTCGCGGTCGTGGTCGTTGTTGTGGGCGATCATGTCCATGAGATAGACGCCGCGGATTCGGGTGGCGGACAGATCGTGCCGGGTGCCGTCGCTGAGGCGCAGGTTCAGATCGCCTTCGACCAGGGCCTGGCAAAGCCGGCGGGCCCCGAGGCAGTCGGC
>JBGPOZ010000156.1:0-11577 GCA_041488295.1 Allostellaceae bacterium
CTCGGCAGCTTCGCCGGCATCCGCCGCCGCCTCGAACTCGTCGGCACGGAAAAGGGCGTGACGGTCATCGACGATTTCGCCCACAACCCCGACAAGATCGCCGCGACCTTGTCCACCTTGCATCAATTCCCGGGGCGGCTCCTCGTCATGTTCCAGCCGCATGGGTTCGGCCCGCTCCGCCAGATGAAGGACGCCTTCATCGACTGCTTCGCGCGCCATCTCGCCGAGGGCGACGTCCTCATCATGCCCGACCCCGTCTATTACGGCGGCACGACCGATCGCAGCGTCACCAGCCGCGACATCGTCGCTGGCGTCGAAGCCGCCGGCCGCACCGCCCACGCCTTCCCCGACCGCCCCGCCTGCGGCATCAAGCTCGCCGAACTCGCCCGGCCGGGCGACCGGATCGTCGTGATGGGCGCCCGCGACGACACGCTCTCGCAATTCGCGGGGGAGGTGCTTGGGGCGATCGCGGGGTAGGCGTTGGGTCCCCCAGTAGGAGAAGCGAGGTACCGTGTCCGCATTGCAGGATCGCACAAATGCCGGGCTGCTATTCCTGCGTTGGCTCGAGGCGGAGCTTGCCCTCCCCGATACTCTTCATAGCGGAAGGCCTAACTGCTCTGGAGATTCCTTCGGCGTAACTGCTCTGTGGTACGCTCGATGCATGAGCTTCGGTGCTTCCTCGTGATCGGACGCGTGGATCATATGATAGTGGATTCTGCCACCATGCTCCTTCGATCGGATGGGCCATGCCAATGCGCTGCGATATCCCAGCTCGTCTCTGAACCGCTTGCACACGAGCTCGGCGCGAGCATGGTCTTTCATTGAACGTAGCGATCGCCAATCGTCGCGACCCCACCAGTCACCTACTACCCTTTGGTCCCGCTGAGCAGCGAGCGCGCGTGGTAGCCAGGATGCTGCGAGGAAATAGAAGAGCTCGACCTTGTTCTCGCCGCCCTTCTTATGTGCGGCGAGCCGTTCGAGAGTCGCCCATTTGCACTCGAACGTGCGTTGATCGATCAAGCAGAACGTCGCCTCCTTTCCACGGATCTTGCCTGTAGCCAGTATGTCCTCGACTGCCACGTTGAAGTCATCATGGTAGAGGTCAATTGTCCGCTTCGGCTCTCGACGCTTTCGCGGAGGCTGTTCGTCGCGAAGCTTCTTGAGCGCGGCATACTGGGAACTTCCTTTGTCGCATAGGAAGAAGCGCCGCAGCCACTTTGGCTCGGTTTCGAGTACCAGCCGGGCCGCCCAAGCATCCAGTTTGTCGGCGTACTGAGGACCGGCAAAGCCATCAATATAAGTGCCGTGTTTAGTGATCAGAACGAAGTAGTACAGATAGCGCTCGATCAGGCGTGCTTTGTTCTCCGTCCATATTGGATTCCGAAGTGGCCGAAGCTTTACAACGGAACGTTGGACGGGCGGATCACCAAACTCGAAAAGAGTAGTCTGCTCTCCTATAGCGACGGCCTTGGAGGGAGATCGTCCCATGTTCTACCATCCAGCTCGCGGCCAGATGCCTTTTTTCCGAGATGCACTAGGTTTTGTACACCAGATTCTCCCTCAAGTTGTATTCGTTTCGTCAGGTAAGCTTTTTCGCCGCCTTCAGGGCTCCAATTGCCCCACTGTTTGAAATGAAATGCGACGCCGGCTGAAACGCACTGATCGCGCAGGAACCGAAACCACTCAGGATGTGAAGGTCTCGCCTTAGCTCCACTTTCGCCGCCGGCGATGATCCAATGCAGCTTTCCGCGGACCCAATCAGCCCGTAGCGAGATCCGTCCAAGGAGGGGCTCGCATGACAAGAAACGCACTCGAGCCGGGGCCGAGAGAAGGTAAGGAATACGACGGTCGGCCTCTTCCTGGTTCTCTGTCGTGGTTCCGAGCCAAACATTCTCGTAGCCGTCACCCCAGTCGGGCGGCAGCATCTTTCTTATGTTCTGCGGCCGCTTAGTCAGCAGTTGCCAATCGAGCCGCGGCGTCGCGCGGATCACCTGCCAAAGTCGATCGAGTGCGCCGTCCGGCGCGGCATTGTCGAACACATCGGCCATGGATGCGCAGAAGACCCGGCGCTGAGTCTTGGCCTCCGCTGCCGCGCGATCCCAGCGCAGCGGTTCACCCCAATGCTTATCACCGAAAGTACGGCGATCCGCGTGGGGTCCCCAATGACCACCACCGATGCGCTTATCCCAGGCTTCGGCATAGCAATGATCACAGGCCGGTGAAACCTTGGTGCACCCCCACCATGGATTGAAGGTGTGGTCGGTCCATTCGATGGTGGTGCTCTTGCCCAATGATCACCCCTCTCGTCCACTTTGAATGCATTGATTCGAGCTTCGGCGCGAGCGTCAATCAATTTTTCCTAGGATGCCGAACCTTAGCTCGTAGAGAGGTTGGATCACGTTGTGCGGCGGCTGATGAAGAGCTCGTCACCCCCCCTACTCCGCCACCTCCGCCAGCGCCGCCTCGCGCGCCGCCGCCTCCTGCTGCCGCGCCCACATCTCGGCGTAGATCCCGCCCCTCGCCAGCAGCTCCGGATGCCGCCCGCGCTCGACGATCTCGCCTGCCTCCAGCACGAGGATCTCGTCGGCGTCGACGATGGTCGAGAGGCGGTGGGCGATGACGAGGGTGGTGCGGTTGGCGGAGACCTCCTTGAGGCTCGCCTGGATCTCGCGCTCGGTCTTGGTGTCGAGCGCCGAGGTGGCTTCATCGGCGATGAGGATGCGCGGGTGCTTCAGGATGACGCGGGCGATGGCGACGCGCTGCTTCTCGCCGCCCGAAAGCTTGAGGCCGCGCTCGCCCACCTCGGCGCGGTAGCCGTCGGGCAAGGCCGCGATGAAATCGTGGATGCGCGCGAGGCGCGCCGCCTCCTCGACCTCGGCCTGGGTCGCGCCGGGGCGGCCATAGGCGATGTTGTAGAGAACCGAATCGTTGAACAGCACGGTGTCCTGCGGCACGACGCCGATGGCGCGGCGCAGGCTCTGCTGCGTCACCTGGCGCAGATCCTGGCCGTCGATGCGGATTGCACCCTCATCGATGTCGTAGAAGCGGAAGAGGAGCCGCGCGATCGTCGATTTGCCGGAGCCCGAGGGGCCGACGATCGCCAAGGTCTTGCCCGGCGGCACGCGGAACGAGACGCTCTTCAGGATCGCGCGGCGCGGGTCGTAGCGGAACGAGACGTCGTCGAAGACGATCTCGCCCGCTTCGACCGCGAGCGGCGCCGCGTCCGGCGCGTCCTTCACCTCGGCCTCGACCTTGAGGAGGGTCACCATCTTCTCGAGATCGGTCAGCGATTGCTTGATGTTGCGGTAGACCATGCCGAGGAAATTGAGCGGCATGTAGAGCTGGATGAGGTAGGAGTTGACGAGGACGAAATCGCCGACCGTCATGCTGCCGTCGGCGACGCCGCGCCCGGCGAGGAGCATGACGCCGATGAGGCCCGTGGCGATGATCGCGCCCTGGCCGATATTGAGGATCGACAATGTCGCCTGGCTGCGCACGGCAGCGCGCTCATAGGCGCGCAGCGCCGTGTCGAAGCGCCGCGCCTCATGGTCCTCATTAGCGAAATACTTCACCGTCTCGAAATTGAGGAGGCTGTCGATCGCCTTGGTGTTCGCCTCGCTGTCGCGCTCGTTCATCTCGCGGCGATACTTGATGCGCCAGTCGCTGATGACGAAGGTGAAGCCGATGTAGCAGATGATGGTCGCGAAGGTGACGAGGGCGAATTCGAAGGTGTAGAGCCGCCAGAGGACGCCGCAGACGAGGAGGATCTCGAACAACGTCGGGATGACGTTGAAGAGCATGAAGGAGAGCAGGAACTCGATGCCGCGGATGCCGCGCTCGATGGCGCGCGACATGCCGCCCGTGCGCCGTTCCAGATGGAAGCGCAGAGAGAGGTTGTGGAGATGGCGGAAGGTCGAGAGCCCGACATTGCGAACGGCGTTCTGCTCGACCTTGGCGAAGATCGCGTCGCGCAGCTCGCCGAAGGCCTGGGCGCCGATCCGCGCCAGACCGTAGCCGATGATGAGGGCGATCGGAATGACCGCCGCCGTCGCATGGCCGGGCGTCAAGGCATCGACCGCGCGCTTATAGAGAAGCGGCACGCCGATATTGACGAATTTCGCGACGACGAGGCAAAGAACCGCGAGGACGACCCGCACGCGCAGATCGAACCGGTCGCGCGGCCAGAGATAGGGCCGCAGGAGGCTGA
Organism: Allostellaceae bacterium; assembly: GCA_041488295.1. Taxonomy (GTDB): domain Bacteria; phylum Pseudomonadota; class Alphaproteobacteria; order ATCC43930; family CGMCC-115725; genus URHD0088. The sequence continues at coordinate 4,208 of JBGPOZ010000156.1, forward strand.
GGCTCTTCAGCTCGTCGGCGAAGCTGAGGCCGGGCGCAGCTGGGGTTGGCGGCGCGCCGGAAGGCGGTGGATGACGCGGGCTCATGGCGCGCCCGTCTTCGGCGCGAGGATCGGTTCCTCCCGCCGCGTCAAGCGGAGGCCCAAGGCGATGACGACCACCATCAACGCCGCCCCTGCGTAGTAAGGCGCGTTGCGGCCGAGATGATCGAAGAGGAACCCGGCGAAGGCGGGGCCAAGGATGCGGGCGAGGCTGCCCGTCGAGGACGCGACGCCCATCACCTCGCCCTGCTCATGGCCGCCGGCCTGGCGCGAGATGAGGCTGTTGATCGAAGGCTGCGTCATCGCCATCCCGCCGGCGAGGAAAGCCGCGGCGACGAGGAGGGCCGGAACATGGGCCGAGAGCGCGATGCCGACGAGGCCGAGAAGGATCGCCGCCGTGCCGACGAGCAGCACGCGCTCTTCGCCGAAGCGCTTCGCCAGCTTGCCGATGAGCCCGCCTTGGATCACCGCCGAGAGCACGCCGACATAGGCCATGAGATATCCGACCTGCGCCGCGCCCCAGCCGAATTGCCGGTTGGCCCAGAGCGCGAAGGTCGTCTCCATGCCGGCGAAGGCGAAGATGACGATGAAAAAGACGACGAGGAGCTGGCGCAGCACGGGCCGCGCTAGCGCCTTGCCGGTCGCCTCGAGGCGCCCCACGCGGGCAGCGCCGCGCTTTTCCGGCGGCAGGCTTTCCTTCAAGACGGCGAGCGCGCCGAGGAATGCGAGGAAGGAGAGCCCGGCGCCGAGGAAGGCGGGCGCTGAGAAATCGGGATTGGCCGGGTCGGAGCCGGCGAGGACGCCGCCCAGAGCCGGCCCGATGATGAAGCCGAGGCCGAAGGCGGCGCCGATCATCCCCATGCCCTTGGCGCGGTTCTCCGGCGTCGTGACGTCCGCGACATAGGCTTGCGCCGCGGCGATGTTGCCGGCCAAGGCTCCTTGCACCGCGCGCGCCGCGAAGAGGGACCAGAGCGCGCCGGCGACGCCGAGCCACAGATACGAGACGATCGAGCCGCAGAGGCTCAACAGCAGGATCGGGCGGCGGCCGTAGCGGTCGCTGAGGCGCCCCCACAGCGGCGCCGTGAAGAACTGGAAGAACGAGTATGTCGCCATCAGCAAGGTCACGATCTGCGGCGAGGCGCCGAAGCGCTGGCCGTAGAAGGGCAGCAGCGGAATGACGATGCCGAAGCCGATGAGATCGATGAGGACGATGGCGAAGAGAATGGGCATGCAGCGTGGTAAATAGCGTGCCCGACCACGCCGCAACAAGGGGTGCGGGGAAAATGAGGGCGATCAATTCCGCGGGAAGGCCGATTGACGCTGGGACGGGGTCGGCTCAGAATCGCGCGAGACGTTGCCCTCGGAAGGAGAAGGCCATGCGTATCGTCCTGCTCGCCGCCGCAACCCTGTTCATCGCCGCGCCCGCCTTCGCCGACGGCCCCTGCACCTACGGCAGCACGCACACGGTGATGTCGACGCCGACCGGCGCCACCGCGGCGGCGACAGCCCCGGCGCCGCAATCGACGCCGCAACCCCACGGTTGATCCGCGCCGCCTCCGCCCCGTCACGCGCTCTAGGTAGGGGATGTGGGGATGATGTGGGGATAAGGGGATCGCTCCCCTCGCCCGCGTGACGCCCGGCGCGGTGCGTACCATATCATAGCGCGGCCACTCGCGCCGAAGGCGCGCAAATCCGTCATCCCCTCATCACCAAACAATCCCTTCATCCCCTTCTTATGCCGCCTCCACCCGCCTCTTGCGAATGAGCCCGAGGATTTCGCCCGCGGCGAGGGGAATGTTCGTGCCGGGGCCGTAGATCGCGCTGACCCCCGCTTCGATCAACATGTCGTAATCCTGCGGCGGAATGACGCCGCCGCAGATGGTGAGGATGTCCTCGCCGCCTTCCGCGCGCAGCGCCGCGATGAGCGCCGGAACCAGCGTCTTGTGCCCGGCCGCCTGGCTCGAGACGCCGACCACATGGACGTCATTCTCGATCGCCTGCCGCGCCGCCTCCTCGGGTGTCTGGAACAAGGCGCCGACATCGACGTCGAAGCCGATATCGGCGAAGGCCGTCGCGATCACCTTGGCGCCGCGATCGTGACCGTCCTGCCCCAATTTCACGACCAGCATGCGCGGCCGCCGGCCCTCTTCGCGTGCGAAGGCCTCGACCTCGCGCTGGATGCGCTTGAAGCCCTCATCGCCCTCATAGATCCCGCCATAGACGCCTGAGACCGAGCGGATCACCGCGCGGTGCCGGGTGAAGATTCTTTCCAGCGCGTCCGAGATTTCGCCGACCGTGGCTCTCGCCCGCGTCGCCGCGATGGCGAGCTCCAGGAGATTGCCCTTGCCGCTTTCGGCCGCGCGGGTCAGCGCCTGCAGCGCCGCCTTGCACGCCTTGCCGTCGCGCGTCGCGCGGATCGTCTTGAGGCGCGCCACCTGCTGCTCGCGCACCCGCGTATTGTCGACGTCGAGCAGGTCGATCTTCGCCGCCTCATCGGTCCGGTACTTGTTGACGCCGACGATCACCTGCTCGCCGCGGTCGATCTTCGCTTGGCGCCGCGCCGCCGCCTCTTCGATGCGCAGCTTCGGCATGCCGCTTTCGACGGCGCGCGTCATGCCGCCCAGCGCCTCGACCTCTTCGATAAGCGCCCAGGCCGCCGCCGCCACGGAATGCGTCAGGTGTTCCACGTAATAGCTGCCGCCCAGGGGATCGACGACATTCGGGATGCCGGTCTCCTCGGCGATGATGAGCTGGGTGTTGCGTGCGATCCGCGCCGAGGCGGGAGTCGGCAAGGCCATCGCCTCGTCGAAGGAGTTGGTGTGCAGCGATTGCGTGCCGCCGAGCACCGCCGCCATCGCCTCGACCGTGGTGCGGACGATGTTGTTGTAAGGGTCCTGCTCGGTGAGGCTGACGCCCGAGGTCTGGCAATGGGTGCGCAGCGCGAGGCTCGCCGGATTCTTCGGCGCGAATTCCTGCATCATCCGCGCCCAGAGGAGGCGCGCCGCGCGCAGTTTCGCCACCTCCATGAAGAAATTCATGCCGATGTTGAAGAAGAAGGAAAGGCGCGGCGCGAAATCGTCGATCTTAAGGCCGCGCGACAGCGCCGCGCGCGCATAGTCGAGACCGTCGGCGAGGGTGAATCCCAGCTCCTGCACCACCGTCGCCCCCGCCTCCTGCATGTGATAGCCGGAGATCGAGATCGAGTTGAACTTCGGCATGTGCCGGGCCGTGTATTCGATGATGTCGGCAACGATCCGCATCGAGGGCCCGGGCGGGTAGATGTAGGTGTTACGGACCATGAACTCCTTGAGGATGTCGTTCTGGATCGTGCCGGAGAGCTTCTCCTGCGGGACCCCCTGCTCCTCGCCGGCGACGATGAAGCCGGCGAGCACCGGGAGGACGGCGCCGTTCATCGTCATCGACACGCTCATCTTGTCGAGCGGGATGCCGTCGAAGAGGATCTTCATGTCCTCGACCGAATCGATCGCGACGCCGGCCTTGCCGACATCGCCGACGACGCGCGGGTGATCGCTGTCATAGCCGCGATGGGTTGCGAGATCGAAGGCGATCGAGAGGCCCATCTGCCCCGCCTTCAGATTGGCCCGATAGAAGCGGTTCGAATCCTCGGCCGTCGAGAAACCGGCATATTGCCGGATCGTCCAGGGGCGGTTGGCGTACATGGTGGCGCGCGGCCCGCGCAGATAGGGCGGGAAGCCGGGCAACGCGCCGGCAAGCTCGAGCCCTTCGAGGTCCTCAGCGGTGTAGAGCGGCTTGACCTTGATCCCCTCGAGCGTCTCCCAGACGAGGGTGTCCGGCGAGGCGCCGCCCAGCTCCTTCGCGGCGAGAGCGCGCCATTCCTCGAGGGTCTTCTTCGGAAAGTCGGACATGACGCGCTCCGTTGCCAAAAAACCCTCTCCCCTCGGGGAGAGGGTTGGGTGAGGGGGAGCAGCCGCCCGTTCGGTGCCGAATGCCTGGACTCAGCGGAGGCGGCGGCTCCCCCTCACCTTCCCGCGGTGCGGGCCCCTTCCTCTCCCCGCGGGGAGAGGAAAAAGAGGGCGCAACTATAACAGCGCCGGCTCGGACTCGTCCAATTGGGCCACCCTCTGCGTCATCCGGTCGGCCGCGCCGCGGAGCGCATGATGCGCAACCAGCACGGCCGTGAAGAGGAGAAGCGCACCCCCCTGATGGGCGACGCCGAGCGCCACCGGCACCGCGAGGAGCAATGTCGCGATGCCGAGGGCGACCTGAAGCAACGCCGTTACCAAGAGTGCGTCGAGGGCGCGGCGGGCGCAGCCCGGCAAATTCGCGGACCGCGCCCAAAGCCAAAGGGCAACGGCGGCGGCGAGAACGGTCTCGGCGAGGAGGCGATGATCGAACTGGACCGCCGCCACATTCTCGAACCAGTTGCGCCAGAAAGGCGCGAGCTGCGCGTAGCCCTCAGGCACGAAGCGCCCATCCATCAAAGGGAAGGTGTTGTAGGTGAGGCCGGCATTGAGGCCGGCGACGAAACCGCCGGCAAGCATCGTCAGGAAGACGAGCGCGGCAAGCGCGGCGACGGCGCGACGCAGCCGCGCCGCGCCGTCGGCGGCGTTGGGTTCCGACGGCCAGGCAAGGCCGAGCGCGGTGCGGATGATCGCGGCGTAGATGATGAGGGCAAGGCCGAGATGGACGACGAGCCGGTATTGGCTGACCTCGGTCCGGTCGGCAAGACCGCTCTCCACCATGAACCAGCCGAGCGCGCCTTGCGCGGCGCCAAGCGCGAGGATGCCGAGAAGGCGCGGCAGGAGCCCCGGCGGGATCTGCCGGCGCAGCGCGAAGCCGAGGAAGGGCAGCGCGAAGGCGAACCCGATGAGCCGCCCCCAGAGGCGATGCAGCCATTCCCAGAAGAAAATCGTCTTGAAATCGTCGAGCACCATCCAGGAATGGAGCAGCGTGAATTGCGGGATGGTCTGATATTTCGCGAACTCCGCCTGCCACTCGGCTTGGCTGAGCGGCGGCAGTATGCCGGTGACCGGCTGCCATTCGGTGATCGAGAGGCCGCTCTCGGTGAGACGCGTGATGCCGCCGAGCACGACCATGATCGCGATCATCACGGCACAGGCAAAAAGCCAGGCGGCGATGAGGCGGTCGTGACGCGAGGGTCGGGCGGCGGGTCGGATCACGCAAGGCTCCCGTGGCGAATGGCGGGAAGCTGATGCCGCGGCCCGCATTTGGCAAGGGGCGAGGCGTCGCAGAGCGGCGACGTCCGGATTGACGCGCTCTCACGGTTGCTTGATCGGGATTCGACCGATGCCGTATTGCATTTGGCGTCGCGTCATCAAGAATGAAGGTTGCGCAGAACCATTCAAGCAGCGAACAGGGGAGAGCGATGACGCGCTGGATCCGATTGATGGCGGCCGGGATGCTGGTCTTCGCCGGCGGCGCCTCGGCCGAAGAGAGCAGCGTCGCGGCGCCGAAGGGCGCGCTCATGCTGGTCGAGACGATCGCCGACGGCGTTCAGATCTATGCCTGCGAGGCCAAGGATCAGAGCTACGCCTGGGTCTTCAAGGCGCCCGAGGCAACGCTCTTCGACAAGGCGGGCCGGCAGATCGGCACGCACTTCGCCGGGCCGAGCTGGAAGGCGAGTGACGGCAGCCTCGTCGTCGGCGAGGTGGCGGGCCGCGCCGACGCACCGGATGGCGTGTCGATTCCGTGGCTGCTGCTGCGCGCCAAGAGCCATGATGGAAGCGGCGCCTTCGCCAAGGCCGCCTTCATCCGCCGCGCCGAGACCAAGGGCGGGGCAGCCCCGAAGTCTACATGCGATGCCGGCCATGCCGGCGAAGAGGCGCGGATGCGATATTCGGCGGTCTATCAATTCTTCGCGGCGGCGGATTGACGGCGCTCGCGCTCGCGCCGGGCCGGCCTTAGCTGCGCGCTCGATGCCTCGGCATCCCGCTCAATGGAGGGCGAAGCTCACCGCGGCATGACGGAACTCGCCCGGCGCGATGATGCCGGTACTCGCCACCTTCACCGAATGCAGCTTGCCCTCGATGTTGTCGCGCCAGAAATCGAGGAAGCGATGCAGCACCGGAAACTCCGGGGCGAGGTCAAGGTTCTGCCACACGAAGCTTTGCAGCAGCTTCGGGTGATCGGGCAGCCGGTAGATGATCTCCGCCGTCGTCAAACGATAGCCGCGGAGCTGCAAATGCAAATTGCTCATCAGCCAAACCTCGAAAAACGCACATCGTCACTGTGCACGATGCCGACCGATCATACAGTCGGATTCGCGAATTTTTTACTAATAAATTCAACGCATTAGCAGCTTTCAATCGAGAGTGCTGCCAAAAAAGGGCGGGTTCGCTTGACAGCGGCCGGAAGAGTCCTTATCTCCACTGGCACTCGCGCATGGGGAGTGCTAGCAAATCCCTCTCGGCGCGGTTTTGTGCAATCTGATGGAGATTTGGGTCATGGGCTTCAGACCGTTGCAGGATCGTGTCCTGATCCGCCGCGTCGAGCAGGAAGAGAAGACGGCGGGCGGCATCATCATTCCCGACACCGCCAAGGAAAAACCGATGGAAGGCGAAGTCGTCGCCGTGGGTCCGGGCGCGCGCAGCGAGGATGGCAAGATCCATCCGCTCGACGTCAAGGCCGGCGACCGTGTCCTCTTCGGCAAGTGGTCGGGCACCGAGATCAAGATCGATGGTGAGGATCTCATCATCATGAAGGAATCGGACATCATGGGCGTGATCGAGAAGAGCGCCGCGAAAAAGAAAGCCGCGTAAGGATCGGAGAGAGAAATGGCTGCAAAGGAAGTCAAGTTTCATGGCGATGCGCGCGAGCGGATGCTGCGCGGCGTCGACATTCTGGCGAATGCGGTGAAGGTGACCCTGGGTCCCAAAGGCCGCAACGTCGTGCTCGACAAGTCGTTCGGCGCGCCGCGCATCACCAAGGACGGCGTAACCGTCGCCAAGGAAATCGAGCTGGAGGACAAGTTCGAGAATATGGGCGCGCAGATGCTGCGCGAAGTCGCCTCCAAGACCAACGACACCGCCGGCGACGGCACCACTACCGCGACCGTGCTGGCGCAGGCGATCGTGCGCGAAGGCGCCAAATCGGTCGCCGCCGGGATGAACCCGATGGACCTCAAGCGCGGCATCGAGATTGCGGTGGCGGCCGTGGTCAAGGACCTCGAGAAGCGCGCCAAGCCGGTCGCCTCGTCATCCGAAATCGCGCAGGTCGGCACCATCTCGTCCAATGGCGACGCTGCGATCGGCAAGATGATCGCCCAGGCGATGCAGAAAGTCGGCAATGAAGGCGTCATCACCGTCGAGGAAAACAAGTCGCTCCAAACC
>JBGPOZ010000157.1:0-11510 GCA_041488295.1 Allostellaceae bacterium
AGATAGATCGAGCTCCCCGCCTCCTCCTGCATATGCGCAAAGCCCCAGCGCATCAGCACGGAAAGCTCGTCGACGAAGGCGGGCTCGAAGCTGGCGAGGCCCGATTGGGCGAGACCGATCAGCGGTTCCGAGCTCGATTGATGCGCGCCGCCCTCGGGCGCAAGGGTCAATCCCGACGGTGTCGCCACGGCCATGAAGCGGGCGTCCTGGTAACAGGCGTAGTTGAGCGCGTCGAGACCGCGCTTGATGAAAGGATCGTAGAGCGTACCGATCGGCAGCAGCCTTGCCCCGAACAGCGGCCCGCTGAGGCCGAGCGCGGCGAGGAACAGGAAGAGATTCGTCTCGGCGATGCCGAGCTCGATGTGCTGTCCCTGCGGCGTCATCAGCCAGCGCTGCGCCGAAACCACTTTCTCGTCGCGGAAGACGTCCTGACGCTCGGTCCGATCGAAAATGCCGCGTCGATTGACCCAGGCGCCGAGATTGGTCGAGACCGTGACGTCGGGCGAGGTCGTGACGATGCGCGAGGCGAGCTCGCCGCCGCTCGCCGCGAGCTCGTTCAGGATGCGGCCGAACCCTTCCTGGGTCGACATGCGCGCGCCGCGCGGCATCGGAAAGTCGCCCGGCACGGCAATGCGCGGCGCATTCAGCCGTCGCGGACCCGCGGCATTGAACGGCACCTTGTCGAGAAAGGATTGGAGGGCGTCGGGCGCGAGGTCGAGGCCGATGAAGCGATCCCATTCGGAGCCTTCCGGCACCGCCATGATCTCGCGGAATTTCCCCATCTGATCGACGTTCATGAGACCGGCATGATTGTCCTTGTGGCCGGCGAAGGGCAGTCCGTAGCCCTTGATCGTATAGGCGATGAAGCAGGTCGGAACGTCGTCGTCGATCGCATGAAAGGCGTCGAGCACCGCCTCCATGTCCTGCCCACCGAGATTGGTCATGAGAGCGTGAAGCTCGTCGTCTCCCAGTTCGTCGAGAATGTGCCTGATGCCGGGATAGCGGTTGAGGTCGCGCCGCAAATGCTCGCGCCAGCCGGCGCCGCCCTTGTAGACAAGCGCGGAGTAGAGCGAGTTGGGACAGGCATCGATCCATTCGCGCAGATGCTCGCCGTCCGGCCGGGCGAAGGCGGCTTCGAGGCGCTTGCCGTATTTCACCGTGACGACGCGCCAACCCATCATGCCGAACAAGGTGTCGATACGATTGAAGAGACGATCGCTGACGATCGTATCGAGGCTCTGCCGATTGTAATCGATCACCCACCAGAGGTTTCGCACATCGTGCTTCCAGCCTTCGAGCAGCGCCTCGAAGACGTTGCCTTCGTCAAGCTCGGCATCGCCGACCAGCGCGACCATGCGGCCGGCTGGCCGCTCGGCAGGCGCCATGTTCTTGAGGCGGACATAATCCTGGACGATCGAGGCGAAGAGCGTGATGCCGACGCCAAGCCCGACCGACCCGGTCGAGAAATCGACATCGTCGGTATCCTTGGTCCGCGAGGGGTAGGATTGGGCGCCGCCGAAGGCGCGAAACCCCTGCAGCTTTTCCAGCTTTTGGTTGCCGAGAAGATATTGGATGGCATGAAAGACCGGGGAAGCGTGCGGCTTGACCGCGACCCGATCCTCCGGCCGCAAAACATCGAAATAGAGCGCCGTCATCAAGGTCACGAGCGAGGCGCTCGACGCCTGGTGGCCGCCGACCTTCAGCCCATCGCGATTCGCGCGCAAATGGTTGGCGTTGTGGATCATCCAGGCCGAAAGCCACAAGACCTTGCGTTCGAGCGCGCGGAGCGTCTTGAGACGCTCCGCCGCGGCGCTGAGCGCCGCATTCTCCTTCTCATCGACCGTCCGCGGCAGTGCCATGCGATTTCCCTTCCGTCGAGGCATCATAAGGCAAAATGAGTGAAAAAGCTCAACTCGCTCAATGCTTTTCAACCGTGACGTTAAGAGTTCGGTAACCGTAATCGTGAAACTTATCCGGCAATTTGCCGAACGCCATCCGGCATGACCAAAGGGAGGGGCGCAACGTGCTGGGGAGATGGGTACGGTACGCTCGCGACGCATCAACGCGCGCCCTCGAATGGTTCTTGGAGCGGGATTGGCGGGATTGGAGCTTGCCACAAGCGTTACGTGCAGTCGCGCCGGCGCTCGAGGCGATCGACCGGGGTCTCGCCGCGGCGCTCCGCGTTCTCATCGCGGGTTCGCGCGGCCTCCTCACCGCTCTGCGCCTGCTCGTGCCGTTGGCCCGCAAGCTGCCGCGCGCGAATCTCGGCATCGGCAATAGGCTCGGCATACGCGGCCGCCTCTTCGCCGCTTTCGGCGCGGTCACCGCGCTCACCGTCCTCGCCAGCGTCGTCGCCTTTGTCTCCTACTCTCGGCTTGGCGTGACGCTGAATGCGGTCACGAACGACGACGTACCGGCGATGAACGCGTCGCTTCGCGTGGCCAAGACGAGCGCCGAGATCGCCGCGACGGCCCCGGCCTTGCTAGCCGCCACGGAAACGGCGCAGACGGCGCCCGCCATGGCAATGCTTGCCGGCAAGCAGCAGGAGCTCGCGCGCGCCATCGAAGCCTTGGCGGCGACGCCGGCGAAGGACGCCGCCGGCGCCCTCGCCGAGAACGCGGCGCTTTTGAAGAAACAGCTCGAGGACATCGCCGCGGCGGTCGACCGGCGCTTCGCAGCCAGCGAGGCGCGCGGCAAGGCCGTCGCCGCGATCGAAACGGCGCACCGCGACATCGCCGGGGCATTGGCCCCGCTGCTCGATGATTCGGTGTCGGATCTGAAGATCGCCATTGGCGTGGACGAGTCAGAGGACCTCGAAAAGGTCAAGGCAAAGCTGGAGCGCGTCTCTCACCTCGAGCTCCTGGTCTTGCAAGGCCTCTATGACCTTCGCGGCGAAACCAATCTGCTCTTCGGATTGCTGACCGAGGCCGCGACCGCACCGAACAAAGAGCTTCTCGCGCCGGTGCGCGACCGCGTCGCCGCGGCGACGGCGCAGATCAACCAAACGCTCGGCGATCTTGCAGAGCACATGGATTTGTCGGAGTTGCGCCAGAAGCTCACCCCGCTGACCGGGCTCGGCAGCGGCGACGACAGCGTCTTCGCGCTGCGCGAGCGGGAGCTCGACACGACGACTGACGCGCAGAAAATCCTGATCGCGAACCGCACTCTCGCCGGCCGCTTCAGCTTTGCCGTGCAGCAACTCGTCGTGAACGCCGAGGCCGAGACGCGGTCGGCGGCGACGCACTCGGCCGAAGAGATCGTCGGCGGCAAACGGCAACTCATCGCGATCGCCATCGCCAGCCTTCTCGCCGCGATCGCCATCGCCTGGCTCTATGTCGGCCGTGGTTTGATGCGACGCCTGTCGCGGCTGCGCCAAAGCATGCTGGCGGTCGCCGGCGGCGATCTCGAAGCCGAGATCCCGACAAACGGCAGCGACGAGATCGCCGAAATGGCGGCGGCTCTCATCGTCTTTCGCGACAATGGCAAAGCAGCGCAACAGGCCGACCGACAAGCCGAGGAGGAGCGCGTGCGCCTTGCCGAGGCCCGACGCCACGAATTGCTCGGCCTTGCCGAGAGTTTCGAGAACAGCGTCAAGAGCGTGGTCGAGACGGTCTCGAACGCGGCCGGTGAGATGCGCTCCAGCGCCGAAACGATGGTCGCCGTCGCCAACGGCACGAGCGCGCAGGCGACTGCGGTCGCCGCCGCCTCGACGCAAGCCTCCGAAAATGTTCGCACCGTCGCCGCCGCGACCGAGGAGCTGACCGGGTCGACGCGCGAGATCGGCAGCCGCGTCACGCAATCGGCCGAGATCGCCGGCCAAGCGGTGCGCGAGGCGGAAGCCACCAACGCCACGGTCAACGGGCTGCTCGCGGCGGCGCAGAAGATCGGCGATGTCGTCAAGCTGATCAACGACATCGCACGGCAGACGAACCTCCTTGCCCTCAACGCCACGATCGAGGCGGCGCGCGCCGGCGAGGCCGGCAAGGGCTTTGCGGTCGTCGCCTCGGAAGTCAAGTCGCTTGCCGGCCAGACGGCGAAGGCGACCGAGGAGATCGCCAACCAGATCGGCGGCATGCAGGGCGCGACCCGCGAGGCCGCCACCGCCATCCAGAGCATCGGCCGCACCATCGGCCGCATCGACGAGATCGCGACGGCGATCGCCGCCGCCGTCGAGGAGCAGGCGGCGACGACGCAAGCCATTTCCGGAAACGTGCAACAGGCCGCGGCAGGCACAGACCAGGTGTCGACGACGATCGCCGACGTGACACGCGCCGCCGACGAATCGGGGACGGCGGCGCGCCGCGTTCTCGACGGCGCGGCCGTGCTCGCCGCGCAATCGGATTCGCTGCGCGTCGAGGTCGATCGCTTCCTCGAACGGGTGCGCGCCGCATAGGGCGTGGACTCAAAAGCACATAGCAAGGCACGATCGTTGGCTGCGAGCTTGTCGTAGCGGGTGGCGATGCGTCGCGTACGCACTCGGCTACGTGTTACGATTACGACATGAACATCCTGACTATAAAGGCGTTCGGCGGGCTCCTGTTCCTGCTTCTTGCCATTGCGGCGCTGCTGTTTATTCCGGCGTGGACGCTCGATTACCGGCAGGCATGGACGTTCCTGGCCGTATATTTCGCATCGTCTCTCGCGATCACCCTCTACCTGATGAAGAAGGACCCGAAGCTCTTGGAGCGACGGATGAGCGGAGGCCCGACTGCCGAGAAGGAACCGACTCAAAAGATCATAATGTCTTTCGCGTCTCTGGGATTTATCGGCCTCATCATTGTCCCCGCACTCGATCATCGCCTCGCGTGGTCGCACATACCGCCATATGTCGCGCTCGCAGGAGACGTGCTTGTGGCGCTCGGCTTTCTCGCCGTTTTTTTCGTGTTCAAAGAAAACACGTTTACCTCTGCCACCATTGAATTGACCCCCGACCAAAGGGTCATATCAACTGGCCCATACGCGCTCGTGCGGCACCCGATGTACGCCGGAGCCTTTGTCATGCTTCTTGGCATACCGATCGCGCTCGGTTCGTGGTGGGGGTTGTTCGTCATCGTCGCGATGATGCCCGCGCTCATATGGAGACTACTTGACGAGGAAAAATTCTTGGCAAGGAACCTCCCGGGCTACGTCGAGTACAGAAAAAAAGTGCGGTATCGCTTGATACCGCTAGTCTGGTGACTCTTTTGGGCAGCCGCTACCGACCAACCTCGATCTATGAGTGCGCGCCCTAAATTATCCGCTTTGTCAGACGGCAAAAAAGGAGAGGGAGAAATGGCTAAGGTCGTAATACATACCGACGATGCACCCAAATCTCTCGCCGGATACAGCCAGGCGATCAAGTCGAACGGTCTTGTCTTCGTCTCCGGGCAGGGACCCTTCGATGCAAGGACCGGCGAAGTCGTCGGCACGACAATTCAAGAACACACCGCTCAGTGCCTCGAAAACGTCCAAGCGATTCTCCGTGCTGCCGGCAGTTCGCTCGACAGGGCTGTGCAGGCAACGTTCATTTTGGGTGAGGAGAGCGACTTCGCCGGGATGAACGAGGAATGGGGGAAGTGGTTCCCCAAGGACCCGCCGGCGCGCCAAGGTGCGAAGCTGCCGATCCATCCGAAAGGCATGCGGATCTCGATTGCGCTGGTGGCGGAGGCCTAACCCGGCAACCTCGCGGAGATTTGCGCGGCCGTGCGCTCGATCGCGGTTGAAGAAGCCGCGAACAAACGTCACCATCGCGACCCTGTTCAACCGAGCGATGGAGACGAATCATGTCGCAAGGCGGCTTTACGCTTTATGGAATTGCCTTATCCGGCCCGACCTACAAGGCCGGGCTGATGCTCGCCCTCTGCGGCGAGAAGTTCTCATACCGTCACGTCGCGTTGCGCGAAGGCGCGCACAAGAAGCCGGAATTTCTCGCGATCAACCGGTACGGCCAGGTACCGGCGCTCGTTCACGGCGATCTCAAGCTCTGCCAATCGGGCGCGATCCTGCAATACCTCTCGGAGACGCTTGGCAAATTCGGCGGCGCCGATACGTTGACGCGGCAGCGGGCGCGCGAATGGCTGTTCTGGGACGCCGATCGGTTCAGCCCCGGTGTCTATCGGACCCGAGCCATCGCCCGCGGCTTCCTTCAAGTCGATCCGGCGACCGCCAAGGTCTATCGCGACGCCGCCGAGGCCGGCCTCAAGGTCCTCGACGAGAGTCTTGCCGGTCAGAGCTTCGTCGCCGGCGCGTCGCCGACGATCGGCGACATCTCCTGCTACGGCGTCGTGGCATTCCTCGATGAGGCTGGCTTCAAGCTTGCCGATTGGCCGCACATCAAGGCGTGGGCCGGCCGCATCGCGGCCCTGCCCGGCTTCAAGGCGCCTTACGACCTCTTGCCGATGAACGACATCCCGTGATCGGCGCCGCCTCGTCCGTCACATGCCGCGCGGCAGGTGGCGGACGAGCAGCGCCAGCGCATAGGCGCCGAGCCCGCTCGCGATGAAAACCGCGGGCAGATCGTAGAACGACAAGAGCACCGCGAGGATGCTCGAGGTCGAGAGATCGGCCACATCGAGATTGGTGCGATAGACCGTCGTCATCGCCGGCCGCTCGTAGGGGTGGACGGCGCGCAGGAATGGAATGTTGCCGAGCGCGTCGAGACAGGTGCCCCCGAGCGCACCCAATGTCAGGAGTGCCGCCGCAAGAAGCGGCAGCGACGCGATGAGGCCGGCCGCGAGCGTCGTCGTGCCGGCGACGATGAAGGCGCCGGTGAGCGTGCGGCGCAGCCCGAACCTAGCGCCGATCCGGCCCCAGAGCGGCGTCAGGAACAGCATCATGCTCGACGCCGACACCATGAACGCGCCCCAGATCGGATCGGCGCCGGTCCTGACGACGAAGAGCGGCCCATAGGTCAAGAAGGTGCCCCACCAGCAGGTGCGGCCGAAGGCGATGGCCCATGCGAGGCCGAGGCGCGGCTGCGCGCAGAAGCGGCCGATGCTGGCGAAGGGGTTGGGCGGCGGCCGCGTCGCCAACGCGACGGCCGGGCTGTCCTGCAGCCGCAGCCGCCAGAAATTCGCCATGACCAGCAGCGCGCAGGCGGCGCTGAACCCATCGGCCGCCCAGGCGCCGATCCGCGACTGCAGATAGACGCCGAGCGGCGGCCCGATCGTCCACGCCGTCGCCGCGAAGAGCAGCCGCAGCGGCTCCGAACGAACGAGATCGCGCTTGTGGATGTAGTCCATGATGTAGAGGTTGAGCGTGATGTTGAGGCAGGCGACGGCGAAGGCGCGGACCAGCATCCCGCCGATTTGCCCGAAGAAGCTCTCGGTCGCGAACAGCAGCGCCGCCAGCGCGAGGCAGGCGCCGCCCAAGGGATAGACGCGGCGGCGCCCGATCCGGCGGATGAGGAGCGGGATGGTGAAGCTGGCGGCGAGCCCCGTCGCGCCGACCGCAAGAATTGCGAGACTGACGTCGCGCGCCGAGCCCAAGATCGCATAGGCCTGGAGCGGGATGACCGTGGCGAGCGAGGCGCGCGTGATCGATTCGAGCGCGAACATGAGGGCAAAGGCGCTGGCACCCGGCCGCGCCACGCGCTTCGCCGGAACGGCCGCGACCATCTGGCGAAGCAACGCCATCCCCTGCCCGCTCCCCCCGCGACCCCGTTGCGCCGACTATAGCAGCGCGCGCACGGCTTCGCGATCTCGCGAGGGCGGCGTTTTGATCATCCCTCTTCCTGCAGCGAGAGGAGGCTCGCATTGCCGCCCGAGGCGGTCGTGTCGACCGAGATCGTGCGCTCGACGGCAAAGCGATGGAGGTAATGCGGGCCGCCCGCCTTGGGCCCGGTCCCGGAGAGCCCCTCGCCGCCGAAGGGTTGCACCCCGACGACGGCGCCGATCATGTTGCGGTTGACGTAGAGATTGCCGACCCGGGCGCGCCGCTCGACCGCCCGCACCGTTTCGTCGATCCGGCTGTGGACGCCGAGCGTCAGGCCGTAGCCGGTGGCGGCGATCTGATCGAGCACGTTCTCGAGCTGGTCGTTGCGCCAGCGGACGATGTGGAGGATCGGTCCGAACACCTCGCGCTCGAGGCGGCTGAGACCGTCGATCTCGAAGGCGCGCGGCGCGAAGAAGGTGCCGTGCTCGGTCCCCGCCGGCAGCGCATGGGCGTAGACGAGCCTTGCCTCCTTGCTCATGCGCGCCGCGTGCGCTTCGAGCGTCTCCAGAGCCGGCGCGTCGATCACCGGCCCGACATCGGTCGCAAGAAGGCCGGGATCGCCGATGACGAGCTCGCGCATTGCGCCCTCCAGCATGGCAAGGACGCGATCGGCGACGTCGCTCTGAACGAAGAGGACGCGCAAGGCCGAGCAGCGTTGCCCTGCGCTGTTGAAGGACGAGGCGAGGATGTCGGCGACGACCTGCTCGGGCAGCGCCGATGAATCGACGATGAGCGCGTTCTGCCCGCCGGTCTCGGCGATCAGCGGCACGATCGGGCCGGAGCGCCGCGCCAGCTCGAGATTGATGGCGCGCGCCGTCTCGGTCGAGCCGGTGAAGGCGATTCCGGCGATCCGCGGATCGGCGACGAGAAGCGCGCCGACCTTCCCGTCGCCCGGGAGCAGATGAAGCACGTCGCCGGGAATCCCCGCTTCGTGGAGGACGCGCACCATCGCCGCGCCGATGAGCGGCGTCTGCTCGGCCGGTTTGGCGATGACGGCGTTGCCCGATGCCAGCGCCGCCGCCATCTGCCCGGTGAAGATCGCGAGCGGGAAGTTCCACGGCGAGATGCAGGCGAAAGCGCCGCGGCCGTGGAGGCTGAGCTGATTGCGCTCGCCGGTCGGTCCCGGAAGCACGAGCGGCGCCGCGAAATCGCCGCGCGCCCGCATCGCGTAATAGCGGCAGAAATCGACCGCCTCGCGCAGCTCGGACAGCGCGTCGGGCAAGGTGCGGCCGCCCTCGCGCACGATGAGCGCCATGAACTCGGCGGTGCGGGCCTCGAGGAGATCGGCGGCGCGCTCCAATGCCGCTGCCCGCGTCTCGGCCGGAGTCGCGTCCCAAGAGGGCGCGGCGCGGAACGCGCGGGCGAGCGCCTGCTCGATCTGCGCCGGCTCCGCCTCGACGACCGTGCCGATCGTGCGGCGGCCATCGGCGGGATCGTGAAGATCGCGCGGCGCGCCCGTGAGGTCGCTCCCGCCGACGATCGGTGCCGCCGTCCAAGAACGCTTGGCGGCGGCCGACATCGCCGCGGCAAGATCGTCGAGAACGATCCGGTCCGACAAATCCAATCCGCGCGCGTTGTGCCGCTCGCCGCCATAGAGGTTGGCGGGCAGCGGGATGCGCGGATGCGGCTTCTCAGGGAGGCGGCGCAGGCGCGCGATCGGATCGGCGATGATCTCGTCGAGCGGCGCCTTCTCGTCGACGATGCGGTTGACGAAAGACGTGTTGGCGCCGTTCTCGAGAAGGCGGCGGACGAGATAGGCCAGCAGATCTTCATGGCTGCCGACCGGCGCGTAGACACGGCACGGCCGGTTCATCTTGTCCTGGCCGACGATCTGCTCGTAGAGCGCCTCGCCCATGCCGTGGAGGCGCTGAAACTCGAAATCGGTGTTGTTGCCGGCGATCTCGAGGATGGCGGCGAGGCTGTGCGCGTTGTGCGTCGCGAATTGCGGGAAGAAGGCGTCGGGCGCCGAGAAGAGGCGCTTGACGCAGGCGAGATACGACACGTCCGTTGCAACCTTGCGCGTGAAGACCGGATAGCCGGGAAGCCCCTTTTCCTGGCTTCGCTTGACCTCGCTGTCCCAATAGGCGCCCTTGACGAGGCGCACCATGAGGCGCCGCTTCGACCGCCGCGCGAGATCGGCAAGCCAGTCGAGCAGCGGCAGCGCACGTTTTTGATAGGCTTGGACGGCAAGGCCGAACCCTTGCCAGCCGGCGAGCGCGGGATCGCCGGCGAGCGCTTCGATGACGTCGAGCGAGAGATCGAGGCGCTCGGATTCCTCAGCATCGATCGTGAGGCCTATCCCGACATCCTTTGCCTGACGCGCGAGCGCGGCAACGACCGGCACGAGCTCTTCCATGGCGCGGTGGCGCTGCGCCTCCTCATAGCGCGGATGAAGCGCCGAGAGCTTCACCGAGATGCCGGGCGCGTCGGCAATACCACGACCCGCAGCCGCCGTGCCGATGGCGCCGATCGCGGCGGTGTAGCTGTCGAAATACCGTCTTGCGTCACCGGCGGTGCGCGCCGCCTCGCCGAGCATGTCGTAGGAATGACGATAGCCGTTTCGCTCCGGCCCGCGCGCCCGGTCGAGCGCCTCCTCAATCGTGCGCCCCATGACGAATTGCCGCCCGAGGATGCGCATCGCCTGCGTCACCGCCTGCCGCACGACCGGCTCCCCCGAGCGCGTGACGAAGCGTCGCAGCGTGCTCCTGAGATCGCGCTCGACCGGCTCGCCCTTGACGACGCGCCCGGTCAGCATGAGCGCCCAGGTCGAGGCGTTGACGAAGAGCGAATCGGATTGCCCGAGATGCTTCTCCCAATCGGCGCCGGCGATCTTGTCGCGGATGAGCCGGTCGATTGTCTCGGCATCGGGGATGCGGAGCAGCGCCTCGGCAAGGCACATGAGGGCGATGCCCTCTTGCGAGGAGAGCGAGTATTCGTGCAGGAAGGCGTCGATTCCGCCCTTGCCGATCCGCTCCTTCCGCACCTCGGCGACGAGGCGGCGCGCCGTCTCGGCAATGCGGTCGAGCGAGCGGCTCGGCAATTCGGCCGCCGCGAGAATCTCGGCGACGACCGCGCTCTCATCGACGCGGCAATGCTCGCGCAGACGGAGCCGCAACGGATCGGGAGCCTGCTGCGGCTCGGTCGTCACGAAGGGAGTGGATATTGTCATGGAGCGCCCTTCATCGCCAAATTTCCCGCATCCTTGCCGGCATCGCTAGACCCTCCGGAAGCGGGTCGTCCGCTTCGACGACGAAACTCGCCGAGCCGGAGTAATAAGCCTTTCCGCCGACGCGAACGATCACCGCCGGGCGTTCGCCGAAACGGGTCTCCTCGACGATCTCGCCCGTGAAGGGATCGCCGGAGAGGCCGCGGAAAGCGCGGCGCTTGCCGAGGTGGACGAGCCCTTTGGCGTGGTCGAGCGCGAGGCGCGCCGTGACGCCGCTGCCGGTCGGGCTGCGGTCGACCTGGCCCTCGGCGAAGATGCAGAGATTGTGGCTGACCCCGTCAGCGGGCGCGGCATCGCAGGTAAGGATCGTGCCGTAGAGGAAGGAAAGGTCGGGCTCGCTCGGGTGCTCGATCTTGATTTGCGCGCGCGCCTCGTTGCTGATGGCGACGCCGGCGGCGACGAGGTCGTGAAAATGCGTTTCGAAAATCGAGAGGCCGAGGCGCGAAGCCGGCAGAATGGCGTAGAAGGCGCCGCCATAGGCGACGTCGAGGACGACGTGGCCGAAGCCGCGCGTCTCGATCGTCCGATCGAGGTGCGTTGCGAACGCGGGGACGCTGTCGAACTCGACGGGTCCGACGCGCTCGCCCTCGCG
>JBGPOZ010000158.1:0-11507 GCA_041488295.1 Allostellaceae bacterium
CAAGGCGCGGATCGTCGCCGATTCATTCTACGTCTTCGGTCTCGTCGCCATGGGCCGGGTCGACGCCATCGTCTCAGCCGGCTTCGCGCTCCACGACTACGCCGCGCTCGACGCCATCGTGCGCCACGCCGGCGGCGCCGTCACCGATTGGCGGGGACGCCGGCTCGGCCTTTCCGCAGACGGCACGATCCTCGCCGTCGGCGACAAGGCGCTCCTGCCGGAGATCCTGGCGATGCTGAAGGTGTGAAGAGGCGCCTCAGCGCAAAACCGCTCGCGTCGCATCCTCTTTCGAACCCTCTCCCGTTCACGGGAGAGGGCAGGGTGAGGGCGCGCGCCGAAATTTCCGAGTCCTCCGACGGCGCCGTCATTGCTCCCATTCCCTCACCACGACCCTCTCCCGTAAACGGGAGAGGGAGTGATCGTGGCGTGAGCGGGAGGGGGAGTGATGGCGGCCTCGCCGCTAGTGCCGCTGCGCTGCCGTTGGCGCCGTGTTAGCCCGCCACCTTCTGCTCGCGGAAGAACCCGAGCTTCTCCTGGACGCCTTGGTCGGAGAAGCTGAAGAGCACCGCGTCCTCGGCGGCGTCGTGGCGATGCTTGACCCAGCTCGGCACGACGAAGATGTCGCGCGGACCCCAGGCGAAGCTCTCATCGCCGATCGCCGTCTTGCCGTGTCCTTCGATGCACACGAACACGGTGCTCGAGGTCGAGAGGTAGGGCGCCGTCTTGAAGCCTTTCGGCAGGAGCTGGATGAAGGCCGCGATCGTCGGCATCGCGTAGTCGCCGGTCCTGGGGTTGATGTATTTGAGCTTGAGGCCATGCCACTCGTTCCATTGCTGGGTCCGCCGCATCGTCTCCAGCGCCTCGCGGGTGCGGCTGTAGGGATAGTTGAAGACGGGCGAGCTTGCGCTGGCGTGCTCGCCGTCGATCGGCAGCAAATTGTTGCCGAAGCGGGCGAGGGAATCGCCCTCGGGGCGCGAGGGCTCCATCGCCTCGTCGCTCTCCGAGCCCTCGCGGAAACACGCTTCGAAGAGGTTGACCATGTGCATGTCGAGCCCGTCGAGCCAGACCATCGGGCCGGGGCCGGTATTGCCGTGATCGTGCCAGGTCCAGGACGGGGTGATGACGAAATCGCCGGGGTGCATCGTCGTGCGCTCGCCCTCGACGGCGGTATAGGCGCCCTCGCCCTCGATGATGAAGCGGAGCGCCGCCGGGACGTGGCGGTGCGGCGGGGCGATCTCGCCGGGGAGGATGATCTGCAGGCCCGAGAAAAGACTGCGCGTGATCTTGGCTTCGCCCGGGAAGGCCGGGTTCTCGAGGATGAGGACGCGCCGCTCGGCTTCCTTGGCGGTGATGAGATCGCAGGCTTCGAGGAGGAAGGGGCGGAGCTCGGCATAGCGCCACAGATGCGCCTTCACCGCGCTCTGCGGCTCGGCGGTGATGAGCTTGTGCAGCACCTCCCAGAGCGGCGCCAGATTGCGCTTGGCGCTGCGCTGGTAGAAGTCGCGGCGCGAGGGGTCGATGTTGTGCGTCGAAGGCGTGTGGGTCGTGTCCATGGGTCTTGATCCCTTGGGGTCGTGGCGGCGTGCTCTCATGGTCGGCCGTCTAACAAGGCAAGCGCCGCCACTGCGCCGGAACCGTCGTTGCGAGCGCAGCGAAGCAACCCAGGAAACCAGCGCCGGCCTTGGATTGCTTCGCCCAGGGCTCGCAATGACGCCGGTAATGGGCGTTGCATGCGCTCGAACTCAACGACCTGACAGCATTCATCTCCAGCGTAATCTAGCGCACTCTCCTCTTTTCCACAGCCGCCGAATGGTCCCCTGGACCCGGCCTCGGCGCAATGAGACGATGAGCCCGATGCCGGCGCTTCAGTGCCGGCAATTTCCGATCGGACAGCTCCCATGACCGTCAACCCCGCCGATTCCAAGATCTTCGGCGCGCTCTTCGGCAGCGCGGCGATGCGCGTCCTCTTCTCCGATCGCGCGCGCGTGCAGGCGATGCTCGATGTCGAGGCGGCGCTGGCGCGCGTCGAGGCGCGCCTCGGCATTGTGCCGCAGGAGGCCGCCGAGGCGATCGGCGCCGCGGCATCGGCTGACCGCCTCTCCTTTGCCGAGCTCGGCGCCAGCACTGGGATCGTCGGATATCCGGTGGTCGGCCTCGTCAAGGCGTTGGGGCGCGCCGCCGGCGGCGATGCCGCGCGCTGGATTCATTGGGGCGCGACGACGCAGGACATCGTCGATACCGGCCTCGTGCTGCAGATGCGGAGCGGCCTGGAGCTGGTCGAGGCCGAGCTGCGCCGCATCGCCGCCGCGCTCGCCGAGCGGGCGCGAGCGCATCGCGGCGATGTCATGGCGGGGCGCACGCACCTCCAGCACGCGTTGCCCATCACCTTCGGCTACAAATGCGCGGTCTGGCTCGCACCGCTCCTCGATCATCTCGAGCGCTTGCCCCAAATCCGCCGCCGCGCGCTGCGCGTGCAGTTCGGTGGCGCGGTCGGGACCCTTGCGGCGTTGGGCGACAAGGGGCGGGCGGTCGTGCTCGGCCTCGCCGAGGAATTGTCGCTGGCGGCGCCCGAGGCGCCTTGGCATGTCAACCGCGAGGCGGTGGCCGAAATCGCATGCTTTCTCGGCCTCGTCTGCGGCACTCTTGCGAAGCTCGCGACCGACGTCGCGCTCATGATGCAGACCGAGATCGCCGAAATCTTCGAGCCGCACGAGAGCGGCCGTGGCAGCTCGAGCACGATGCCGCAGAAACGCAACCCGATCGCCAGCGAATATGTGTTGGCGTCGGCGCGCGGCGTCCACGCGCTCGTGCCGCTGATGCTGGGCGCCATGGCGCAGGATCATGAGCGCGCGACCGGCCCCTGGCAGAGCGAGCAACTCGCCTTGCCGCAGATGTTCGTGTTGAGCTCCGGTGCCCTCGCGCATGCCGCCGCGATCGCCGAGGGCATGAGCGTCGATCCCGCCCGCATGCGTGCCAATCTCGATGCGACCCATGGCCTCATCCTCGCCGAGGCGGCGATGATGGCGCTCGCCGAGTTCATCGGGCGCGACGAGGCGCACCATGTGGTCCAGGCGGCTTGCGCCAAGGCGCTCGCCGCGCGCCGCCCTCTCGCCGACATTCTCGCCGAAGAGGCCGCGGTGACGGCGCATCTCGACCGCCCCGCCATCGGCCGGCTCATGAACCCGGCGCGCTATGTCGGCGAGGCGGCGGCGGTCGTCGACCGCGTGCTCGACCGCGCGGAGGCGCTGCTGGACATGCGCGGCGGTGGAGCGGCGCGTTGACGCATCTCCGCCGCCGCGCGGCTGGGTCAGTTCGCCGACACCAGACGGATTGTCCAGAAGTCGCTCGCAAGGTGCGAGTCGGCGAGATAGGCGTAAGGCATCGTGCAATAGCCTTTCTGACCCCAGGCGGCGCCCCAGGAGTTGCGCACGATGAAGCGCTGCTGCGCATCGTCATAGCCCACCGCCATGACGGCGTGACCGCCAGCGACGGGCTCACCGGGGCTCGGCATCGGCACGATTCCCGTCTTTTCGACATCAAGGCTTTCAAAGCTCTGATACACCGTGAAGCCGAAGACGAACGGGAAGCCGTCGGCGAGGCACCCTTTCATCTGGTTCGAGATCTGCGCCACCCGCGCATAGCTCGCCACCTTGTCGGTGCGAGCGATCTGGTAGCATCCCGGATCCGGTCGCTTCGCGAATTTCGCGATGTCGTAGGGCCAGGCATCTTTGGGACTGTCCTCGAAGCAGTCGCCTTGCTGCACCACGGACTTGATCCCGTCCCGGATCTGCGCGCCGCTGTCGGAGTTGACGGTGTGCTCGATCACCCGCTCGTTGTAGTAGATAAAGAGCCGCGACGGCGTGAAGTCGGATGATGGCAATTTTTGCCGGAGCCGCTCGAATTGAATCGCCCCGGCGATGGCATTCCCGGTGCAGCTGCCGAGTTGCCCTTGGTCGTAGACCGGCGGACATTGCGGGCGAAGATCGACGCTGCTCGGAAGTTGGCTGATGATCGGGGCGGGCGCCGCATAGAGATGATCGCGCGCGTCGGGCAGATCGTGAACCCAACCATAACGCTTGGTTGTGTAGGTCATGATGATCTCCCTATTGGAGGTATCAATCACAATTGATTGAGGTTATCTATACTATCTTTGCGCGCAAAGCGGGCATGTGAGCGAGTTCACACGTCTCACCCGTCAAGCCTCACGGGATGGCGAAATCGGGCGATTGATTTGTCGCTAGGAACGCTCACAATTCGCGGTCGCCACCTCAACGACAAGGACGAAGAAACAGCCATGTGGGAACCGAGCCAGCGCTATCCTGACCCCGCAATCCAGATCCTCGATCCGAGCTTCGCCAAGTACCGCGTGACGCTCGCCGCCGTCGAGCGGCTCTTCACCGGTTGCCGCTGGTCGGAGGGGCCGGCCTGGTTCGGCGACGGCCGCTATCTGCTGTGGAGCGACATCCCGAACAACCGCATCCTCAAATGGGAGGAGGAGACGGGAGAGGTCAGCATCTTCCGCAAGCCGTCCAACAACGCCAACGGCAACACGCGCGACCGCCAGGGCCGCCTCGTCACCTGCGAGCACGATGCGCGGCGCGTGACGCGGACGGAATATGACGGAACGATCACCGTCCTCATGGACCAGTTCGAGGGCAAGAAGCTCAACTCGCCCAACGACGTCGTCGTCAAATCGGACGGGTCGATCTGGTTCACCGATCCCGAGTTCGGCATTCTCGGATATTACGAAGGCCACAAGGCCGAGAGGGAGCTGCCGACCAACGTCTATCGGATCGACGGCAAGACCGGCAAGGCCACGATCGTCATCGGCGACATCGTGCGGCCGAACGGCCTCTGCTTCTCGCCCGACGAGACGATGCTTTACGTCGTCGATTGCGGCTCGACGCCCCGCCTCATCCACGCCTACGAGGTGACGGGAGACGGCGCGAAGCTCGGCAAGGGCCGTGTCCTCATCAACGCCGATCGCGGCACGCCCGACGGCTTCCGCTGCGACATCGACGGCAATCTCTGGTGCGGCTGGGGCATGGGCGAGGACGGCCTCGACGGCGTCAGGATCTTCTCGCCGACGGGCCAGGCGATCGGCCATATCGCCTTGCCCGAGCGCTGCGCCAATCTCTGTTTCGGCGGCCGCCACCGCAACCGCCTCTTCATGGCGTCGAGCCAGTCGCTCTACGCGCTTTATGTGAATACGCAAGGCGCGGTCGGCGGCTGACCGCGCCGAGGCCGAAGGCGCTTCAGGATCGGTCGCTCTCCTCGCGGCTCTCGGGAAGAAGCGGGGCGATCGACGCCACGATGATGGCAAGGCCGATCGTGGTGACGAGGAAGGCGACGATGCTGCTGAGCAAGGCGCTGATCAAGCTGAGGCCGCGGATCGCCCAGAGCGAAAGGAGGAGGATGACGGCGAAGACGAACGCCGTCCGCAGGATCAATGTGGCGAGCCGTACCGAGCGAGGATCCATGATGCCGCCGCCTCGTGAAGCTGCCCATTGCTACCGCGGCGCCTCGCGCCGAGCTAGAGCAAACTAGTTCTTCAGCAGCGGGCACACCTCGGGGTCGGGCGGCGGGAAGGCAGCGTCGCCCGGGATGGTCGTCAGGATCTTGTAGTAATCCCAGGCGTATTTCGACTCCTCGGGCGTCTTCACCTCGGCGAGGTAAAGGTCGTGGACCATGAGGCCGTCGGCGCGCAGCCGGCCGTGCCGTGAGAAGAAATCCTCGATCGGCATCTCGCGCATCTTGGCGGCGACAGCGAGCGGCTCGTCGGTGCCTGTCGCCGCGATCGCCTTCAGATAATGCGTCACCGAGGAATAGACCCCCGCCTGCCACATCGTCGGCATTTTGTGGAGCGTCTCGAAGAAGCGCTTCGACCAGGCGCGCGTCGCCTCGTCCATGTCCCAGTAGAAGCTCGTCGTCAGCAGCAAGCCCTGCGCCGCCTTCAGCCCCAGCGCGTGGACGTCGGTGATGAGGATGAGGAGGCCGGCCATCTGCTGTCCGCCCTGGAAGAGGCCGAACTCGCCGCTCAATTTGATGGCGTTGGTGTTGTCGGGCGGGCCGCTCGCGATGCCGATGATCTGCGCACCCGAGCCTTGCGCCTGCAGCATGAAGGAGGAGAGATCGGGCGTGGCGAAGGGATGACGCACCGCACCCAGAACCTTGCCGCCCAGCGCCTCGACGATTTTCGATGCGTCATGCTCCAGCGAATGGCCGAAGGCGTAATCGGCGGTGAGGAAGAACCAGCTCTTGCCGCCGCGCTCGGTCACTGCCCGGGCCGTGCCGGTCGCGAGCGCATAGGTGTCGAACACCCATTGGATGCCGTAGGGCGAGCAGAACTTCCCGGTGAAATCCGAAGTGCCGGTCGAATGCGTGATGAAGAGCTTCTTGCGTTGCCTTGCCACCTCCTGGACGGCGAGGCCGACCGCCGAGACGGGAACGTCGACGATGAGGTCGACCTGGTCGGTGTCGTACCATTGCCGGGCGATCTGCGCGCCGATATCGGGCTTGATCTGATGGTTGGCCGATATGATCTTGATCGGCTTGCCGGCGACCGTGCCGCCGAAATCGGCCGCCGCCATTTCAGCGGCCAGGACCGAGCCTTGCCCCGTCGCGTCCGACGCCGGTCCCGACAGGTCGGTCAGAACGCCGATCTTGACGACCTCATCGGAAATCTGCGCCACGCAAGGCAGGCTAGCGAGGGCGACGAGGAGAGCGGCGAGGGGAACGAAGGACGAGCGAATCATGGGCGTCGATCCTCGATGCGCGGCGGAGAAACCCGCGAAAGCTCTCTCCCTCGTCAAAGCGTAACTGCAGGCCTCTCGCGCGGCAACCAGCATCGCCCTGTCGCGCCATGCGCTGTCCCGACCGCCGATTGTCCGGCTTGGCGCGACGCGACACTGCATCACAGGTCTTCGCCCAGGCGGCGGAGAATGCGAAATCCTTGAAGCTCGACGATCTGACGCGGTCCATGCGATCCTCGACCTTCCCGACGGTCGTCGGATATCGCAGCTTCGGCGCCAAGAGTGACGTCAAGAGCCGGCCTTCACCTTCAACGAGTGGAAGGACGGCAAGAGCGCCGGTCAACGAGGAGCCGCCTTCCAGTGAAGCCACGACAGACGCCACTCTTCGCTTACGTCGGGTCGTTCACGACGAAGGAGCGCAACGCGCGCGGAGACGGCATCAATGTCTACGAGATCGATGCCGTCTCCGGCGCCTGGTCGCACATCCAGCACGTCGCGGATTTCGTCAATCCGTCCTTCCTCGTCGTCGACCGGGCGCAACGGTTTCTCTATTCGGCCCATGGCGATCTGACCGAAATCAGCGCCTTTGCCATCGATCGGTCGAGCGGCAAGCTCGGTTTTCTCAATCGCCAATCGAGCGGCGGCAAGAACCCGGCGCATCTCGCGATCGACCCCGGCGGCCGGTTCGTCGTCACCGCCAATTACGCCGCCGGGTCGATCTCGGTCCTATCGATCGAGCAAAGCGGAAGGCTTGGCTCCCTCCGCGACACCGCGGCGCTTCTCGGCGATCCCGGACCGCATCGGATCGAGCAGGCGAGCGCGCATCCCCACGACATCGTCTTCGACCCCGCCGGTCGCCACTTCTTCGTGCCCGACAAGGGGCTGGACCGGGTCTTCGCCTTTCGCCTCGACCCCGCTACCGGCAAGCTCGCGGCCGGCGATCCGCCCGCAGTCAAGACGCGGGACGGCGCTGGACCCAGGCACATCGCATTCCATCCGACCTTGCCGCGCGCTTACGTCATCAACGAGCTCGATTCGACGATCGCGACCTATCGCTACGATGCCGAGCGCGGCGCGCTCGCGGCGGAACAGGTGGTGCCGAGCATCCCCGCCGACTTCACCGCCGACAATACCGGGTCCGAGATCGAGCTCGGACCGTCCGGCAGGTTCCTCTACGCCTCCAATCGCGGGCATGACAGCATCGCTGCCTTCGCCGTCGCGCCGAGCACCGGGCTTCTCAGCCCCATCGACTGGCAATCGACCCAAGGGAAGGGGCCACGTCATTTCACCTTCGCGCCTTCGGCCGATCTCATCTACGCCGGCAACGAGCAAAGCGATACGATCGTCGCCTTCCGCGTCGATCGCGCGACCGGCAAGCTGACGCCGACCGGTCAGGTCGTGAAGAATGCAAGCCCGAGCTGCATCCTCATCACCAGCAATTATCGGTAAGCGAACTCCCGGATTCGCGATCGGATGAACTCGCATCCGTCGTCGCGGTCATCGCGCGGCCGTTCGACCAAGAGACGATGGCGTTTTACGGCTGAATGTGCGTCGTTCAGTAAATGATCAGTCCGGCGACGAGAAGACTGATGACTCCCATCATGAACGCATATCGGTTCTCGCGTAGCGTCTCGCGCAATCCAACCTCCCCAGCGCTCGATCGACGAGTTACCTCATTGCATCATAAGACTTGTGCTGAATATCGTCATCAACCTCTTGGGGGGAATCTCCCGCCGGAACGCTCCCCAATTCGTATAGTTCATTGCTGATTTACAACATTGGATATCGGCAGCTCGCCAAATACGTCCTTCGCGTTGTAGTGAAGGGGCGCGTCGTGCAGTTTTGTATCGACATCTTGCACGGCTGCATCTGTGAAGAAGCAACGGACGCTCGCACGCGCGGCACATTCTCCTTGCGGATGCGCGCTTCGTCCCCACGTTGGCTATATACGCCCGTTGCGATGTCGGCGCGGGCGGTCGAGAGCGGTATGCGCTCCCGCCAATGAAGGGAGCGCCATGACGTGGTTCGTGACGTATCGCACCGCTGCCGGAGACTCGGTGCGGAACACCGCCACGGAAGGAGAGGCCGTCGCCATCGCGCGCGGTCTCTTGGCTGGCGGCATCGATGTGCGGAGTATCGGCTCCGATCAGCGGGGATGTGAGGGGGCGGCGGTCGGAGCGGAGGAGCTGCGCCGTCTCTATGGCCGGGCGGCCGTCTGACGCTCGCCGCGAAAGTTTGGCAACCAAACTCTCATAGCCGGTCAACCGGACAGTTTGGCGAAGTCGTCGAGGACGGCGGCGATGAGTTCCTGGTGGCGAAAATCCTGCGCCTCTGGCGTCGCGGCGAAAAGCTGGATGAGATAGCGTGCTTTCGCTGCCGCTTCGGGCCAGGTCGTCGCCGGCGCGGCGGCAAGAAACGCCTCGAACTCGGCTTGCCGTTGCTCCAGCGCTGCCTGGTCGGCCAGGACTTCGCTATCTCGACGCCGGATCTCCGTCGCCTTCTGTGCCGCCATGCCGCGATGCTCATCGAGCTCGACCGGAATATCGGTCATTTTGTTCACCCTCCCGCGACGAAACCACGCCCGCGCTTTTGATGGTTTCCTCTGCTGATCCGATCGAGCTGTCCGCGGCCAAGTGGTCCTGTTATCGAAAATCGGATGCGATCGTTCCGAAGAGGTAGAGGTTGCCCGGCCAATCGGCGAGACCGCCACTCACCGCCGGCGATGGCGAGAGCCGCCGGCCATCTGTTGCCCGAACCGCAATTCCCGCCATGTTTTTGCTGATCTGCGCTCGCGCAACCGTGCAGACGGCGTTCGCCGCGATCTGCGCGGCTTCGATCGTTGCAATTCGAACGCGGCGGGCATTGTCGCTCACCGCGGGGTCCCGAAGCGCGCCGTTGTCGACGAAGGTCGCGCCGCGCGGGATGACGATCGGCTTGCCGGTGTAGGCGTCGATGATGCCTCCCAAACGGCAGATCTCGACTGTCCCCAAGGGCGATTCCTCGGCCGAGGCATGTGACATCGAGAAGAGAAGCGCAAGCGTCAGCGCGGCGAGCAGTCGAGGCTGCATCGGCGCGCTTTCGGTTCGGTCCATGCCTGCCTCCCGGAAAAACGCCCTCGCTTTCCTTTCCAGGCAAGCGAGGGCCTCGTTCGAGGGTCGTGCAGAACGGGTTCTGCTAGTAATCCATTCCGCTCGATCCGCCGCCCGGCATTGCCGTCGCCGCGTCGCTCGGCCGCTCGGCGACCATCGCCTCGGTGGTGATGAGCAGCGCCGCGATCGAGGCGGCGCCCTGGAGCGCGAGGCGGACCACCTTGGTCGGATCGATGATGCCGGCTTTCACCATGTCGACATAGATCCCGGCCTGTGCGTCGAAGCCATAATCGCTGTCGTTCTGTTCGAGGAGCTTGCCGACGACGATCGAGCCGTCCGCTCCGGCATTCTCGGCGATCTGCCGTGCCGGCGCCTGCAGCGCGCGGCGCACGATGTCGATGCCGACCCTTTGGTCGTCATTCTCGGGCTTCAGCTTGGCGAGGATTTTGGTGCCGTAGAGCAGCGCCGCCCCGCCGCCCGTGACGACACCTTCCTCGACCGCGGCGCGCGTCGCATGCATCGCGTCGTCGACGCGGTCCCGGCGTTCCTTCACCTCGATCTCGGTGGCGCCGCCGACATGGATGACGGCAACGCCGCCCGCCAGCTTCGCGAGGCGCTCCTGGAGCTTCTCGCGGTCGTAGTCGGAGGTCGTGTCGTCGATCTGCACCTTGAGCTGCGCGACGCGCCCTTGAATGTCCTTCTTCTTGCCGGCGCCGCCGATGATCGTGGTGCTCTCCTTGTCGATGCGCACCTTCTTCGAGGTTCCGAGCATGTCGAGCGTGATGTTCTCGATCTTGATGCCGAGGTCTTCGCTGATCACCTGGCCGCCGGTCAGGATGCCGATGTCCTCGAGCATCGCCTTGCGGCGGTCGCCGAAGCCCTGCGCCTTTACCGCCGCGACCTTCAAGCCGCCACGCAACTTGTTGACGACGAGGGTTGCCAGCGCTTCGCCATCGACGTCCTCGGCGATGACGACGAGCGGTCTGGCGCTTTGCGCGACCGCCTCGAGCAGGGGCAGCATCGCCTGCAATCCGGGCAGTTTCTTCTCATAGAGGAGGATGTACGCATCATCGAGCTCGACGACCATCTTGTCGGCATTGGTGACGAAATAGGGGCTGAGATAGCCGCGATCGAACTGCATGCCCTCGACGATTTCGAGCTCGGTCTCGAGGCTCTTCGCCTCCTCGACGGTGATGACGCCGTCATTGCCGACCTTCGCCATCGCCTTGGCGATCATCTCGCCGATCTCACGGTCGCCATTCGCGGAAATCGTTCCGACCTGGGCGATCTCGGCGTTGGTCGAGACTTTCTTCGAGCGCTTCTTCACATCTGCGACGACAGCCTCGACGGCCATGTCGACGCCGCGCTTCAAATCCATCGGGTTCATCCCGGCGGCGACGGCCTTCGACCCCTCGCGCACGATCGCCTGGGCCAGCACGGTCGCCGTGGTCGTACCGTCGCCGGCGAGATCGCTCGTCCGGGAGGCGACCTCCTTGACCATCTGGGCGCCCATGTTCTCGAACCGATCGGAGAGCTCGATCTCCTTGGCGACGGTAACGCCGTCCTTGGTAATGCGGGGGGCGCCGAACGACTTGTCGAGCACGACGTTGCGGCCCTTGGGGCCCAAGGTCACCTTGACCGCGTTGGCGAGAATGTCGACCCCGCG
>JBGPOZ010000159.1:0-11452 GCA_041488295.1 Allostellaceae bacterium
AAATGCGCCCAGCGCGGCACGAGGCTGCGCCCGAAGAGAAGCACGCCCAGAAATGCCGATTCGAGAAAGAAGGCGGTGAGACCCTCATATGCCAGGAGCGGCGACAGCACGTTGGCGGTGGCGTCAGAGAAGCGGCTCCAATTGGTGCCGAACTGGAACGGCATGACGATGCCGGAGACGACGCCCATGCCGAAGGAGACGGCGAAGATCCGGGTCCAGAAGCTCGCGATCCGCAGGTGGATCTCGCGCCCGCTCACAAAGCCGAGCCCTTCGAGAATTGCGATGTAGGAAGCGAGCCCCACCGTGAACGCCGGCAGCAGGATGTGCCAGGCGATGACCCAGACGAATTGCAAGCGCGAGAGCAGGACAGGATCGAGACTCATCGCCGCCACCACGCCACGAACAGCAACGAACTAGGTCCGGCCTTCGCATTCGCAAGGGCTGCGGGGACGCCCGGTCACGGCGGTAAATCGCCTTCTGCGACTCACGGCAAGACGCCCTTGCCGCGCAGCGCCACGTCGACCCAGGAGCGATCGTAGCTCCGTGCCGCGATGTCCCGCATCGCCTTGGCCTCGCGTTCCGCCTGGCGCCGCGCCGCCGTCAGAAGCTCGGGCGCCGCCGCGGCGGAGAACGCGACGACGCCGTCCTCGTCGCCGACGACGATATCGCCCGGATTGACGATGAGCCCGCCGACGATGACCGGCACGTGGATCTCGCCGGGACCGTCCTTGTAGGGTCCCTTGTGCGTTTCGCCGCGCGCATAGCAGGGAAAGTCCGACCCGGTGAAGGCGGCAACGTCGCGGATCGCGCCGTCGATCACGAAGCCGACCACGCCGCGCGTCTCGGCATAAGCCTTCATCAGCTCGCCGACGAGCGCCTGACCGGTGTCGCCGCCGCCATCGACGACCAGCACGTCGCCGGGCTGCGCGAGATCAAGCGCCTTGTGGATCATCAGATTGTCGCCGGGCCGCGTCTTTACCGTCAGCGCGACGCCGACGAGCTTGCCCGTCCGGTTGTAGCGGCGAAGGCCGACCGTGCCCGAGGCGCGGCTCATATTGTCGCTGAGATGCGGCGTCACGACCGTGCGGAACTCGTCGATGAGCGCCGCGGGCGGCCGGGCTGGCGCCGGATGGATGCGAAATCCGAATGTCATGCCGTCCTCGTTTCTCGGGTGATCGTGCTCGCCGACCTTACCGCGTCACTTCGGCATCCGCATCATTCTGTTGTCGCCTCTCGACCGTTGCGGCCCCTCCGCGCACGTTCCCCAGTTTCTCGGTTGCGCTCGGCAAGAGTGCAGCTCTCTCAGGGGCGGATCTTCTTCCAATCCGCCGCTTGCTCGAATGCGTGCGCCGCGCGGTAGATCGCGGCTTCATGCCAATGTCGCGCGACCAGCATCAGCCCGGCGGGAAGGCCGCCACTCATGCCGCACGGAATGGTCATCGCCGGATGGCCGGTCACATCGAACGGGCAGGTGTTGGCGAGCATCTCGAAGGCGCGGGCGCAAGTCTCGGCGAGCGTCGCGTTCGGCCCCGGCAGCTTCGTCGCCTTGAGCGGCAAGGTCGGCATCAGCAGGAGATCGCAGGTCTGCAGCGCCTCGTCATAGGCCGCGACGAGCCGGCGCGCGAGGTTCTGCGCCTTCGCATAGTAGTAGCCGCGATGCTTCTGCAGCACGTAATGCCCCATCATCATCGTGACCTTGAGCGTGTCGGAGAGCTCATCCGCGCGCGTCCGCCATGCATCATGCGCCTTCATGAGGCTCGTGACGTAGAGCCCCTTCCAATTGAAGCCGAAGCCGTTGCCGTGCATCATCTGGACCGTCGCGCCCTCATGCGCGATCGCCGACCAGATGGCCGGCCCGGCAAGGTGCATCGGGATCGAGACTTCCTCGACATGCGCGCCGAGCTTCTTCAGCTGTGCCGCCCCTTTCTTCACCAGCGCATCGACATCGGCCTCCGAGACTGCCGTCCCGAACCCTTCCTTGAGGACGCCGATCTTCAGCGCCTTGGCGCCGCCGCCGAGCGCCTTCGTATAGGCCTCGGTCTTCACGTTCATCTGCCTGGGATCGAGCCCGTCGGGACCCGCCAGAACTTCGAGGAGAAGCGCGTTGTCCGCGACGTTGCCGGTGATGGGGCCGGTATGGTCGAGCGTGGATTCGATCGGCATGACGCCGGTATAGGGCACGAGCCCGTGCGTCGCCTTCATGCCGTAGACGCCGCAATAGGCGGAGGGGATGCGGATCGAGCCGCCTTGATCGCCGCCGATCGCCATGTCGACCTCGCCGGCGGCGACCAGCGCAGCGCTGCCCGAGGACGAGCCGCCCGCCGAATAGCCGGGCTTGCGCGGGTTGACGACCGGCCCCAGCGCACTCGTGTGGCTGCCGCCCGAGAAACAGAAATATTCGCAATGCGCCTTGCCGAGAATCGTTCCGCCGGCATCGAGCATGCGCGTCACGATCGTGGCGTCGACATCGGGCACATAGCCCTGCAAAGTCGAGGCGCCGTTCATCATCGGCACGCCGGCAAGGCAGACATTGTCCTTCACTGCGATCATCTTGCCTTTGAGCTTGCCGCGCGCGGCGCCGTTCACCGTCGATTTGTAGTACCAGGCATTGTATTTGTTTTCGTCTCCCTGCGGCTGGTAGCCGGGGGTGCGCGGATATTTCGGGTGCGGCACCTCGTCCGCCATCAGATCGAGCGCGTTGTAGCCCGCGACGGCGCCCGCCATCTGCTCGATATAGGCGTCGATCTCGGTGGGAGACATGTGAAGGCCGAGCTGCTTGCAGATCTCGGCCATCTCGTGATGCGTCGGTTTCTTGACACTCATGTTGGGCGCCTCCTCCACGCGTCGGGTCATTCAACAGGTCATTATTTCACGTTTCAAGCATTTCCCTCCGCGCGCGTCACATACCGAGATACTCGGCAACGATGGCGGGATCGGCGAGGTCTTGGGGTTTCAGCGTCGCGACGATGCGGCCGCGCTGGATGATGAGCACGCGTGAGGCGAGCGCGGAAATGAAGCGCAATTCCTGCTCGACGAGAAGGATCGTGAGCTCCAGCTCGGCCTGCAGCCGCTTCAAGGTCGCGGCGATCTCGTCGACGATCGATGGCTGAATGCCCTCGGTCGGTTCGTCGAGGAGCACGATCTTCGGCCGCCCGGCGAGACAGCGCGCAAGGGCGAGAAGCTGTTGCTGTCCGCCCGAAAGCGTTTGGCCAGGGCGCTCGAGCAACGGCTCCAGCGCCGGAAAATAGTGCAGCATCTCCGGGATCGCCGATACGCCGCTGCGCACAACCTCGCCGAAGAGAAGATTTTCGCGAACGGTGAGCTGCGGGAAGATCTGTCGCCCCTGCGGCACGTAGCCCATGCCCGCGCGCGAGCGTCTCGCCATCGAAAGGCGCGTCATGTCGTGCCCGTCGAGGCGGATCGACCCGTCGGTCGCGCGCAGCTCGCCGATCAAGGTGCGCAGCAGGGTCGTCTTGCCCATGCCGTTATGGCCGAGAATGCCGACGATCTCGCCCGAAGCCGCGGCGAGGTTGACGCCGTGAAGGATCGGGATGCGGCCGTAGCCGGCGCGAAGGTTCCGCACATCAAGCATCGGCGGACGATCCAAGATAAACCGCCCGCACATCCGGATTCTTCTGCACGCGCGCCATGGTGTCCTCGACCAGGATGCGGCCCTGATGAAAGACCGTGACCATGGTGGCGATGTCGCGGATGAATTGCATGTCGTGCTCGACGACGATCAACGTCGCCGTTTTGTTGAGCTCGCGGATAAGCTCCGCCGTGCGCGCCACCTCGTCTTGGCTCATGCCGGCCGTCGGCTCGTCGAGCAGGATGAGCTTCGGCCGCAGCGCCATGACCATGCCGAACTCGACCCATTGGCGCTGACCATGAGCGAGCGTCCCGACTGCGCTGTCGGCGATCGCCGCGAGATCGAGGCGCCTCAGGATTTCCGCGACGAGGTGATCGGCTTCAGCCCGCTTGTGGCGCGAGGCGGCGGCGAGCCACAGCCCCTCGCGCACAGGGAGACCGTCGAAGACGCTCGGCACCTGGTTCTTGATGCCGATGCCGAGCCGGCTGATCTCGTGCGCCTGCTTCGCCGTGATGTCGAGACCGTCGAAGACGATGCGCCCGCTTGTCGGCCTGATCTGCGCCGTCAGCATCTTGAAAAAGGTGCTCTTGCCGGCGCCGTTGGGGCCGATGAGGCAGCGCAATTCGCCACGACGCAGGGAGAAATCGACGCCGGCGATGGCGTGGACACCGCCGAAGCTCTTCTCGAGGCCGCGCGCCTCCAGCAATACCTCGTCCATCACCGTGTCGCCTCGCCCCGGCGCAGACGCCGCCACACGGCAAGACCGACGCTGCCAAGACTCGGCACCAACCCTTGGCGGAACAGCAGCACCGCCAGCATCAGGATGAGGCCGAGCACGACCGTCACCTGCCCGACCGCGGCGGTGCCGAGCGCCGCCGTCAAATATTGCACCAGCGCGCAGCCGACGATCGGGCCGAGCAATGTCGTGCGCCCGCCGACGATGACCCAGATGAGGATTTGCGCGCTCTGGCCGAGGCTGAACATCTCGGGCGAGACGAAATTGCCCCAGATCCCGTAGAGCGCGCCGGAGAAGCCGGCGAGCGCGCCCGCGAGCACGAAGGCGAAGAGCTTGTAGACGCGGCTGTCATATCCCAGAAGCTGTGCCCGATCGTCATTCTCGCGGATCGCGACGAGGATGCGGCCGACGCGATGATCGAGCAGCAGCCGCAAGCCGACATAGACGAGGGTGAGGCAAACGACCGACAGATAGAAGACGCCGGTGAGGTCGAGTGTCGTCTCGGGATCCCAGGGAAGCGCCAGCGGCGGCACCGTCGGAATGCCGTTCTGCCCGTTGAGGCGCACATGGCCGATGACATATTGCGCGCCCGAGGTCGCGCGCATCACCTTCTCGAAGATGAGCGTCACGACGAGGGTGATGACGCTGAGATAGACGTCGGAAATCCGGCCATAGATCATGAAGTAGCCGACGAGGCCGGCGAAGAGCGCGGCGAGGATGATCGCGCCGAGCAGCGGCAGGGTCGTGTCGTCGAAATTGAGCGCCGCCACGGCATAGGCATAGCCGCCAAGGCCGAAGAAGGCGGTCTGGCCGAAGCTCAGGATGCCGACGAAGCCCCAGAGAAAGCCTTCGCTGAGACCGAGGATCGAGAGGATCGCTATCACCGATAGCTGCAGCAGCGCGAATTCCTCGACGACATCCGGCAGCGCGAGGGCGGCGACGAGGCAGAGGACGACGGCGAGCCACCAGCGCCAGCCCACCCTTCCGCTGTCTGCGCCCCGCATCGCTCAGACTCCGCGCCGCAGCCGGCCGGTGATCCCGACCGGGAGCAGCCGCAGCAACAAGATCGCGACGAGGAGGACGCAAACCTCGCCCACGACCGAGCTGGTGAGGTAGTCGACGACGCCGGAGATGCCGCCGAAGAGGGCCGCCGCCGAGATCGTGCCGAGGATCACCATCGGGCCGCCGGCGATGACGGTGATGAAGGCCTTGGCGATGAAGAAGGCGCCCATGGTCGGCGCGACGCCCGAGAGCGGCGCGATGATCGCCCCTGCCAAACCGGTGAGGGCGGAGCCGAAGCCGAAGGTCACCATGTAGACCGTTTGCGGCGAGACGCCGAGTGCCGCCGCCATGACGGGGTTCTGCATCGTGCCGCGGGCGATGAGCCCGGCGCGCGTGTAGCGCAGCACGGCGTAGGTTCCAGCGAGGAGACCCACGGCGAGGGCGATGAGCACGAGGCTGTAGGTCGGAACGCCGTAGACGCCGATGTGGATCGTGCCGAACGGCGCCGGAAGACTCTCGGTCGTCGGGCCCATGATGATCGTCGTCGTCCCGACGAGAAAGATGCTGAGCCCCCAGGTTGCGAGCAACGTGTCGACGATGCGCCCGTAGAGAAAGCGGATGAGGAGACGCTCGACGAGGATGCCGAACAGGCCGAGGACGATCGCCGAGATGAAAAAAGACAGCCAGAGCCCGGCGCCGCTCTTGATCGCGAAATTGCAGCAATAGGCGCCCAGCATCATGAACTCGCCCTGCGCCAGATTGATGACGCGCATCATGCCGAAGATGACGGCGAGGCCGAGGCTGATCAGAACGAGGAAGGCAAAGGCGTAGACGATCTGGTAGCCGATGATGATCGCTTGTTCCATGCCTCCTCGTCGATCCGAGATACGCCTGGGTCCGCGGCTCGCGAGTATGCGAGCCCAGCGGTTCACTTCCTCTCCCCTCGGGGAGAGGATCGAGGTGAGGGGGAATCGGCCGCGAACGGGATCGATCCGATCATCACGTACCCGGTAGCGGCTCCCCCTCACCTTCCCATTGCTCTGCAATGGGCTCTCGGCGAAGCTACGCTTCGCCTGCCGCCAGCGGAAGCTTCGCTTCCGCGAGAGGCCCCTTCCTCTCCCCGAGGGGCGAGGAATGCTACAGCTTGATCTCGATCTGCTCGTTGGTCTTCGGGTTCTTGACGAGGTCGCATACGCCTTGCGTGTCGATCGGTTGCAGCTGCGAGAAGGATTGGAGGATTTTGAAGCTCTGATTGCGGTCGCCCTCGGCGAGGTGGAGATCGCGCACAACGTGATGCGTCTGAGGGTCGATCTTCACGGTGCCGCTCGGCGCCTTCATGCTGATCCCGGTATCGAGCGCCTTGATCACCTTCTCGCGCTCGACGCCGCCCGCCTTCTTGACGGCATCGGCCCAGAGATGGATTCCGACATAGCCGTATTCGGCGTATTCCGGAATGTAGGTGTATTTCTTCGGATAGTGCTTCTCCATCGCCGCGAGGAAGGCCTTGTTCTCGGGCGAGGCAAACGACGGGATATAGGAGGCGCAGACGAGGATGCCTTCATTCTCATCGGCGCTGAGCTGCGTGTTCTCGACGCCGAGGCCGTAGGTCGAGGAGGCGATCGGGATGTCCTTTTTGACGCCGCTCGCCGCGTATTGCCGGAAGAAGCTCATATGCGCGGCGCCGACCAGAGCGGCGAAGACGAAATTCGGCTTCTTCTCCTGGATGCGCGCGATGACCGGCGAGAAATTGTTGACGTCGAGCGGAAAGAACTCGACTGCGACGTCCTCGCCGCCATTCTCGCGGACGAATTTCTGCACCCATTTCGCCGAGATCTGCCCGTAATTGTAGTCGGCGGCAAGGATGTAGGCCTTCTTCCCGAAGCGCTTGACGGCGGCGGGCACGAGGACCTGAAGCTGTTGGCCAGGCGTGATGCCGGTGTTGTAGTAGCTGCGGTCGCAGACGCCGCCCTCGTAGAGCGAGTTGTAGAAATAGAGCCCCTTGTAGCGGTTGACGATGGGGCGCATCACCTCGCGCGAGGAGCTGGTGACGCCGGCTTGGAGCACGTCGACCTTGTCCTGGAGCAGCGCCTGCGTCGCATATTGCGCGTTGAGCTGGTTGTTCGATTGCGAATCGTAGAAATGCAGATCGAGCTTCCGCCCGAGCAATCCGCCCGCCGCGTTGATCTCGTCGACCGCCATGGCGATCGCGTCGATCTGGCCGAGGCAATAGATGTTGAGACCGCCGGTCTTGTCGAGAATGTTCCCGACCTTGATCGGCGCCGTGGCGGCGATGCCGGCCCTCGCAAGAAGCGCGGCCGAGCTCGTATAGGCCAGCGCACCCGAGGCGGTGCGGACGAATTGCCTGCGTGTCAGCGTCATGGTGATCCCTCCCTGCGATCGCTTTCTCCTTGGCGCGGGTCGCATTGCTGACGCCGCGCGACAGTCGTGGCGCGGATTAAACGGGAAATTATTTCACGTTTCAAGCAATCTTCACGCCTGCCCGCGTGGCATTCCGGCGGGGAACCGCTCGAGAATGCGGAATTCAAGTCCGTCCGCCTCGGCGAGATAGATGTCCGAGCGCAGATGCCGCCGGCGCATCGAGACGTGGCCGCGCGCCCCCTCATAGCTGAGGCCTTCGGAAGCATGCGCGAGCGACGGCACGTCGAGACTGCCGGCGCGCCCGGCCATGGCGGCGAAGAGCCGGACGCCCTCGTAACAGGATTGGCCGATCGTGTTGGGCATCGGCGCCGCGGCACCGAACGAGGCATGGTAGCGATCGAGAAAGGCGATGTTTTCCGCCGTCTTCAGATTGGCGAGGTAGCCGGCGGCGAAATAGAGGTTTTCGGCATGATCGGCGCCGATGCCGAGGAGCGTGTTCTCCTCGCTCGCCATCGACAGCCGCAGAATGTGCCGCGCAAGGCCGCTCTCCGCGAAGGCACGGTTGAAGGCGATGCAATCGCCGCCGACCATCGAGACGAGAACGACGTCCGGCCGGGCGGCACGGATGCGATCGAGGCAGGGTTGGTAATCCTCGCTGCCGAAGGCGACGTAATCCTCGCCGACGACGGTGCCGCCGGCCGCGGCGACGTAGCGACGCGCGGCGCGGTGCGAGACGCGCGGCCAGACGTAATCGTTGCCGATGAGATACCAGCGCCGCGCGCCGCGTCGCTCGGCGAGCCAATGGATCGGCGGCTGAAGCTGCAGATCCGGCGTTTCGCCGACCATGAAGACGCCGGGCGCCTGCTCGCCACCCTCGTAGACGGGCGTATAGACGTAGGGCACGCGTCCCCGCAGCGCGGCGATGAGGGCGATGCGAACGGCGCTGATATGCATGCCGATGACGGCTTCGGCCTCGCCCATGCGGACGAAATCGAGCGTCGCCACCGCGACCCCTTCCGGCGCACCGCCGGCATCGGCAAAGACCAGCTCGATCTCACGGCCGAGAATGCCGCCGGCGGCATTGATCTCGCCGGCAGCCAATGTCGCGCTGGCCTGGCAGGAGGGTCCCCACAGACCGGCCGGGCCGCTCAACGGTGCGAGCAGCGCGATGCGCAGAGGCTCGCGGCGGCGGCGCATCCGCGCCGTCGCGCCTGCGAGCAGGTCGGAGCCGCCGAACACGACGCTTGGTGGGAGCGGGCGTGCCGCGATCGATGGCGCCCAGCGAGCCACGACCATAAAGCCCCTCGCTTTGCCGCGACTTCCCTCGAGTCCAATGCCAAGCGCCGCCGTTCGATCGGTGGACATCGGCTCTTGCCAAGCGACCGTAGCACCCCTAATCAAATGGTGCAAAGCTGGAACTTGCTCGGCCACCGGACCTTACAGCGATGGC
Source organism: Allostellaceae bacterium (assembly GCA_041488295.1). Classification (GTDB taxonomy): domain Bacteria; phylum Pseudomonadota; class Alphaproteobacteria; order ATCC43930; family CGMCC-115725; genus URHD0088. The sequence goes on from JBGPOZ010000159.1 coordinate 9,157, forward strand.
ACAGACACGCCCGATCAGCGATTACATTGCCTACCTGCTTGCACAAGCGAACCGGCAGATCAACGGTCAGCTCGACATCGAGCTGCGCGCCGCCGGCGTGCCGCTCGAGCAGTGGCGCGTCCTGAAGCTTCTCGCCGAGACGAACGGCCGCTCGATGGGCGAGCTGGCGCAGGCCGCGCTGCTCAATCACCCGACGCTAACGAAGACGATCGACCGGATGGTCTCGCAAGCGCTCGTCTACCGGCGCCCCGATCCGACCGATCGCCGCCGCGTCCTGATCTTCCTCTCCGATCGCGGCCGTGCCGTCAACGAACGCCTCAACCGCCTCGCCAACCTCCATCAGGCGGAGATCGTCGAGACTTGCGGCAACCGCGAGGCCGAAGAGCTGAAACGGCTTCTCGAAGGGCTGATCGAGCGCACCGCGTGAGGCAGAGGTCGCGTGGGGAGGACGCACATCATCGATGTTGGCTCCGGCGATCCCTCAGCGCTTCTTCCAATCGCCCAGTCCTTCGAAGGCGTGCGCCGCGCGGATCAATGTCACCTCGTCGAAATGCCTGCCGACCAGCATCATGCCGATCGGCAAGCCGCCGACCATGCCGCAAGGGACGGTGAACGCCGGGTGGCCGCTCACATCGAACGGGCAGGTGTTCTGCTGCATGTTGAGCGCGAGGTCGACATAGGTCTCGCGCGGGCAATCGGCGGGCGGGATCTTGGTCGCCGGAAACGGCAAGGTCGGCATGACGAGCGCATCGTAGTGCCGCAGCACGTCGTCATAGGCCTCGCGCAAGAGGATTCGCAAATTTTGCGCTTTCGCGTGGTAGCGATTGTGGTAGCTGCGATGCATGTGCTCGCCGAGGAGAAGAACGAGCTTCACCGTCTCCGAAACGTCGTCGGGGCGTGAGCGCCAGCCGCGCGCGAAGGCTTCCTGCAAGGTCGTCGTGTAATAGCCGGGTGCGTTGTTGCCGAGACCGTAGCCCTTGATCATCATCTCGGCGGCGCCTTCGAGGATCACCCCGGTCCAGATGTGCGGACCATCGAGATGCATCGGGATCGAGACCTCCTCGACCGTGGCGCCGAGCTTCTTCAGCTCGCCCGCCGCCTTCTTCACCTTGCGGTCGGTCTCCGGCGTCAGCGGATTGCCGGTCGGGTGGCCAAATCCTTCCTTCAAGAACGCGATCTTCAACCCCTTCGCCGGTTTCTTCAGCGCCGCCATGTAGTCGCCGGTTTGCGCGATGACGGTGCGCGGATCATAGGGATCGCGCCCGGCGATGGCAGTCAGCAGCCGCGCCACGTTCTCGACGCTGTCGCAGATCGGCCCGCAATGATCGACCGAATACGAGATCGGCATGCCGCCGGTCATCGGCACGAGGCCCCAGCTCGGCTTCAAGCCGTAGGCGCCGCACCAGCCGGACGGAGTGCGGATCGAGCCGCCCTGGTCGCCGCCCAGCGCCATCTCGACCTCGCCCGCGGCGACGAGGGCGGCGCTGCCGCCCGAAGATCCTCCGGTCGAATGCTCGGGGTTGTGCGGATTGCGGATGGGTCCGGTGGCGCAGGTGTGGCTGCCGGCCGAGAAACAGAGATCCTCGCATGCCGCCTTGCCGGCGATCGTACCGCCGGCATCTAGGATGCGGGTCACGACCGTGGCATCGATGTCGGGAACGTAGCCTTCGAGGATTCGCGAGCCGTTCATCATCGGGACGCCGGCGACGCAGATGTTGTCCTTGATGGCGACGCGCTTGCCGGCGAGCACGCCCTTCGCCGCGCCCTTGATCTCGCATTTCCAGTACCAGGCGTTGTATGGATTCTCGGCTTGTGCCGGGCGGTGGCCGGGCGAGCGCGGATACTTGACCGGAAGCTTCGGCTCGGCGAACTCGTCGAGGCGGGCATATGAGGCCATCGCCCCGGCCATGAGACCGCGAAACGAATTGGCATCGGCCTCGGTCAGGTGCATTCCGTAGTCCCGCGCGATGTCCAGGAGCTCCGTCACATTCGGCAGACGCGGCGCGATCGCCATGACCTTCCCCCCATATTCCTTGTTCGTCGCAATCCCGTGCAGTGTGGCGGAATATTATTTTCCAATTCAAGTATGTTTGTGACCCGGGCGGCATCGATCGCCTCGCCTGCGCCGCGATGGCTCATCCGGGCTCTCCAAGGCGATCGGATCCGCATCAAATTGTTAGCACTCGATCCAAAGGAGTGCTAGAACGCAGCATCGAGATTCATTCAAGGAGATCCCGCATGCGTTTTCGCCCGTTGCAGGACCGCGTCCTCATTCGCCGCATCGAAGCTGAGGTCA
>JBGPOZ010000160.1:0-11276 GCA_041488295.1 Allostellaceae bacterium
CGGCTGCGGATCGGTACCCTTCGGAGCGATATCGCGAGTCTCGGTCGATGCCGAGCGTTGCGCCTGGTTCGGGGCGGCCGCGGGCGAGGCTGATGGCCGATCGACCGGGCGCGCCGCAACCAGCCGCTCGACCGGTCGTGGTGGCGGGGGTCGCGGTTTGATTTGCGGTCGCGGGATCTTCGGGCGAGCCGGCAGCACGCCGTCTTGTGTCCGCGGCGGTGTCGTCGGAAGCGCTTCCGACGCGGCTTCGGTTGGTGGCCCCGCTGTCGGTGCTTGCGCGGTCTCCGTCGGTTTCTCCTCGCTCGTTGCGGACGCAATCTTCGTCGATTGGGTGGCCATCCTTCCCTTCGTCACATCGTCGCCAGCCGCAGCACCGCCACCCGCGCCTTGGCCGGTACCGCCCGAAGCGCCGGCCGAACCGGATTGCTCGAGGACGAGGGTGACGCTCGTGACCGGGATCTCTTCGAGGGGTTTCGACGGAAGGAGGAGCACACCGAAAAGGATGAGAAGATGAAGAAGCAACGCAGCACCAAGTGATCGCCGCGAAGGCCGATCGCCGTGGTCAAAGTTTTGCTCCATGCTCATTCCATCGCGCCGTTCTCGATAGCGCTGCCGCGTCTCGACCGGTAGACGCCGTGCGCGGCGCCACTTTTTGGCGCGGCGTCAGCTCCGAACTACGAGCTCCAGCGCGGCGCCGAAATTGTCCGCGGCGGCGATGCGAATATAGTTCTTCTCCGCGTGGTGCGGAACGCGACCATCGCGCAGGACGCGCTCTGCAGCATCAAGGTCGCGAACGAGAATCCGGTAGCCGACGAAATGCTGCGCCGAGACACCGGCGTCGTCGGGAAAGCGCGCCCTTGCCTCGGCCCGATCGAGGACGAGAATGCGGCCGCGGCCGGTCTCGACGGTGAGGGCGCGACCATCGCGCGTCACGTTTCGCTCGCCTTGCAGCTTTCCGAAAAAGTCGGCGAGCGTCCCTGGATCATCGACGCTCATGACCACCGCATCGATGACCGCCGCCGTGTTCGCATGGCGCTGATATTCCGGCTTCCAGAAATATTGCGGCGCGTGCAGTTGGCAAACGAAGAAGACCGCCTGCGGCAGATCCGGATGCGTGACGAAGGCGAGCGAGAAGGAGACGGTGACCTCGCTGCCATCGGGCAGCTTGGCTTTGCGCGAAAAATCGAAGGGCGCATAAGTCTGCAAGCCCCTTGCCACGAAATCGGCGTGGTCGCGGCGCGCGTCGTTGCTGGCGAAAACCAGCATCGAGAGGCCGCGTCCTCGCTCGAGAAACTCGGCATTGTAATGGCCGAAGCTGAATTGCCCTGATGCCGCAGGCCGGATCGCGCCGGGGTCGGCGACGGCGAGAAGCTCGACGAAATTGCCGTCGAGCTGGATGAGACTGTTCCCGGTGCCGAAGGGGTGGCGCGCCGGAGGCGTCGTCGTGAAGCCGAGCCGCTGGTGAAAGGCGCGCGCGGCCTCGAGGTCGCCGACGCAATGGACGAGGTGGTCGATCGGGCGCTGAACCATCGTGTACAACGGTATCCGAGCGCGGGCAGCGCTTCAAGCGACCGGCGCCCACAACACCTCATCGATTGACGCCGCGCCCGTCGCCAGCATGACGAGGCGGTCGACTCCGAGCGCGATGCCGGCGCTCTCGGGCATGCCGTGGTCGAGCGCGGCGATGAAATCCTCGTCGACCGGGTAATCGTAGCCGTAGAGCGCGCGCTTGCGCGCCCGGTCCGCCTCGAACCGCGCGCGCTGCGTTGCGGCATGGGTCAGCTCGCCGAAGGCGTTGGCGAGCTCGACGCCGCAGAGATAGAGCTCGAAGCGCTCGGCAAGGCGCGGGTCATCGAGCTTGGCGCGCGACAGAGCGGCCAGCGCGATCGGGTAATCGTAGAGAATGGTCGGAGCACCGATGCCGAGATGCGGTTCGATGCGCTCGAGGAAGATGCGGAAAAAGAGGTCTTCCCAGTTATCGCCCTCATGCGGCTCGATTCGGGCACGGCGTGCCGCGGCGGCGAGGAGATCGAAGCTGGGCCTTGCCGGATCGGGGGCGGTCGCGAGGAGATCGATCGCGCAGAAACGGGAGAACGCCTCGGCGACGCTGACATATTGCCAGGATTTGGACGGGTCGGCCTCGCGGCCCTCCCAGCGGAAGGAATTTGCGCCGGCCGCCGCCAGACATGCGCGCAGCAAAGCTTCGCAATCCGCCATGAGATCGCGGTAGCCCGCACCGGCACGGTACCATTCGAGCATCGTGAATTCAGGATGATGCAGACGCCCGCGCTCGCCGTTGCGGAAGACGCGAGCGAGCTGGAAAATCCTCGGCAGCCCCGCGACGAGCAGCTTCTTCATGGCGAATTCGGGCGAGGTGTGAAGATGACGCGGCAGCCGCGCGCCGTGTTCCGTCACGAGCTCCGTCGAGAAGGCCATGAGGTGCGGCTCGAGCCCGGGCGAGACTTGCAGGGACGGCGTCTCGACCTCGAGAAAATCGCGATTCGCGAAGAAACGCCTGATCGCGGCGGTGATGCGCAGCCGAGCTTCGAGATTCGCGCGGCGCGCGGCGAGCCGGTCGGGCCGCCACCACGCGATGTCGGCCTCCCCGCTCTGTTGCGATGGCGGCGTCACTTTGGCTCCTCCGGAGGCGTGCCCATGCCGCAAGCATATCCGGCCCGGCTTACCCCCTACCGATCATCCTTCTCGTGGCCGGGGCGATGGCGTCTGGGTCGCGGATCTTGCAGCGACCAATCCAGTTGGGCGAAGGCGCTAGCGTCGCGGCGAGCGTCGCGGCGTCTCCGGCATGTCGAGGGAGGCCGCTTCCGCGTCGCGGGTGCGGCGCGCCGCGTCGGCCTGCAGCTCCTCTTTGAGCTGCGCCACCTTCTGCTCGAGGCCGAGCCTCATCTCCGGCGAAAGCCGCGGATTGGCCAACATGGCCCGGCATTCGGCCAGGGTGCGGCGCGCCTGATCGGGGCCGGTCGGGCGCTTGGGAAATTTGGTGATGGGTTCTCGCATTGGGGCTTCGATGCAGGGCAAGGATCGATGATGCAGTAATAGGTGCTGACGGCCGGCTTGGCAATGCCGATCGGCGAGGGGTCGTCACACCTTCAGCGGGCGAGACCGCGAAGCAGACCCTCATACGCTTCGAGCGGCTTGGTCGGCGCGTCGGGCACTTTGGCAAGGTCGTCCCAGCGGCGCAGCCGCACCGCGTCGTCCGAGAAGTCGCGTGCCGCGAACGCCGCCGCCGCGTCGCGCGAGAAGGCGCCGCCTTGCAGTGCCAGGCTCGCGACCGAGGCCGCGGACAGGGTCTCGAAATAGCCGCGTTCGACGGTGCAGAGGTAGCGTTTGGCTTCGACGTAAAGGCGGACCGGCTCGGCGACTGCCGGCCCGAACAGCCGGTCGAGGAGACCGGCGCGCCGATGTGCTCGTGGCGATCGTCGATTCCATCCGGCGTCTTCGCCACGAAATGGCCGATATCGTGCAGCAGCGCCGCTGCGACGAGCGATGGCGACGCCCCGTCGCGCTCGGCCAAGGCGGCAGACTGCAGCGCATGGGCGTGCTGCGTCACGCGCTCGCCATAGGCGCGGCCGCCATCACGAGCGAAGCTCGCCAGCACGTCGTCGATGGTTTTCATATCACCCGACTCGTCAATAGGCGGGAATCCGCGCCTCATCCCCGCCCGAGGAACAAGCGCCTCGCGTCGCGCGGTTGAAATTTCGGGGCGGTGCGCCGGGTGGGTCAGACGGGTTCGCTAGCCTACCGACCCTAACACCTGATTCCGTATCCCTTTTTCGTCGTGGCCGGGCTTTTCCCGGCCATCCACGTCTTGCCGTCGCTCCATCAAAAGACGTGGATGCCCGGGCCAAGCCCGGGCAAGACGAAATTGGGGAGCCAAGTGTTAGAGTCGATACACTAGGGGCTAGCACTCCGGCATTGATTTTCCGCGCGGCTGAACGGTAGATCATGGCAGCGGCGACAAGGACCTCGCGGGACGTCGCCCAATCCGTGGCGGATCACAAGCGCTACATTCCGGGGAAAAGGCCGCCATGTTCGACCTGGCTTCGCTCGATGCGCTCTTCCGGCCGACTACGGTCGCGATCGTCGGCGCATCGCAAAACCCGGCCAAAATCGGCGGGTATCCCGTTCACTATCTGAAGACGCTCGGCTTTGCCGGCCGTTTCTACCCTGTCAACCCGAACTCTGCCGAGATTCAAGGGCTGCGCGCATGGCCGTCGCTCGCTTCCTTGCCCGAGCGGATCGATCTCGCGATCGTCGCCGTTCCCGCTGCGTCGGTTCCGGACGTGCTGGCGGACGCCGCGGCGGCCGGCGTGCGGAGCGCGGTGCTCTTCACCGCCGGCTTCGCCGAGATCGGCGAGGCGGGCGGAGCGGTACAAGCGGAGATTGCCGCACGCGCCCGCCGCGCGGGCATGCGCGTCCTCGGACCCAATTGCCTCGGCGTCATGAATATCCGGCACCGCCTCTTTGCAACCTTCGCACCGCCCGTTGCCTCCGGCGTCGTCGCTGAGGGATGCGTCGGCCTCGTCAGCCAAAGCGGCGCCTTCGGCGGCTACTGCTTCTCGCTGGCGCGCGAGCGCGGCCTCGGCCTCAGCACGTGGGTCACGACCGGCAACGAGGCCGACATCGAATTCGCCGACTGCCTCGCCTGGCTCGCCCGCGATGCCGAATCGAAAGTCATCATGGGTTACATGGAGGGGTGCCGGAACGGGCCGAAGCTCCGCGCCGCGCTCGCCGCCGTTCGGGCGGCGGGGAAGCCCCTCGTCATGGTCAAGGTCGGGCGCTCGGCCGAGGGCGCCGCCGCCGCGGCCTCGCACACCGCCGTATTGACCGGCGAGGACGCGGTCTACGATGCAGTTTTCCGGCAGTACGGGGTCTGGCGCGCCCGCTCGATCGAGGAGTTCTTCGATATCGGCTATGCGGCAGCGATCGGCAAGCTGCCGCGCGGCCGCCGCGTCGCGCTGGTCACCGTGTCGGGCGGCGTCGGCGCACTGATGGCCGACGAGGCGGCCGAGCGTGGGCTCGACGCCGCACCCTTGCCCGAGGCGGCGCAGGCGGCGATCCGTGCCATCGTGCCGTTTGCCGCGACGCGCAATCCGGTCGACGTGACCGGCCAGGTCGCGAGCGACACCTCGATCCTCGACCGTGTCCTCGATATCGTGCTCGCGGAGGGCCGCTACGACAGCCTCGTCGCGTTCCTGTCGGCGCGAGGCATCGCAAAGGGTGCTGGGCCGCAACTGATCGAGGCGGCTCGCAATCTGCGCCGTGCTCATCCTCATCTGCTCCTCGTGCTCTGCTCGCTCTTTCACGCCGAGCTGCGACAGGCGCTCGATGGCGAGGGTTGTCTGACCTTCGATGATCCGAGCCGGGCGTTGCGCGCCGTGGCGGCACTGAGCTTTCTCGCCGCGCCGTCGCGGTCTCCCGACACGGCAATCGAAATCGGTCCACCACCGGCTTTGCCGCAGGGCGCCGCGAGCGAGATCGAGGCTCTCGAGATCCTGGCTAAGGCCGGCATCCCCGTCGTGCCGGCGCGGTCCGCGCGAAGCTCCGCCGAAGCCGTCGCGGCGGCGACGGCGCTCGGTTACCCGGTCGCGCTCAAGGTGCTGTCGCGCGACATTGCGCACAAAACCGATATCGGCGGCGTGCGCCTCGGTCTTGCATCCGACGGCGCGGTTCGCGAAGCCTTCGCCGCGATTGTCGGGAGCGCCGCAGTCCTAATGCCATCGGCGCGCATCGCGGGCGTGCTCGTCGCGCCGATGGTCGCCGGCGGAATCGAATGCGTTCTTGGCGCGCAGCACGATCGGGTGTTCGGGCCAGTCGTCATGTTCGGGCTCGGCGGCATCCATGCCGAGGCGTTGAAGGATGTGAGCTTCCGCGTCGCGCCGTTCGACGAGGCCGAAGCGCACCGCATGATCCGCGGGATCAGAGCTTTTCCGATCCTCACGGGTGTGCGCGGGCGGCCGCCGGCCGATCTCGACGCACTCGCAGCAGCGCTGGCGGCGCTGTCGCGCTTTGCCGCCGCTTGCGGCGAGCGCTTGGTGACGCTCGACATCAATCCCTTCCTCGTGCGGCCCGCCGGACAAGGCGCGGCGGCGCTCGACGCACTGCTCATCGGCGGCAAGGAGGCGGCGGAATGAGCGACGGTTTATTTGCTGAGGTATTTCATCCCAGTATCGCACATGACGGTGACAATGGTCGCGTCAGGTCCCAGTTGTTCGGCCAATCGCAAAGCGGCGATGACATTGCAGCCCGTGGAAGTCCCCGCAAAAAGGCCTTCCTCCCGGGCCAGCCGAAGAGCCATCGCCATGGCCTCTTCCGTGGAAACCCGTTCAATCCGATCGGCGATGTCGTCCTGCCAGAGCGGTACGACAAAACCCACTCCGACCCCATCGATCTTATGAGCGCCTGACTGGCCGCCCGACAGAACTGCGGACTCAGAGGGCTCCACGGCGACGATTCTGATCTGTTCACTATGGCGGCGTAAGGCTTCCCCGGTACCGCGAAGGGACGCCGCTGTACCCACGCTCTGGACAAAGCCATCGATCTGTCCGTCTGTCTCGATCCAGATTTCGTCGGCCATCTTGTGATAGGCCGCCATCTGGTCTTTGTTGTTCAGCTGATCGGTCCAGAAGCTTCCGGTGTCGACCGCGATGATGCGGGCGGCTTCGACCATGTCCCGGGTCAGTTTCTCCGTCATGCGCCCGCTCTCGCTTGGCACGATTTGAAGCTTGGCCCCGAGCATTTTCATATGAGCGAGCTTTTCTCGGGCGAAGGCATCCGAAGTCACGATATGCAGGGGATATCCCTTGACCGCACAGACGAGAGACAGGGACACGCCGGTGCTGCCGCCGGTATATTCGACGACAGAACCACCCGCCGTGAGACGTCCGTCCGCCTCTGCCGCTTCGATCATGGCAAGCGCCATCCGGTCCTTCATGCTGCCTGTGGGGTTCTCGTTTTCCAGTTTCAGCAGGATGCGGGAGCCGTTCCCGGGCACGATGTTGCGCAATGCCAATAGAGAGGTGTTGCCGATGCAATGCAGGATGTTGCGCTGCAATCTGCTCATATTGCCTTCCCTCTTTCCATGTATCCACATATTATGTATATGCATATATCCATGAGCACCCCGAGGCAACCGCGAAAGACTCTGCGCACCGACGCCCGCGCCCTGGTCGAGGCGTGCGCCGGCTGGAACAGCAGACTGGCCGCCCGGCGCATCACCCAGTTCCTCGATCGCGAGATGGCCGGAATTGGCCTCAGCGTTGCGCAACTCGGCCTGATGGCGCAGATCGCCGTCATATCCGATGACACGTTGGGTGCGTTGGCTCAGCGCACCGGCCTCGATCAGTCGACGCTGTCGCGCAATCTGCGCACGCTCGAAGGCGGGGGGCTGATCGAGATCGCCGTGGTCGAGACCGATCTGCGGCGCCGGGCGGTGTGGCTTACCGAGACCGGCGCGCGGCGGCTGGAAGCGGCGATTCCGGTCTGGCGCCGGGCGCATGCCAAGCTGGCGAAGCTTCTCTCGCCCGACCTGGCCCGACGGCTGGCAGACGAGGCCGAAACGCTGATCCTGAATCGAACATGACGTCACGTGGTGCCATGAAAATTCCAAGACCGTTTTATCCACCGAGCCGCCCGGACAGCTTCCATGGCTGGGTCACGGTCCTGGTACATCAGCATCGGGCGCGTCTCGCTCGGGTGGTACGCCGAGAAGGCCTGCGGGCCGAAGATGCGCTGGACTGCGTTCAGGAAGCATTCCTGAGCTTTCTCAATTTGCCGCAGGCAAGGCTGCTCGTTGGCCTATCCGATGATTCCGCTCGGATGCTGATCATTCTGGCGCGCAACATCGCGCGCAACCGCCGCCGCCGCCATGATTACGCCCGGCCGCATATCGTCGACGACGCAATCGTCCGGGGACTCGCCTCCGATGCCGCCTCGGCCGACGAGGTCATTGCCGCCGCCGAGCAACACGCAATGACCCTCGGCTGCATGGCCACGTTGAACGAGGTGCAACGCGCGGTCGTTCACCTTCGCCTGGTCGATGAGGTTCCGGGCGAGAATGTCGCGCGCCAGCTCGGCACGACCCCAACCCATGTCGCCGTTCTGCTCTTCCGCGCGAAACAGTATTTGCGGCGCTGCGTCGAAGACGCGCAAGCAGCTTCGACGCCCCGTCTGGCACGCGGCTGATCCAGCGCCGGAGCCGAGGGTTCGCACCGGCCTCGGCGCGATCCCTCGACGAGGCCCCTGCCTAGGGAGCGTCCCCGATCAGGAGAAATTGCGGCGGACCGCCCGTCGAAATCGACGCGGCATGCTGAAGCGCTTCCTGGCCGCCCTTGGATTGCGCGCAGGTCTTGGCCGATTCGGCGCTTGGAAACGTCACGAAGGAGATCGTGTATGCGAAGGGGTTGCCGCCGGGCGCTCCGAGGACGCGCTTGGTCGCCACGCCGGTGGCCCCGACAAGACGCGGCCCCGCATAGGGCAGATGTTCTTCGCGGTAGGCCCGATCGAATTCCGCGGGATCCTTCGGCGGAGGATAGATGACCAGCAATTGCACGGACATGACCCAATTCCTTTAGTTGGAGGCGTACCTGTCCATAGGTCTCGGCCGGGCCTTGCATTACGCACGGCAGGAAGAATTCCATTGCGCTTGTATCGCGTTCAGAAGCCCAAACCGTTTTTCAACGCTGAGTCCTTGGAAAATCCGTGATTTTCTGCCATTCCCGGAGAATCATAGCGAACTTGGGGAATGCTGAACGGAATCGGCCCGACCGAAGAGAGCACGGTCGGGCTCCACGACAAACGCCTGCTCTCGCGCGCGACGCTCTTCGGCGACGTCGACGACCATGTCGGTCGTTACGCCGTCGAACTCGACGCATAACAACGGGAGAAGGACGATGGACATTGAACGAAGCGCTGTCCCGGCCGATGCCGTCCTCATCGCCATCGAGGACCGGGTCATGACAGCGACCTTGAACGTGCCGGGGATGCGCAATTCGCTTTCGGCCCCCGGCGTGCGTGAGGGGCTCGATGCAGCTGCCGAGCGGTTCTTTGCCGATGACGGCCTCTCCGTCCTCATCCTCACCGGCGCCGACGGGTCTTTTTGCTCCGGCGGAAACCTCAACCGTCTGAAAGAGATGGACGCGACTCAACTGCGCCACGTCATCGAGAGCACCGCATGGCTCTATCGCCGGATCATCCTCGGCGAAAAGCCGGTGCTGGCCGCCGTCGAGGGCGCGGCTTACGGCGCCGGCCTCGGTCTCGCGATCGCCTGCGATACCGTCATCGCGGCGCGCAACGCGCGCTTCTGCGCGTCCTTCGTGCGCATCGGCGGCTTTCCCGATGCGGCGCTGTTCTGGTCGCTACCGTGGCGCGTGGGCCCGGCGCGCGCTCGTCAGTTCATGATGCTGGGCGAGGAGATCGGCGGCGAGGAGGCGGTGCAGATCGGGCTCGCCGACCGCATCGCCGAGCCGCGGGCGGCGCTCGACGAGGCACGGCGCCTTGCCAAGCGTCTCGCCGACGGCCCTCAGCTCGCGATCCGTCGCATCAAATCGGCGATTCGTCAGGCGCCGATGGATCTCGAAGCGGCTCTGCAGCTTCAACTCGACAATGCGCCGCAGCTTTTTGCCTCCGCGGATTTTCGTGAGGGCGCCAGCGCTTTCCTCGAGAAGCGCAAGCCGCACTTCACCGGCCGGTGATCGTTCCCGGAGGCGCCAGCACATGCCCATTCCCGCGATCCTCCAAGGCCGGCTGAGCCTTCCCGTCATCGGGGCTCCAATGTTCATCGTCTCGGTGCCGACGCTCGTCGTCGAGCAGTGCAAGGCCGGCATCGTCGGCGCGTTTCCGGCGCTCAACGCCCGGCCGCCGGAGCTGCTCGAGGAATGGGTCACGGGGATCAAGGACGAGCTCGCGCGTTTCGAGGCAGAGACCGGCGGGAAGGCCGCACCCTTCGCCGTCAATCAGATCGTCCACGGCACGAACGAGCGTTTGGCCCATGATCTCGAGGTGTGCATCCGCCACGAGGTGCCGATCATCATCACGAGCCTGCGCCCGCCGGGCGAGGCGGTCGAGGCGGTGCATCGCTATGGCGGGATCGTCTTCCACGATGTCATCTCGATCCGTCATGCCGAGAAGGCGTTGGAGCAAGGCGTCGACGGCCTCATTCTCGTCTGCGCCGGTGCGGGCGGCCATGCCGGGACGTTGAGCCCGTTCGCGCTCGTCTCGGAGGTGCGGCGTTTCTATCAGGGCACGATCATTCTCTCCGGCGCCATCGCCAATGGCCGGTCGATCCTCGCGGCGCAGGCGATCGGCGCCGATCTCGCCTATATGGGCACGCGCTTCATCGCGACGCGCGAGGCGAACGCGCGGGACGAGTACAAGAAGATGCTGGTCGAGGGGACGGCCAAGGACATCGTCTACACGAACTATATCTCCGGCGTGCACGGGAACTATCTGCGGCCGAGCCTCGCTGCGGCCGGGCTCGATCCCGACAATCTTCCGGTCGGCGACAAGGACAAGATGGATTTCGCCGCCGGCCGGCGCAATCGCCCGGCGGCGTGGCGCGACATCTGGGGTGCGGGGCAGGGGCTCGGCAGCATCGACGACGTGCCTTCGGTCGCCGAATGCGTGGCGCGGCTGCGCCGCGAATACGCCGAAGCCGCAAAGGCGCTTGACGCGGCGCGCTTCCCCGCGCGCTGAGCCGTCACAGGGCGCGACGGAGCTCGACGACGCCGAAGATTCCGAGCACGAGACCGGCGATACGGTCGATCCAGGATCTGAGCCGCTGCCCGATCGTGTGACGAAAGCCCGAGACGATGGCGGTGATGCCGCACCACCAGAGGAGCGACCCGGTGAAGACGCCGAGCGTCGTCGCCACTGCCGCGGCCGGGTCGAACCCTCCGCGCGGCGCCAAACCCGCGAAGATGGCGGCGAACATGATGATGGTCGGCGGATTGGTGAGCGTCAGCAGGACCGAGCCCGCATAAGCCGATTGCCACGAGCCGGTGAAGCCTTTGACCGGCGCCTTCGCACTGTCCGCGGCATGCGAAAAGAAGGTGCGCAGGCCCAGATAGACGAGGAAAAGGCCGGCCGCGATGTGCAGCGGCTGCTCATGCGCCAGCAGGAAGCGCGAGACGCCGGCAAGGCCGAGCGCGGCGACGAGCGCGTAGAGGCCGTCCGCGGTCGCGATGCCGACGCCCGTCGCGAGACCCAGCGGCCAGCCGAGCGTCAGGGTGCGGCGCATGCAGAGGAGGCTCATCGGCCCG
>JBGPOZ010000161.1:0-11223 GCA_041488295.1 Allostellaceae bacterium
AGCACGCTCGGCGCCGCGGTGGCTTACCCCGAGCTGTTCCAGATCTTCGCCGGCACGGTCATGAACCAGGCGAACAAGGAGGTCGAGACGATCCTCATCGTCATGGCGATCTTCCTCGCGATCAACCTCCTCACCTCCGCCTTCATGAACTGGTACAACCGTCACGTCGCGCTGGTGGAGCGTTAGGTATGAGCGGACCTCGCCTCGCCCCCGCCGACGCCATGGCGGCGCACTCGACCGAAGGCTTCGCCGGGCCACTCGCGGCGCAGAGGCCGACGGGCGCACGTCCGCTCACGCCCGACACGCCCAACGGCCCCGGAGAGAGTGCAAAGGGACCCGTCGCTTGGCTGCGCGCCAATCTCTTCAGCTCGATCGGCAATACTGCCTTGACGGCGGCGGTCCTCGTTTTTCTCGCACTCGTGCTGCCGCCCTTCATCGGTTGGACGATCACCGACGCCAGCTTTGCAGGCGCGGCTAAATCGGCCTGCGCTGGCGATGGTGCCTGCTGGACCTTCATCAAGATCCGGTTCCCGCTCTTCTTCTATGGACACTACCCTTCCTCCGAATGGTGGCGGGTCGATCTTGCCGGCCTCTTGCTCGCAGCCTTCAGCGCGCCGGTCATGCGCGAGAATGTGCGCCGGCGCGGGATTTGGCTGCTCTTGCTGTTGACCCTCTTCCCGTTGCTCGCCGGCATCCTTCTTTTCGGCGGCATCCTCGGCTTGTCCTATGTCGACACGACGCAATGGGGCGGGCTGATGCTCGACATCATCATCGCCTTCGTGACGGTCGCTGGATCGCTGCCGCTCGGCATCGTTCTCGCGCTTGGTCGCCGCTCTGAATTGCCGGTTTTCCGTTATTTGTCGATCGGTTTCATCGAGCTGTGGCGCGGCGTCCCGCTTCTTACCGTCCTCTTCATGTCGGCCGTCATGGTGCCGCTCTTCCTGCCGAGCGGGGTCAGCGTCGACCGGCTTTTCCGAGCGCTAGGAGCGCTCGTGTTGTTCAACGCCGCCTACATGGCCGAAACCGTGCGCGGCGGGTTGCAAGGTGTCGTCGTCGGACAGGAAGAAGCGGCCTATTCCGTCGGTCTTCGCTGGTGGCAGGTGCAGCTCTTCGTCGTCTTGCCGCAAGCCCTGCGTTACGTCGTGCCCGGGCTTGTCAACAACATCGTCGATCTCTTCAAGGACACGACGCTCGTCACCATCATCGGCCTCTTCGACCTTCTCGGCGCGGTCAATCAGGCGCTCAAGGACCCGGCTTGGCTCGGGTTCGCCAAGGAAGGCTATGTGTTCTCGATGATCGTTTTCTTCGCGTGCTGCTTCGCGATGTCGAGCTATGGCCGCCGCTTCGAGCGGCGCCTCAATCGCCACCGCACAGGTTAGCGCCGACGGCTTACGCCGCTCTGCCGAAAGGTCATTGCAGGTCGTTAAGAGTTTGTTAACCTTCACGAATCGATTATTAATTTTGTGTGTTCGTGCGGATTCGCAGTGGGGAGAACGCCAGGCTCGGCAGAAGGGCCGGCAGTGGCATCACGGAGCAGAAGAAGAAACCTGACGGAATGCCAGTCTGGAAGCGCCATATCGGCCTCAAGGAAGCGCTCGTCGCGTTCTCGGCCGCATTGATTGTCGCCTTTGGCGGCATCCTCCTGCAATCTTCCGATCGTACCCACCGCCAGATCGCCGGCGACGCCGAGGCACGCGCCGAAAGCATGGTCCGCTCAGCGGAACTGAGCACCGCACGCACGATCCGGTCGATCGACGCCATGCTCGCCGAGATCGCGCAATCTCTCGCCGCCGACCGCGACGCTTCGATCGACGGGCCCGAAATCCAGGCGATGCTGCGCCAAATGAACGAGCGGGTGTTGTCGATACGCGACATCTTGGTCATCGACGAAGCGGGGCACCGGGTGAATGGTGGCGCGCCGGTCGAACGCTCTCGCAGCCCTGCTGATCGCAGCTTCGTCACGGCGCATGTCGGGCCCGAGCCGTCCGACCTCTACATCGGCCGGCCGGAGCGAAGCGGCGAGGCTGGTTGGTCGCTCTTCCTCAGCCGTGCACTGACGCTGCCCGGCGGTTTTCGCGGCGTCATTGCCGCCGAGGTGCCGGTCCAAACCTTCGCCGATAATTTAGCCGCCATCTCTGGTAGCGGGCTCCGCATTGCCCTCCTCTCCGACGACGGCTCGCTGATCACGAGCGAGCCATCCGATGCGCTCTCGGTCGGCGCGCAGGACCGGGTCAGCGCAGCCATTCTTGCGCATCTGCGGCAAGCCCCCTCAGCAATGTTGGAGTTGCCCACAAGCGACGGCCGTGAACCCGATTTCGTAACCTACCGCACCGTCGCCGGCCGGCCGCTCATCGTCGCCGTCATCGCCGATAAGGAGCGTCTGCTGGCGAGTTGGCGCGACGAGCGACGTTGGTCCATCATCATGATCGCCATGATCGCCTTTGCGATCGGTAGCCTGACCTGGGGGCTCGTGCGCCTGCTCCGCCGCCGCCAGCAGCATCTCCAGGAGCTGCGCCGCAATGAGGCGAAATTCGTTCAACAATCGGCGCTGCTGCAGAGCACGCTCGAGCATATGGGCGAAGGGCTGAGCGTCTTCGATCGCAACCATCGCCTCCTCGCCTGGAACGACCGTTTCATCTCGCTGCTCGCGCTCCCGTCGGGCGTCGGCCATGGCACGCGTTTTGAAGATATCTTGCGCCTGCAGGCGCGGCGCGGCGATTTCGGTGCAGTCGACATCGAAGACGAGGTTCGCGCCCGGCTCGGGCGCGTGCGCAGCGAGATTGAGCAGACGACGGAGCGTACGACCTTGGGCGGCCGCACGCTCGAGATCCGCCGCCGCCGCATGCCGTCGGGCGGCTTCGTCACGCTTTATTCCGACGTGACCGAGCGCCGACGCTTCGAGGAAGAGATCATCGAAGCGCGCAACCAGGCGGAAATCGCGAACCGAAGCAAGGGCGAGTTCCTCGCCAATATGAGCCATGAGCTCAGAACACCGCTCAACGCCATCATCGGCTTCTCCGACATTCTGAAGAACGAGCGGTTCGGCGCCGTCGGCAACCTCAAATATCTCGAATATGCCCGAGACATCCACACCAGCGGCGTTCATTTGCTCGACCTCATCAGCGACGTGCTCGACATGTCGAAGATCGAAGCCGGCAAGCTCGAACTGTTCGAGGAAGAGGTTGCGATCCCCGAGCTTGTCAATTCCTGCCTCTCGATGGTGCGAGAGCGGGCGCGCGAGCGGCGCGTCCGCATCGCGGCCGATCTCAGCACGCAAGTTGGCCTCCTTTGGGTCGATCGCCGCGCGATGAAGCAGATCCTGCTCAACATCCTGTCCAATGCGGTGAAGTTCTCGCATGACAGCGGCGCGGTCACGATCACGGCACGGCCGAGCACCGATGGCGGCACGTTCATCACGGTGCGCGACGCCGGGATCGGCATGACCGAGGAGCAGATCGAGCGGTCGCGACAGCCCTTCGGTCAGGCACACGCCGCGACGACGCGCAGCTACGGCGGGACAGGCCTCGGCCTGACCATCACGCAACGCCTCGTCGAGCTGCATGGTGGCGTTTTGCAGATCGAGAGTCGCCCGGGCGAAGGGACGGCGGTTTCCGTCATCCTGCCACCGTCGCGCTCGCAAAGCTCGATGAAGCAGACAGCGTGACGCGGTAGTTCCGCAGCGCCGATCGACCAATTTCAGAAGAAGTCAGGCCCGCCGGCGGCGCGCAATTCATCGCCGCACGCGGCGCCAAGTCGTTCTGCATCGGCAGCGAGAGCCTCGCGTTCGATCGCGTGGAACTGCTGCCCGTCGGGGCTCAGGATCAAGCCGCGCAACTTCAGGCGGCCGCCCTGCAATTCCGCCAGCGCCGCGATCGGCGTCTTGCATGATCCGCCGAGGGCGGCGAGCAAGCCACGCTCGGCGGCAATGCGGGTTCCCGTTTCGGCGTGATGCAGAGGTTCCAGCAACTGACGCATCCTTCGATCCGCGGAGCGAATTTCGATGCCGAGCGCGCCCTGCGCCACCGCCGGCAACATCTCCTCGGTCGAGAGAATGGCGGCGATTGCACTTGTCTCTTTGAGGCGCTCGAGCCCGGCCAGTGCCAACAAGGTCGCATCGCACGCCCCTGCGGCGAGCTTCGTCATGCGCGTCCCGGCATTGCCGCGGATCGGCACGATCGTGAGATCGGGCCGCTGCCGCAAGAGCTGTGCCTGGCGGCGCGGCGACGACGTCCCAACGACCGCTCCCGGCGGCAGCGCCGCGATCGTCTTTGCCTTGTTGCTGAGAAGAGCGTCGCGCGGATCGTCGCGCGGCAGGAGGCAGGCAATCTCGAGTCCCGGCGGCAGCCAGGTCGCGACATCCTTCATCGAATGGACGGCAAGGTCGATCATGTGCGTCAGGAGCGCTTCCTCGATCTCCTTGGTGAAGAGACCTTTGCCGCCGATCTCGGCAAGGGTGCGATCCTGAACCCGGTCGCCGGTCGTCCGAATGACGACGATTTCGAGGGCGCCGGGGACGGCGAGCTCGGGATGCGCCGCGACAAGCCGGTCGCGGACGATGCCGGCCTGAACGAGCGCCATCGGGCTGCCGCGCGTTCCGATCCGAAGGAGGGGCGAAATGGCCATGATCTGCGGCGCATCCTATCGGGCGGCGGCTCAAATGCAACATGAGGACGACGCCCGGCGGGCTCGCATGGCTGTAGTGCGCGCCGTTTGACCTCGCGCTATGCTGCGCAAGCCGTCAAGAACAGGAGGATCCGATGGACGATCAGAAATCGCCGCTTGAACCCTGGCAATGGCCGGAAGCGCAATGGCGCAAGATCGTGGATCACGTCCGTGCCGGCCGACCCTATCGTCCCAAGGCATGGAAGGGCGGCGCGCGCTGCGCCGTCGCGCTCTCCTTCGACAGCGACCATGAGACCAACGAGCTGCGCGACGGCGGCAAATCGATCGGCCGCCTCGCCTGGGGCCAATACGGCAACCGCGTCGGCGTCCCGCGCATCCTGAAGCTGCTCGAGAAATACAGCGTCCCGGCGACGTTCTACGTTCCGGCCGTCGCCGCCCTCCTCTATCCCGACGAGCAGCGCCGCGTCGTCAAGGAAGGCCACGAGATCGGCATCCATGGCTGGATCCACGAGCTGAACTCGGTGCTGCCCGAGGCTGCCGAGCGCGACCTCATGATGCGCTCGTCCGACACTCTCGAGAAGATCACGGGTAAGCGGCCGGTCGGTCTCCGCACGCCGTCCTGGGATTTCAGCCCGAACACCCTCGCGATCGAGAAGGCGATGGGACTCCTCTACGATTCCTCTCTGATGTCGGACGAGGATTGCTACGAGCTCCTGCTCGACGGCAAGCCGACCGGGATCGTCGAGCTGCCGGTCGAGTGGGTGCGCGACGATGCCGTCTACTTCATGATGCACCGTTTCTCGGGGCTCCGCCCCTACACGCCGCCGCCCGACGTGCTCGACATCTTCCGCCGCGAGCTCGACGCCGCCTATGAGGAGGGCGGCATCTTCCAGCTCACCATGCACCCGCACGTCATCGGCTATCGCTCGCGTATCTGGATCATCGAAGAGCTGATCCGCCACGCCCGCGCCCGCACCGATGTGTGGTTCGCGACGCACGCCGAGGTCGCGCAATGGGCAAAGGAGCATGCCGCCTGACGACGCTCGCCGCCGCATCACCGTTGACAGGAGGAAAGCCATGACGGGCCAGCGCTTCATCTTCGCCTCGGCCGTCGCCGCCGCGTTGACCATGACCGCCGTCGGCGCGCGGGCCGACGTGATCGACGGCGAGTGGTGTCATACCGACGGCCGCCATTTTTCGATCAAGGGACCGGAGATCATCACCCCCTTCGGCACCCGCACGAAAGGCAACTACACCCGCCACTACTTTTCCTATGTCGTGCCGCCGAGCGACAAGCCGGCGGGTGAGACGGTATCGATGACCCTCGTCAATGAGAACACCGTCAATCTGCGTCTTGGGACGGGCGCGGTCAGCGGTTCCAGCACGACGGCTAATGCCGTCGAGGTGTGGCGCCGCTGCACGCCGGCGGTGAGCGCGCTGCCCGAGATGCAGATTCGCTCATAGCACCGCCAATCGCCGCCGACGACCGCACGCCGCGAATGGCGGGACGTGCGATCGGCGGCGCCGGCAAGCTATTCGGCCGCGTGTCGCGCGATCAGGACACGACCCAGGAAGTCGGAGATCGCGGCGGCGATCTCCGGGGCATGCGTCTCGAGAGCGAAGTGGCCGGTATCGTAGAAGCGGATTTCCGCGTTCAAATTGTCGCGCGTGAAGGCCTCGGCGCCGGGCGGAAGGAAGAACGGGTCGTTCTTGCCCCACACTGCGAGGAACGGCGGCCGACGCGTGCGAAAATACTCCTGAAACTTGGGGTAAAGCGCGACATTGCTTGCATAGTCGAGAAAGAGATCAAGCTGGATCTCTTCATTTCCCGGCCGCGCCAGGAGCGCGGCGTCAAGGGTGTAGCCGTCGGGTGACACCACCGTCGGGTCGGCGACCCCATGAAGATATTGCCACTTCGTGGTCTCAGCCGTGAAGAAGCCGCGCAGCGCCCCCCGGTTGGCTTCGCTCGGATCCGTCCAATATTTCTGGATCGGGTTCCAACCTTCGCTCAATCCCTCGATATACGCATTGCCGTTCTGCGAGATGATCGCCGTGACCCGATCGGGATGGGCAAGGGCGAGACGGAACCCGACCGGCGCCCCGTAATCGAAAACGTAGATGGCGTAGCGCCGCAGGCCAACAGCCTCGGTGAAGCGATCGACGACCTTCGCGAGATTGTCGAAGGTGTACGTAAACGCCGACCGATCCGGGGCATCGGAGAAACCGAACCCGGGAAGGTCGGGTGCGACGACATGGTAGCGTTCGGCGAGAAGCGGGATCAGGTCGCGAAACATGTGCGAGGAGCTCGGGAAGCCGTGGAGCAGCAGCACCGTCGGCGCGGCCGCGTCGCCGGCTTCGCGATAGAAGACATTGTGGCCATCGACAGTGGCATTACGGTAGCGAATCATGGTGATACCTCCTTGGTAAGGCTCTTGGAGACGATTGGATCAGCGTGGATTTCTTATCTGTCGCCGGTTACTCAACCGACCCTCATCGCGCCGCCGCGAGACCCGCGGCAAAGCCGGCATCGATCTCCGGTCGCGCCAGATGAGCGACCGCATTGGCGAAGGTCTTGACGGCGACCCCGAATGCCACGGCAACGATCGCATCGCGGTCGTAACCGGCAGCAAGGAAGCGTTCGATCTCGGCATCCGCCACCTGCCCGCGCCCGGTCGTGAGCGCCTCGGCAAAGCGTTGTAGCGCCGCCAGCCGAGGCTCCCCGGCCGGCCGGCCATTGGCGACCGCGCCGACGATCTCCGGCGCCGCCCCGAGCCTCGCTGCGAGCGTCGCGTGAACCGCGACGGAGTATGGTGCATCATTGGCGCGACTGATCGCCATCAGCACGATCTGCTGCTCGATAGGATCGAGCGTCGTCCGGCCGAAGGCGTGCAGCGCCTGAAAGTAACCTTCGAGCGCTGCGGGCTCTGCCGACATCGCGACCGCCAGGTTGGGCGTGAAGCCGAAGAGTTCGCGCGCCTTGGCAAGAAGAGGTTGCGCCGCCGCCGGAGCCGTCGCTTCAACGAGGCCGTCGAAGAGCGCCGACGCGGTTGTGCCCCGCGATGGCAATGTCCCGGATGCGCTCATGACCAATCTCCATGGTAACCACTATTCGATACTAATAGAAGTTATGTCATATATCGTAACTTGTCAAGACGATATTTTCTGGTTATCTAATGCAGGTCGCCTGGTTCATGCCGGCCCTTCGGAGAAGATGATGACCACGCCTTCCCACCAGCTGCCGCCCATCCTCATCGGCGATCATCTCGCGCTCGATTTCGTCAACAGCCTCGCGGCGCCTGCCGGCAAACCGATCGAATGGCTCGGCAGCGGCGATGACTTTGTTGCGTGGCTCGAAGCTGCCCGCGCCATCGATGCTGGAATTGCCACGCGCTTTGCCGCCGAAACCGATCCGCTAGGTGCGTTCGACGCCGTCGCGGCGCAGGCGCGGAATTTGCGCGAACGGCTGCGTGGCTTCGTCGCGCGTCACGCCGGGACGGCGCTCGATGAGACGGCACTGGAGGAGCTTCACGCGGTCAATCACCTGCTCGCGCGCGATGATTGCTTTCTTCAGATCGAGGCGCGCGGCGAGAGCGCCTCAGAGGAAAGCAACGAGGCGATGCCCGCGCTGCGCTGGCGGCGCGAGCGTCGCTGGGCGACGCCGGAAGCGCTGCTGCTGCCGATCGCCGAGGCGATCGGCGATCTCGTTTGCGAAGTCGATTTCCGCCTCGTCCGCCGCTGCGAGAACCCGGCGTGCACGCTCGTCTTCCACGACCGCACCAAGAGCCACGCCCGACGCTGGTGCAGCATGGCCGTTTGCGGCAACCGCGCCAAGGCGGCGGCACATCGCGCGCGCCATCGCCGGGCCCATAACGGCTGAAGCGCTTGTCGCCGCGCGACCGCGCCTACTCGACCGTGACGCTCTTCGCGAGGTTGCGCGGCTGATCGACGTCCGTGCCCTTCAGCACCGCGATGTGATAGGCGAGGAGCTGGATCGGGATGGCATAGAGGATCGGCGCGACGAACGGGTCGCAGGGCGGAATCGGGATTCCGAAATAGAGTCGATCGCCGACCGTGGCGAGGCCGGCCTCGTCGGAGATCATGACGACCTTGCCGCCGCGCGCCATTGTCTCCTGGATGTTGGAGGCGGTCTTCTCGAAGAGATCGTCATGCGGTGCCAGCACGATGATCGGCACCTTCTCGTCGATGAGGGCGATCGGCCCATGCTTCATCTCGCCGGCGGCGTAGCCCTCCGCATGGATGTAAGAGATCTCCTTCAGCTTCAGGGCGCCTTCGAGCGCCAGCGGGTAGGCAGTGCCGCGGCCGAGATAAAGTACGTCGCGCGCCTCGAGCAGCGCCGCCGCGATCTCCTTGATCTTCTCGTCATGGTTCAGGACTTCGGCGGCGCGCGACGGTACTTCGGTGAGCGCCGATGAGAGCGCCGCTTCGCGCGCCGCATCGATGCTGCCGCGGGCGCGCGCAACCGCGATCGTGAAACAGGCAAGGACAACGAGCTGCGTTGTGAAGGCCTTGGTCGAAGCGACGCCGATCTCGGGTCCCGCCCGGGTCGGCAGGACCACGTCGGCTTCGCGCGCCATCGTGCTTTCCGGCTGGTTGACGACGACGGCGATGTGCTGTTTCTGGCTTTTCGCATAGCGCAGCGCCGCCAAGGTGTCGGCGGTCTCGCCCGATTGCGAGATGAAGAGCGCAAGGCCGCCGGCGGGCATGTCGGGAGCGCGGTAGCGGAACTCCGAGGCGATGTCGACCTCGACCGGCACGCGCGCGATGCGCTCCAGCCAATATTTCGCGATCATGCCGGAATGGAAGGAGGTGCCGCAGGCGATGATGGTGATGCGGCTCACCGCCGCGAGATCGAACGGCAAGGCGCCGAGATTGACGGTGCGCGTCGTCGGGTTGAAGAGCTGGTGCAGGGTGTCGCCGATCACCGCCGGCTGCTCGAAGATTTCCTTCTCCATGAAGTGGCGATGATTGCCCTTGCCGATGAGTGCGCCGGAGACCGCAGTCTCGCGGATTTGCCGCTCGATCTTGCGATCGTCCGCGTCGTAGATCGTGACGCTCTTGCCGGTGAGGACCGCCCAGTCGCCCTCTTCGAGATAGGAAATGCGGCGCGTCAAGGGTGCGAGCGCCAGCGCGTCGGAGCCGACGAACATCTCGCCGTCGCCATAGCCGACCGCAAGCGGGCTGCCCCGCCGCGCACAGATGAGAAGATCCGGCTGGCCGGAGAAGAGAAAGGCGAGGCCGAAGGCGCCTTCGAGGCGATGCAAGGTCTTGGCGACGGCATCCTTCGGCGACAAGCCTTCGCCGAGATAGCGCGTCACCATGATGGCGACGGCCTCGGTGTCGGTCTGCGTCTGAAAGGCAAATCCGAGAGCGCCCAATTCGCGGCGCAGCTCCTGGAAATTCTCGATGATGCCGTTGTGTACGACGGCGACGCGCTCGGTCGCGATCGGATGCGCATTGGTCTCGTTCGGCACCCCATGCGTCGCCCAGCGCGTGTGGCCGATGCCGATCGTGCCTTGCACCGGCTTCTCGGCGAGACGCGCCACGAGATTGTCGAGCTTACCCTCGGCCCTGCGGCGCTCGATCTTGCCGTCGATGAGGGTCGCGATCCCCGCCGAATCGTAACCGCGGTATTCGAGGCGGCGCAGCGCGTCGACGAGGAGCGGCGCCACGCCGCCCTTGCCGATGATCCCGATGATGCCGCACATCAGCCTGACCCTTTCTTTTGCCTTGCCGCTTTCTCGGCCGCTTTCTGCTTGCGGATGAGCGCCGCGCGACCTGGCTTCTCGACCTGGGTGCCGCGTCCGATCGCGAGCGCGTCATCCGGCACGTCGCGGACGATGGCGCTCCCTGCCGCGATATAGGCACCGGCGCCGATCGTCACCGGCGCCACGAGCACCGTGTTCGAGCCGATGAAGGCACCCTCGCCGATGCGCGTCGGCTCCTTCAGGAAGCCATCGTAATTGCAGGTGATCGTGCCGGCGCCGATATTGGCTTTGGCGCCGACCTCGGCATCGCCGATGTAGGAGAGGTGATTGGCCTTGGCACCGCGACCGATCGTCGAATTCTTGATCTCGACGAAATTGCCGATGCGCGCATTCTCGCCGATCTCGGCACCGGGCCGCAGCCGAGCGAAGGGGCCGACGATCGCGCCCGAGGCGACGCGCGCGCCGGTGAGGTGGCAGAAGGAGAGGATCTGGGCGCCCTCCTCGATGACGACATCAGGGCCGAAACAGACGAAAGGCGCGATCGTCGCATCGCGGCCGATCTTGGTGTCGGCGCTGAGGAAGATTGTAGAGGGATCGATCAAGGTGGCGCCGCCCGCCATCGCGGCATCGCGCAGACGGCGCTGCATGATCGCTTCGGCCGCGGCAAGATCGGCGCGCGAATTGATCCCGGCCAATTCCTCTGCCGACGCCTCGACGACGCGGCATGGCAAGCCGCGCGCGCGGGCAATCTTGACGACATCGGTGAGGTAAAACTCGCCCTTGGCATTGTCGTTGTCGAGCGCTTCGAGGAGCGAGCGAAGGTGCCGCGCGTCGATCGCCATGACACCGGAATTGCAGAGGCCGATCCGACGAA
>JBGPOZ010000162.1:0-11195 GCA_041488295.1 Allostellaceae bacterium
AATACTTATCCTTCCCATCGATAAATTCACGGAAGATTAACTCTTCTCGCGCAGATATTTCATACCCAAAAGGAAGCAACGGAAAGAACAACATGTTCTGCCTCGACAAGCAGCGAGTAATGGTTGTGCCGTTCATTGCCGCGCTTGCCGCGGACGCCCGCCGCTGACCTCAAATTCGAGACCGCGCGCAATGACCACTCCGTTTGACATATTCCGCCTGCTGTGCGTTGGACTTGCTGGGGGTTCATTACTCGCGGCAGCGATCTGCGACGCGCGCCGGTACGAAATTCCCAATCGGTTCGCCGTCGCGATCGGATTGTCCTTTCTCGCCGTCTCGCTCGGCGGCGGCCTGCATGAAGCACTGACGGGGTTGGCGATTGGCGCCGGAGTGCTCGCGATTGGGGTCGTGCTGTTCGCCCGGCGCTTGTTGGGCGGGGGCGACGTGAAGCTGCTCGCCGCGACCGCGCTCTGGGTACCGCCGGCGCTGTTGACCGCCTTCACCCTCGTCACGTCGCTCGCCGGCGCGACGCTCGGCATCATCATGCTGAGCCCGCTGCGCCGCTTGCTGCCGGCCACGCCCCCGCGGCTTCTCGCGAACGGGGTGGCCACGACCGCGCTGCGCCAGCCGATGCCGTTCGGTGTCGCCATCGCGACCGGCGGGATCTTCGCGCTCCTCTCGCACCTTCACGGTTAGGACGGAGACAGTCACATGCTCATCCGCCGCATCGCCTTTCTCCTGGTTGCGATCGTCATCTCGATCGGCACTGTTCTCGGCGCCAGGAGCTGGCTGCAGACGCAACTCGCCTCGCGCGAGGTAGCGGCACCCGCCCCGGTCGCCGAGACAAGGCCGAGCAAGATGGTGCTCGTCGCCAAGACCGACCTGCCGGCTGGTCAGTTCGTGCGACCCGAAAATTTGCGTTGGGAAGCCTGGCCTGAAAACGGCATCGCCGAAAGCTACGTCGTGGAAGGCAAGGGCAAGCTCGACGACTATGTTGGCGCCGTCGTGCGCAGCGGCCTCACGGTCGGCGAGCCGATCGCGGATGGTCGTGTCGTACGGCCCGGCGACCGTGGTTTCATGGCGGCGGTCCTGACCCCGGGCTACCGTGCCGTCACTGTCCCGGTGACGCCCAGCTCGGGAATAGCGGGCTTCCTCTTTCCCGGTGATCACGTCGACCTCCTGCTGACCGTCACACTCGCGCCGGCCGCGGGCAAGGACGGCCAGAAGGACGGCGTCGAACGACGCGGCAGCGAGACGGTGCTCACCGACCTGCGCATCCTTGCCGTCGACCAGCGCGCCGACGATCAGAAACATGAAGTCGTGGTTGCCAAAACGGCAACCTTGGAAGTGACGCCGAAGCAAGCGGAAATCGTCGCGGTCGTGAGCGAGATGGGCAAGCTTTCGCTCAGCCTGCGCAGCCTCGCGCAAGAGACTTTGGCCGCATCCGACACCACCCCCTACACCTGGGATAGCGACGCCGCCAGCCTGCTGCGCGGTCACGGCGGACCCGGCGTCGGTCATAAGGTCACCGTCGTGCGAGGCAGCGACAGCAAGGACGTCGATTTCGCTTCGGCGGCCGTACGATGACAAGGAGAATCGTGATGCGGTTCGTTCCGCTATTGCTCGGCCTTGCCGGGCTGCTCATCGCGGTGGATTGCGCGCCGCGCACCGCCGCGGCGGCATCAGTCGTCGGGCCGAGCGGCAGCCGGATCGACCTCGAGGTCGGCAAGGGGCGCCTCGTCCGGCTCGACCAGCCGGCGTCGAGCGTCTTCATCGCCGATCCCGACATCGCCGACATCCAAGTCAAGTCGCCGAGCCTCGTCTATATCGTCGCCAAGGCCGCCGGCGAAACAAGCCTCTTCGCGGTGGGCGACAAGGACCAGGTTCTGCTCAACGCCCAAATCGTCGTGCGCCATGATCTCGCCCGGTTGCAGCAAGCGTTGGAAAAGCTTGTCCCCGACACCGCGGTCGACGTCAGCACCGTTGACGATTCGCTCGTCCTGAGCGGAACTGTGTTCTCGACGGCCGAGGGTGACGACATCCGCCGCATCGCCGCGCATTTCGTGCCGGACAAGGCGCAGCTCATCAACAACATCCAGGTCGACGCGCCCAATCAGATCAATCTGCGCGTCCGCGTCGCCGAGATCTCGCGGCAAACGATCAAGGCGCTCGGCTTCAACTGGGAGAACATCTTCGGCACCGGGCACTTTCTCCTTGGCCTCGCGACAGGAAATCCGGCGATCTCCGCAGCCAGCGCGGCCACCCAGTTCCTGAGAGGCCCGAACGGCGTGGACAATCTCGCCGCCGGTTTCAAGGTCGGGAACACCGATATCAATGCCGTGATCGACGCCCTGGACAAGACCGGGCTGGTTACCGTCCTCGCCGAACCCAACCTGACCGCCCTATCCGGCGAGACGGCGAGTTTCCTTGCCGGCGGCGAGTTTCCGATCCCGGTGCCGGAAAACAACGGCAACATCGCGATCGACTTCAAAAAGTTCGGCGTCAGCCTGTCATTTCAGGCGACCATCGGTGCGCGCGACCGGATCAACCTGCGCGTCAAGCCCGAGGTCAGCGAGCTGTCTTCCGCTGGCGCCATCACGCTCAACAGCATCAGCATCCCAGCTTTGACGACGCGTCGCGCCGAGACGACGGTCGAGCTCGGCAGCGGACAAAGCTTCGCCATCGCCGGCCTCATCCAAAACAACGTCACCCACGATCTGTCGAAATTTCCGTGGCTCGGCGATGTCCCTGTCCTCGGTCAGCTCTTCCGTTCCGACAACTTTCAACGCAACGAATCGGAGCTCGTCATCATCGTGACACCGTACATCGTCCGGCCGGTATCGAGTAAGCGCCTGGCGTTGCCGACCGATGGTTACGTGGCACCGAACGACGCCGAACGCGTCATCAGCGGCGCCAGCTATCGCCCGCAACTTGTCAACCACGCGACACCGCCTCTGGCACGGTCCGGCACGACCCTGCTTGGCCCTGTCGGTTTTGATCTCGATTGAGGAGGGACCGGTGACACGCAGAAACTTTCCGTTGATCGGCCTTGCCTTGCTGGCAGCCCTCGCCGCCTGCGAATCGCCGGTCGACGATTGGCAGCCTTCCGAGGCGCCAAAGTCGAACAAGGTCGAGCTCGCACGGCTCAGCCACACTGTCCGCTTCGAATCCAACGCGACCAAGATGTCGCCGGCGGAGACGACGCGCCTTGCCGGCTTCCTCGAAGATTCCGACCTTGTCGCCGGCGAGCGCGTCTATCTCGAATCGTCGCGCGACGACAACATTTCGCAGGCGCGCGAGGCGACGCTCCGGCGCATTCTCGCGCGCCGCGGCATCATCGTCGGGACCATCCCGGCGACAGCGACGCCGCTCGGCGGACAGGTCGCCCTGGGCGATGCCGTGACGATCCAGCTCGAGCGTTACATCGTGACGCCTCCCGACTGCCCGAACTGGAGCAAACCCACAGGCGGCGACCCGACCAATTCGCTCACCAGCAATTTCGGCTGCGCCAACGCCACCAATCTCGGCCTGATGGTCGCCAATCCACGCGATCTGATCGCCGGACGCCAACCGGGACCTGCCGACGCCGAACCGGCACTGCGCGCGATCCAAAATTATCGCGCTGGCAAGCCGGTCATTCTGCCCGACGATCTGTCGGGCAACGCGACGCCTGGCGCGAGCGGCGCCGCTCCCGGCGCGACCGGCGGCGGGAATACCGGGAGTAGCGGCGGAAGTGGAGGCTGAGCTGTGGGATTCGAGCTCAAACTACCAGGCGCGAACGAGCATGCGGATGTCCGCTTCCTCGCTTGCATCGATGACGCCGAGACGCGGGACACCGTCAGCCGCCTCGTCACGGAAATCGGATGGCATGGCGCGAAGATATTCGAGGGTGGAATCGACGCGGCCGCCGGTGCGATCGACCCGGCGACGCCGCCGAGCATCCTCCTTGTCGATCTCGGCGACAGCACCGATCCGTTCGGGGCGCTCGACAGGCTGGCCGAGCACTGTCCACCGGACATAAAAGTCTTGACGATCGGCACGGCGAACGACGTCGCGCTCTATCGCCGCTTGCTCGCGATCGGCATTGCCGACTACCTCGTGAAACCGCTTGCCGAGGCAACGTTGCGAGAGGCGTTGATCCACGCAATTCGCCCTGCCGAGCGCAAGGATTCCGCCACCGCTGCGGCGACGAAATCGGCCCGCCTCTTCGCCATGATCGGCGCACGTGGCGGTGTCGGGACCAGCACCCTCGCCACCGGCATCGCCTGGTGTCTTAGCGAAGAGCGGGGCTCGCGCGTCGCGCTTGTCGATCTCGATTTGCAATTCGGCAACCTCGCACTCGGGCTCGAGCTCGAGCCGGGAAGAGGCTTGCGCGAGGCGCTCGAGCATCCTGAGCGCATCGACAGCCTGCTCATCGCAGGGGCGATGAACGGGACGAGCGAGCGCTTGCGGGTCCTTGCGGCCGAAGAGCCGCTCGACGATCAGCCAAGGCTCGACCCGAGTGCCGTTGACCCGCTGATTGCCGCCCTAGCCGACGGCTTCGACTATATCATCGCCGACGTGCCGCGAGGCCTCGACGGGATGTCGCGGCGACTCCTTGCCCGCGCCGACAAGATCGCCATCGTCACGGATTTCTCGCTCGCCGCGATGCGCGACACGCAACGCATTGGTGCTCTCGTCGAGCTGCTGCAGCCGGGCACCAAGCCGCTCGTCTTCGTCAATCGCGCCGGGGCCGTGGCGCGGGGCGAGATCGCACGGGCCGAATTCGAGAAGGGCATTGGGCGCAAGGTCGATGGTATCGTTCCGCACGATGCCAAGGCGGCGGCTGCGATGGCGCAGCACGCAAAACCGCTGCCCGCGGCGGCGAAGTCCGGCAAGGCAGCGGTTGAAATACGCCGCCTCACGACGCTCATGGCCGGCACCACGAAAGAGCCGCCTCGCTCCCTCATCAAACGCTGGCTCGGATAAGCATGTTCGGACGGCGCGGCAGAGAAGATGCCCTGCAGACGCCGCCGACCCCGATCGGCGCGCGTCAAGCACCGCATCTCACTGTCCTGCCGGCACGCCAGCCGGCGCAGGATGCTGCGCGTCCGGCCGTCGCACCGTCCGCGACACCGGCGGCGCCCGGACCGGAGGCAACGAAGGCTTTCCCACCGGAATCGACCGAGCCCAACGCCGATACGGCGGGCGATGGCAAGCGCGAGACCCGCGCAGGCGCGGACAAGCCGGCGACGGTGGCTCGGCGCGCCAGCATCGATGATGCGATCCCGCGCATCTACCCACTCATCATGGAGCGGATCGACAGCGAGGTCGCAGCGAAGCTCGGCCGAACCGAGCTGTCGCTGCAGCTCTCCGGCGTCGTCTCGGAGATCCTCGTCGAGCAGAAGATCCAATTGAATCAGGTCGAGCAGCGCGAGCTTGTGGCGCTGCTCCTCAACGACATGCTCGGGCTGGGCCCGATGGAGCCTCTGCTCGGCGACGAGACGATCAACGACATCATGGTCAACGGGCCGAAGCAGGTCTATATCGAGCGGCGCGGCAAGCTCGAGCTGACCGACGTGACGTTCCGCGACAATGCGCATGTGATGTCGATCGCGACGCGGATCGTCACTCTGGTCGGGCGCCGGATCGATGAATCGACGCCGCTCGTCGACGCGCGTCTTGCCGATGGCAGTCGCGTCAACATCATCATTCCGCCGCTCGCCATCGACGGTCCGTCGATCTCGATCCGCAAATTTTCCAAGAAATCGATCACCCTCGACATCATGTCGCGGAACAGCAACATCTCGCCGGCCATGGCGACCGTGCTGAAGATCGCCTCGCGCTGCCGCCTCAACATCCTCATCTCGGGCGGCACGGGCTCGGGCAAGACGACCTTGCTGAACGCTCTCTCGCAGATGATCGACCAGGATGAGCGCATCGTCACGATCGAGGACGCCGCGGAGCTCCAACTCCAGCAACCGCATGTCGTGCGACTCGAAACACGCCCCGCGAACCTCGAAGGCAAGGGCGAAATCACGATGCGCGATCTTCTCAAGAACGCGCTCCGCATGCGCCCGGATCGCATCATCGTCGGTGAAATCCGCGGGTCCGAGGCTCTCGACATGCTTCAAGCGATGAACACCGGCCATGACGGTTCGCTTGGCACGATTCACGCGAACCGCCCGCGTGAGGCGCTGACGCGGCTCGAAAACATGATCGGCATGGCCGGCGTCAATTTGCCGAGCCGCGCCGTGCGCACGCAGATCGCCGCCGCGGTGCAGATGATCGTGCAGGTCAGCCGCATGCGCGACGGAGTCCGTCGCGTCACTCACGTCATGGAGATCGTCGGCATGGAAGGCGACGTCATCACCACCCAGGACCTCTTCAACTACAAGTTCGAGGGCGAACAGGCGGACGGCAAGCTCTCCGGCACCTTCATCCCGACCGGTTTGCGGCCACATTTCACACCCCGCGCGGAGTATTTCGGCCTCGACCGCGCGCTGCTCGAGGCGATCGGCTGAGCCATGGACGCACTTTCAGGCGGCCCCTTGTTGCTCGTGATCGGCCTTGCTCCGGTCATCGTGCTCGCATGTCTCGTTTTTGCCTTCACCGACAGCGGCGGCGAACGCCTCAAGAAGCGCGCTGATCGCCTCTCCACCCGCGGGCGCGGCGAAGCGCCGGCTGCCGCACTAAACCTTCGCCGGGCGGCGGAAGGCGGTCTCGATGTCGTGATTCGCCGCATGCTGCCACGCCCGGACGTGCTGCGCCAGCGTTTGATCCGCACCGGCCGTTCCTGGGGCTTGGGCGGCTACGCCGTCGCCTGCGCCATCACGATGATCGTCGTCGCCATCTTCGGCATGACCCTGCTTGGTCGCTCACCGATCACTGCGGTCCTGCTCGGGCTCGTTCAAGGGCTGTGGCTACCGCATCTCTTCGTGGGCAGGGTGATCGCGCGTCGGACGAAGCGCTTCGAGGGGTTGTTTCCCGAGGCGATCGGCCTCATGGTCCGCGGACTGCGTTCTGGTCTGCCGATCACCGAAAGCTTCCAGGTCGTCGGGCGCGAGATCGGCGATCCGGTTGGCGAAGAGTTCCGCCGCATCAGTGACCAGATCAAGCTCGGGCAACCGATCGAAGCAGCGCTGTGGGAAGCGGCACGGCGGATCAGCACGCCGGAGTTCAACTTCCTCGTCGTCACGATGGTGGTGCAGCGGGAAACCGGCGGCAATCTCGCCGAGACGCTCGAAAATCTCGATCAGATGCTGCGGCGGCGCCGACAGATGAGGTTGAAGATCAAGGCGATGTCGGCGGAAGCGCGGGCAAGCGCCATGATCATCGGCTCCCTCCCATTCATCATGTTCGCCCTGATGTTTGTCGTGAACAGCGGCTATATCATGACGCTGATCACGACCCATGCCGGCAACATCCTGCTCGCGGCCGGACTCACCAGCATGACGATCGGCATTGCGGTCATCGCCAAGATGGTCCGTTTCGAGATTTGAGGGGCGCGCGATGAACCCAGCCAGCTTTCTTCCCTTCGGCCTCAGCACCGAGACCGCAATATCGCTCGCCAGCGGCTTCGGCGCGTTTCTGACACTGATCGCGCTCGCTCGCGCCCTCACCCCATCCGACCCGATGACGGCGCGGGTCAAATCGCATGCCCGGCGCCGCGCCCAGCTCCGCGCCGGTCTGATTGCGGCGCCGCGCCGCTCGCGGCAAGCGCGTGTCGGCTTGTTGCGCAGCATGGTCGAACGGCTGAGGCTGACCCGGAGCGAGGATTCCCGCAAGGCTGCCGATCAGCTGGCCCAGGCCGGAATGCGCTCGCGCGATGCGTTGGTCGTCTTCATCAGCATCCGCCTTGTTCTGCCGCTCATCTGCGCGGTCGGTGGTTGGCTTCTCACGCAAGGTATCGTCGGCGCGAAAGCCACGATGCTCCACCAGCTGATGGGTGCAGGCTTGGGATTGGCGCTCGGAGCCTACGGTCCGGTGCTCGGTCTCAAGCGAATGATCAAGAGGCGCTACCGCAAACTGACGAAGGCTCTGCCCGACGCGCTCGATTTGCTGGTGATTTGTGCCGAGGCGGGGCTGAGCCTCGACGGCGCGATGACGCGCGTCGCACGCGAGATGGGCGGGGCCGCGCCTGAGCTTGCCGACGAATTCGGCCTCGCCGCCATCGAGCTCGGCTTTCTGCCGAACCGTACCGAGGCGCTGCGCAACCTGACGCGGCGCGTCGATTTGCCGACCATCCGCGGCGTCGTCAATACGCTGATGCAGACCGAACGTTACGGCACGCCGCTGGCGCAGTCGTTGCGCGTCCTCGCCGCCGAGTTCCGCGACCAGCGGATGATGAGAGCCGAGGAAAAGGCGGGCCGCCTGCCGGCGACGCTCACGGTGCCGATGATTCTCTTCATCCTCCCGACCCTGTTCATCGTTCTCATCGGCCCGGCGCTCATTCAGGTGATCCACACCTTCCGGCATTAGAATGATACGCGGCGCCGGCCGTTCCTACTTCGCGTAGTTCTTCGCCAGATATTCGGCGATCGCTTTGCCGTCCCCCGCCTCGACCGGTGCACCGAAAGCGCCGATCATCTTTGCGACCTCGGCCTCCCATTGTTTAGCGTCAAGGAAGGGCGAGTTCATCGCGATATAGTCGAGGCTGTGGCAACTGCCGCAATTGGTCTCGACCACCGCGCGGCCTGGGGTGTCCTTCAAGATGATCGGCTTCTCCTCGGCCCGCGCCCCAACCGGGGTGAGGAGTGCAACGATGATTGCCGCAGCCACAGATAGGATCTTCATCGCAGTCTCCTCACCCCACGACCACGCCGACGCGCGAGATCACATTGTTGTGGTAGCCGGCGGGATTGAAGATGAGCTCGCTTACCTGGGTCTCACCGATCCGATTGCTGGCGCGCGCGAGGACCGTGTGCTTGCCCAGCGCCGAAAAGGACAGTCGGTGGCTCCAGGGCCGGAATGAGAAACGGCCGGAATCCGGGCCAAGCATCGCCTTGACCCAGCTCATGCCGCCATCCGCGGAGATCGCAACTGTTTCGATGCCGTAACCGCCATCCCAAGCGATGCCCCGCACCGTCATGCTCCGGCCGTGGTCGAGACGTTGCCCGTCGGTCGGGCTGGTGATCAGCGAATTGACCACCATCTCGGTGATCGGCGTATTGGCTTCGGTTTCCTGCGACAGGAAGCGGTCGACCACCGGAAACTTGCCCTTGGGAATGCGATAGGCGCTCTTCATCCAGAACCCATCGAACGGCTTGGCGACGACATTGACCGAAATCAGGTGCTTCATCCAATAGGTGCCGGTCCAGCCGGGTACGACGAGGCGGGCGGGGAAGCCGTTCCAATGCGGCAACGGCGTGCCGTTCATCTCGTATGCAACCAGCGTGTTCTCGTCGAGCGCTTTCCAGATCGGCAGACTCTTGACGAAGTCCGGCGTCTTGTCGAGCACCGGACCATCCGAACCATTGACGACGACCTCAAGCGCCTCTTTCTTGACGCCCGCTTTGGCGAGGATGTCCTTGAGCCGGGCGCCCTTCCATCTCGCGTTGCCCATAGCCCCATACCCCCACTCGACCCCCGGCACATGCGGCTGCGAGAGGCCGCGCCGATTGCCCGAGCATTGCAGGACGGCGGTGATCTCGACGGGCTCGAAGCGGCGAAGTTCCTCGAGACCGAGCTCGAAAGGCGACGACGCGGCGTCACCGCCGATCTGCAGCCGCCACGTCGCCGCATCGACGTTGGGAATGTCGGCGAGATGATAGCGAACGAAAAAGGCATCGTTCGGCGTTTCCACTGCGCTGAAATAGGAGATCGGCGTCTCGTAATTGGGCGGTCGATAGGACAGTTTGATGAGCGGTTTTTTGCCCGGGAGCGCATCGAGTTCTGCTTCGCTGCCGAGACCGGAGGGCAGGCCGGCGGCAAGCGGCAACGGCGCAGCACCGGCCGTGTCCGGAAGAACCAACCCGGCTCCAAGAGCCAACGTGCCCCGCAATACCTGTCTGCGATCGACCATGCTCATCCCCAACGCCATCTTGCACGGATTCATAGCTATTTCTGCGCGAGCTTGTCACGGCCGATGCGGCGTCTGCGACAAAATTTACCGAACCTTCACCGCATTGATGCTTTGTTGGCAGACGGCGGACTGAGCTAGACAAGGAAGACGCCGCGCGTACGGGGATATCACAGCGATGATGCCGGATGTGCTCCAGTCGATGCTGGAGAAGCACAAGAACTGGTTTCTGAAGAAATCAGGCGGCGCCCGCCTCAATCTGTCGCTGGCGGATCTCCACGGCTGCGATCTGCGCGACGCGCAGATGCATTCGGCGAAGTTGTCTGGCGCCAATATGTCGCGCGCCATCCTCAGCGGCGCGACGCTATGCGAAGCTGATCTCTTTGCCGTCAACCTCGACCGATCCGACCTCACAAATGCGGATTTGACCCGCGCCGATTTGCGCGGCGCATGCCTGCGCAACGCCAAGCTGACCGGTGCGCGGCTGCGCGGCGCCGATCTGCGCGGCGGGTCTCTCATGACCTCGCAAGAGAACGGCACGATCGGCTTCGATGCGGTCGACCTCGGCAACGCCGATTTGGAGAAGGCAATCCTCTCCAGGGCCAATGCCGCGGGCGCCATTCTGACCGGCGCCAATTTACGCGACGCCGATTGCAGCAATGTCCGTTTCATCGGCGCCAATCTTGAGGGCGCCATCCTCGAGGGCAGCAATCTGTCGATGTCGAACATGCGGCGCGTCAATCTGCGCGGCGCGAAGCTGAAGGGCGCCAATCTGCGCCATGTCAATCTGTCCCATGCCGATGTCGACGGCGCCGACTTCGAGGACGCCGATCTCGAAGGCGCGGTGCTCGACGGCGTCGATCTGCGCAATGCCAATCTGCAAGGCGCCAAAATCGTCCGCTCCAGCGACGATCTGCCCGACGAGTTGAGCACCGCCCTCAAATCGCACTACAAATGGATGGAGACCGACGGGCGAGAAGGCGCGAGGGCCGAGCTCGCCGGCGCCGACCTCAACCATGTCGATCTCAGGAACGTCAATCTCAGCGGCGCCAACCTGAAGGGCGCGAACCTCACGGGCGCCCGCCTCGACCAGGCGCTCCTGGTCATGGCCGATCTCTCGAATGTCGATCTGAGCGAGGCCGTGCTCGAAGGCGCGACGCTCGACGGCGTCAATCTGTCTGAAGCCAATCTGCGCGC
>JBGPOZ010000163.1:0-11183 GCA_041488295.1 Allostellaceae bacterium
GTGTTCGATCTTCCGCGGGACGATTCAAGCTATAGGGTGTCGCGCGGTTCGACTAACAAGATGTAGGAAATAATGGTTAATGGCAACGACATTTTTCAGTCTAGATAAAAATTCTTTGCAGAGACCTTAGAGGACTTCCAGTGCACGCAGGCAATCGCGACGATCGATCGCCGACCGTTCCAAAACTCATGGCCGTTTATTCAGTAACAACACCTCAGTGTCTAGCCATATAACTAGACAGCTTACCCAGGAATCTTTGTGAAGACTTCCGGGGCCTCAGGGAAACTGGCATAGGGCCGGGGTTTATTGGCGAAATTCCTTCTCCCCGCCGAACTCGCCAGCATCACTGGTTCATCACTCTGCCACAAAATTGGCACGATGCAACCAGATTTCGTGGTAGCCGACTGAGGTCGGCACAAGATGTGGCCGCAGTGCACCACTCAGCGCATCCAGCAAACCTCCTCGAGGGTCATGCGTGCGCCGACCGTTCCCTCGGGCCGGTCGGTACGCGCATGCGGTTCATTCGGATATGAAGAGCTGCCGCGGGACATTCGCGAACGGGCGCGCGCCCGTCTGCGTCACGTGGATGCATTCGCTGATCTCGATCCCCCAATCATCCATCCAGATGCCGGGGATGACGTGTAGCGTCATGTTGGGGCGAAGCTCGGTCCGGTCGCCCGGCCGCAGGCTCATCGTGTGCTCGCCCCAATCGGGCGGATAATTGAGCCCGACCGAGTAGCCGATGCGCGATTCCTTGACGATGCCGTGCCGGGCGATCACCTGGCGCCAGGCTGCCTCGACCGCCTCGCATGTGGCGCCTGGCTTGGCCGCCGCGAGCGCGGCGTTCGTGCCCTCGACGACGATCTTCGCGGTCTCGGTCATCTTCTGCGGCGGCTTGCCGAGAAAAACCGTGCGCGCCATCGGGCAGTGGTAATGCAGCCGGCTCGCCGCCAACTCCATGATGGTCGCCTCTCCGGCGACGAAGGGCCGATCGGTCCAGGTGAGATGCGGCGTCGAGGTGCCGATTCCGGTCGGCAGCATCGGCACGAACGAGGTGTAGTCGCCGCCGAATTCCGGCGTTCCCGAAATATGTGCCGCATAGATCGCCGCGGCGGCATCGCATTGACGCACCCCCGGGCGGATCGTGTCGATGGCGACGCGCATCGTCTTTTCCATGATGCGCGCCGCCTCGTTCATATAGGCGATCTCGCGCGGCGATTTGATCGAGCGCACCCAGTTCACGAGCTGGGCGGAATCGACGAAGCGGGCGTTCGGCAGGTGCCGCTTCAAGGCCTCGTAGCCCGCCGGCGAGAAGTAATATGCGTCCATCTCGAGCGCGACGGTGCCGCGGTCGAGCCGGCGCTGGAGCATGACATCGGCGATGTAGTCCATCGGATGCCGCTCGGTCGATTGCACGTAATGGTCCGGGTAGCCGAGGATGTTGGCGTGGTCGAGAAACGTCGTCAGCTTCGCGCCGTTCGCGTCCATGCCGCGCGTGATGCAGATCGGCTCCGCCAGCTCCGCAGCCACGATGACGACCTGCGGCGTATAGAAGGACCAGCCATCGTACCCCGTCAGGTAATTCATGTTGGCCGGGTCGACGGCGAGCAGCGTGTCGATGCCGCGCTTCGCCATGCGTTCTTTCGTCGTCGCGATGCGCGCGATGAATTCGCTTTTCTCAAAAGCCGCCATGTCGGAACTCCCCGTCTCTCATTCGCCCCCGCCGCCCAGCACCCGCGCCGTCAGCAGCGCATAGGTGCGCGCCGCGATCAGCATCTCGCCCAGCGGCACGAACTCGTCGGGCCGGTGCGCCTGATTGACGATGCTGCCCGGCCCGAACAGCACGACCGGCATGCCCGCGTCGCGCCGCAGGAACCCGCCATCGCACGCGGCGCTCCAGCCGCCGACGGCGATATCCGGGCCGCCGGCGTCGCGGGCTGCGGCTTTGAGCGCGGCGATGAGCGGGTGATGCTCCGGCGTTTCCATCGCCGGCATCTCCATGAGAAGGCGCTCTTCGATGCGGACGCCCTCAGGCCGCGGCGGATCACGGTGCAGGCGGCCCGCGAATTCGGCGAGCGCCGATGTTCCCGTCTCGTCCGGCAGCAGGCGCCGGTCGACCGTGAAGCTGCACTGATCGGGGACGGCAGAGGTCGTCAAACCGCCCGCGATTCTGCCGACGCTGACGCTCGGGCTGCCGAGCAAGGGGTGGCGGCGACGGCGCAGCTCCTCGTGATGCGCTGCGACCGCGCGAATGGCTTCGGCCGCGCCGTAGATCGCATTGACCCCGCGCTCGGGCGAGCCGGCATGCGCCGCGGTGCCGGCGACCTTGACCTCGAAGTAGCAATTCCCTTTGGCGGCGTTGATCGGTTGCAGATCGGTCGGCTCGCCGATGACGGCCCAATCGGCCTTGAGCCCGGCCCGGATCGCTGCTTGCGTCCCCTTGCCGCCTTCTTCCTCGTCGATGCAGCCGGCAAAGACGACGCGGCCGCGCGGCTTCGGCAGGTGCCGCTTTGCCGCGATCAAGGCCATCATCATTCCGGCTAGACCTGCCTTCATGTCGCAGGACCCGCGGCCGTAAAGCCGGCCGTCGACGATCTCGCCGCCGAACGGGTCGTGCGTCCAGCCCGCACCGACGGGAACCGTGTCCGTATGCCCGGTCAAAAGCAGCACGGGACCATCATCCGCCCCCCAGCTCGTGACGACATTCGGGCGCCCGCTCTCGATCTCGGTCAGGGCGACGGCGAAGCCGTGGTCGCTGAGGTGATTGGCGATGAACTCCGCAACCCTCTTCTCCTCGCCGCTGACGCTCGGGCGGCGGACGAGCTCGGCGGCAAGGCGGTAGAGTTCATCGGGCTCGATCGCATCGAGGACGCGTCTCTCCAACAGGCTCGACATGGCAAAGTCTCCGCGGGACCTCGGCCGACTCTATCATCGGCCAGCGCGAAAGGAAGGCTCCCTGCAGCGCCCGCGATTTCAAGCGCCTCGGGGACTGGACGGAGACCGTGGCCGGTGCAATAGTCCGCGCCGGACGCCAAGGGCGGCGGGTCGCGCGGCGGCCCGCCTGAACCGAGAGGTCGGCTGGCGAGAATGAGCATCGGGACGCGACTTTATACGTGGCTGAAGGGCGAGCTGGTCGGCAGCGACCAATTCGGCAACCGCTATTACCGCGAGAAACACCGGCGCGCCCTCGTCAAAGGTGGCGGCATGGCAAGCCGCGAGCGTCGCTGGGTCCTCTATAATGGAGAGGTCGAAGCCTCGCGCGTGCCGCCGGAATGGCATGGGTGGTTGCATCACACGGTGTTGGAGCCGCCGCGTGCCGGCGAGGCTCGCCAGTTTCCGTGGCAAAAGGAGCATGTGCCGAATCTCAGCGGCACGCCGCTCGCCTACCGGCCGGCCGGCTCCGTTCTGCGCGGCGGCCCGCGGGCGCGCTCGACCGGCGACTACGAACCTTGGCGTCCTGAGTAAGAGAGCAGAGAATCGACGCGAGAAAGGGAAGCGCCGCGCATGAGCCGTAACGTCATCGAGACTGTGATGGGCGCCGTCGTGCTTGTCATCGCCGCGTTGTTCCTCGTCTTTGCCTACAGCACGGCGCAGGTGCATGCGATCAGCGGCTATCAATTCACGGCGAAATTCTCCAAGGTCGACGGCATCCGCGAAGGCGGCGACGTGCGCATCAGCGGCATCAAAGTCGGCAGCATCACGTCGGAGACGCTCGATCCGCAGACTTACGAGGCGATCATCAAGGTGAACATCGATCCCTCGGTCAAGCTGCCGGTCGATACGCAAGCCTCGATTCTCTCCAGCGGGCTTCTCGGCGACAAGTTCGTCGCGCTGGTGCCGGGCGGCAGCGACGACATGATCAAGCCGGGCGGCCAGATCATGATCACCAATGCGCCGATAAGTCTCGAGGACATCATCGGGCAACTCATCTTCAGCCAGGGCGGCCAGCAGAAAAAGGACGGCGGGCAGGGTGCGGCGCCGCCCGCCGGTGCC
The DNA here is from genome assembly GCA_041488295.1 of Allostellaceae bacterium. Lineage (GTDB taxonomy): Bacteria > Pseudomonadota > Alphaproteobacteria > ATCC43930 > CGMCC-115725 > URHD0088. The sequence continues at coordinate 3,994 of JBGPOZ010000163.1, forward strand.
GCGCCGACCCTGGCCCCGCTGCCAGGTACCGCCCCCCAGGGTGGTTGAGCTGCGCCGCGCAAAAAACGGCACGCCTGTCCCTGCCGCGCGTTTGCCCTTTGCCGCGATCATCCCGGCGGGAGCAGCATGAACGAGAAGGATGTACTGGCGGGCACGGTTTGGCGGACGCCGGAGGGCGAGCCGCTCTCCTGTCACGACAAGATCAAGGTGCTGACCGAGAATCTCGGCGAGCTGCGCGAGATGGCGCAGGAGGCGCTCGAGGACGCGGTGCTCATGGGCTGCGATGAGGCGCAATTCCGCCAAGTCGTCGCGGCGCTGATCGGTGGTCTTGTGAACCCGTATAAAAAGGGTTGACGTGTCGTTCGCTCGCTGGTCCCTCGGTTCGATGGCCGCGCTGATCGTCGCCACCGCGGCGCCGGCACGCGCGGCGATGGTGGCGGTCCTGCAAGGGCTCGACAAGACGACGGCGCGCATCTCGACGATCGAGGCGCCGCTCGACCGGAGCGTCCGGTTCGGCGGTCTCCTCATCACCGCGCGAGCCTGCATCAAACGGCCGCCCGAAGAACCGCCCGAGACCTCCGTCTTTCTCGAGATCGACGATGTGAAGCCGGGTGCCAGCACCGTCACCGTCACGCGCATCTTCAGCGGCTGGATGTTCAAATCGAGCCCGGCGCTGTCGGCGCTCGAGGATCCGGTCTACGACGTCACCGTTCTCGATTGCCGCGAGGACGGTCTACCCGCCAAAAACTGACGCGCGTCGCCGATCGCCGCTCTGCTTATTTTCTAAGCAGCACGACGGAACGACGGCGAGATTTCACGCCGATCGTCCGAGCGCGTCGATTGGCCTCCCGAAATCCCGCGCGATGTGGTCAAATTGGCGTGGGATTTGCATCGGTCGCCGATGATCGCCAAGGCGGAACGCAATCGCTCCGCCGGGGAGACGTTCATGGGAGGGACTCTGCCAAACGGGGCGGGCGATGGCGGCGCCTTCGACGAGACGGGCGGCGCCGAGCATCGCTTGCCGCATTACGACCTCGTCATGCGCTGGCTCGCCGAGACGCCGTCCGAGAGCCTGGGCTTGCAGCGGCGCGAGGCGGAGCTGTTGTTCCGCCGCATCGGCATAACCTTCGCCGTCTATAGCGAGGGCGGCGATCCGGAGCGGCTCATCCCCTTCGATATCATCCCGCGCATCCTCCAGGCGGCGGAATGGCGGCGGCTCACGGCGGGGCTGACGCAGCGCGTCCATGCCCTCAACGCCTTCATTCGGGACGTCTACCACGCCGGCGAGATCCTCCGGGCCGGCACCGTGCCGCAGGAGCTCATCCTGCACAATGAAGGTTTCCGTGCCGAGATGCAGGGTTTCGATACCCCGCAAGGCGTCTACACCCATGTCGCCGGCATCGACCTCGTCCGCGTCGGGCCCGATGATTTCTACGTTCTCGAGGACAATTGCCGGACGCCGTCCGGCGTCTCCTACATGCTCGAGAATCGCGAGGCGATGCTGCGCCTCTTCCCCGATCTTTGCTCGCGCCACCGCATCGCGCCGGTCTCGCACTATCCCGAGGAGCTGCGCGAGACGCTGCGCTCGGTGGCACCGGCCAATTGCGAGGGCGAGCCCGTCATCGTGTTGCTGACGCCGGGCTCCTACAACAGCGCCTATTACGAGCACTCCTTCCTCGCCGACGAGATGGGGGTCGAGCTCGTCGAAGGACCTGATCTCGTGGTCGAGGACAACATCGTCTACATGCGCACGACCGAAGGGCCGAAGCGCGTCGATGTCATCTATCGCCGCATCGACGACGCCTTCGTCGATCCGCTGACCTTCGAGCCCGGTTCGTTGATCGGCACGCCCGGCCTCTTCAACGCTTACCGCTCGGGCAACGTCACCTTGGCGAACGCGATCGGTGCCGGGATCGCGGACGACAAGGCGGTTTACCCCTACGTGCCGGAGATGATCCGCTTTTATCTCGGCGAGGAACCGATCCTCAAGAACGTCCCGACGCACCGCTGCTCGGAGGCGGCCGAGCTCGACTATGTCCTGACGCATCTTCACGAGCTGGTCGTCAAGGAAGCGCGCGGCTCGGGCGGTTACGGCATGCTGATCGGGCCGCATGCAAGCCGCGCCGAGCGCGAGGCTTTCGCGGCGAAGCTGAAGGCGCGGCCAGGCGACTACATCGCGCAGCCGACCCTGGCGCTTTCGACCTGCCCGACCTTCGTCGAGAGCGGCATCGCGCCGCGCCATGTCGATCTCAGGCCCTTCGTTCTGGCCGGCAAGGAAATCCGCATCGTTCCCGGCGGTCTGACTCGCGTCGCCCTCCGCCAGAGTTCGCTCGTCGTCAATTCGAGCCAGGGCGGCGGCACCAAGGACACCTGGGTTCTCGAGGCCTGACGCCGATGCTGAGCCGCACCGCCGACAATCTCTTCTGGCTTGCGCGCTACATCGAACGCGCCGAGAACGTCGCGCGCCTCGTTCTCGTCGGGCATCGCATGGCGAGCATGGCGCATTCGCTCGGCAGCGCCGGCAATGAGTGGCGGTCGACGATCATCGCCGCCGGATGCGAGGAGGGTTTTTTCGCGAAATACGGCGAGGCGGCAGGTCCCGCGGCGGTCGACTATCTGGTGCGCGATCCCGACAATTCCTCGAGCATTCTCTGCTCCATCGAGACGGCGCGGCGCAATGCGCGGGCGGTGCGCACGGCGCTTACCACGGATATGTGGGACGCGCTCAACGAGACCTGGTTGCGCGCCCGCGGGCTTGCCGCCGAGGCCGGCACCGGCGAGCGCGTCGCCGGGTTCCTCGAATGGGTGAGGGAGCGCTCGCAACTGTTCAACGGCGCCTATGCCAGCACGATGCTGCGCAACGACGCCTTCCACTTCACGCGGCTCGGCACCTTCATCGAGCGCGCCGACAACACGGCGCGCATCCTCGACGTCAAATACCACCTGCTGTTACCGCAGGGAGAGGGGGTGGGGGGTGCGCTCGACTATTCGCAATGGCAGGCGATCCTGCGCTCGGTCTCGGCGCTGCGCGCCTATCATTGGGTCTATCATGAACGCTTGCAGCCGTGGCTCGTCGCCGAGCTTCTCATCCTGCGCCCGGAAATGCCGCGCTCGCTGCGCAGCTGTTATGACGAAATCACCCGTTGTCTCGAACTCATCGCGGAGGCTTATGGCGGAAAGCGCAGCGAATGTCACCGACTTGCCGGCGAGATGCACGCCCAGCTGCGCTACGGGCGCACCAAGGGCATCTTCCAGACGGGCTTGCATGAATTTCTTACCGAGTTCATTGATCGCTCGCTCGTTCTGGGAGACGAAATCTCCCGCTGCTACCTCACCTGACGCGACGGCAACTCAATGCGACTGACCGTGCGGCATGAGACGGCGTATCGCTACGCTCATCCCATCCCCTACGCGATCCAGACTCTGCGCCTGACGCCGCGCCCCCATGACGGGCTGACGGTGCTGCGCTGGCGCGTCCAGAGCGAGACGCGACGGCCGCTGCCGAGCTTCACCGACGGTTTCGGCAATCTGACACACACCCATGCCATCAACCGGCTGCACCAAAGCGCCGCGATCCTCGTCGAAGGCGAGGTCGAGACCTGGAACACGGATGGTCTGGTGCGCGGCGTTCCCGAGCCCTTGCCGCCGCCCTTCTTTCAGCGTGCGACGGCGCTCACCGCGCCGCACCCGGCGATCGATCAATTGGCGCACGCGGCGGCCGCCGGCGGCTCACCGCGCGACCAACTGCTCGCGGTCATGACGGCGGTGCGCGCCAAGGTCGACTATCGGACCGGCGTCACCGACGCCAAGACCACGGCTGCCGAAGCTTTGGCGAACGGAGCCGGCGTCTGCCAGGACCACGCCCATCTCTTCATCGCCGCAGCGCGCTCGCTCGGCGTCCCCGCGCGCTACGTCGGCGGTTATCTCTGGACAGGCGAGAATGGCCGCGAGTATCAAGCAAGCCACGCCTGGGCCGAGGCCTTCATCGCCGATCTCGGCTGGGTCGGCTTCGATGCGGCGAACGGAGTGAGCCCGAATGAAGCCTATATCCGCACCAGCGTCGGGCTCGACTACTGGTCGGCGGCGCCGGTGCGCGGCGTTCGCCGCGGCGATGCCGCCGAAGCGCTGACGGTGAGCGTCAGGGTCGGCGAGGCAGCCGAGCAATGACGACAGCGCGGCGAAGGGGAGCAGGCGTTTGACCTATTGCGTCGGGCTCGACCTCAAGGACGGTCTCGTCCTGCTCTCCGATACGCGAACCAATGCCGGCGTCGACAACATCTCGACCTTCTCGAAAATGCATGTCGTCGAGGTCGCAGGCGAGCGCGTCATGGTGCTGCTGACCGCCGGCAATCTTGCCCTCGCCCAGGCGGTCGTCAACCTGCTGCAGGAGGGGATCGAGAGCGAGGGGCAGACGCTGACCTTGCTTAATGTCGCAACGATGTTCCGTGCGGCGCAACTCGTCGGCGAGGCGATCCGGCGCGTCTACCACATCGACGGCCCGACCTTGCAGGCGCAAAACGTGCCGTTCGATGTCTCGATCCTGCTCGGCGGACAGATCGCCGGCCAGAGCATGCGGCTTTTCCAGGTTTACTCCGCCGGCAACTTCATCGAGGCGACGCCCGACACGCCGTTCCTGCAGATCGGCGAGCACAAATACGGCAAGCCGATTCTCGATCGCGCCGCCCGCCACGACACCGATCTCAATGACGGGGTCAAGCTGGCGCTGGTGTCGATGGATTCGACGCTGCGCAGCAATCTGACGGTCGGGTTGCCGATCGATCTCCTCGTCTACCGGCGCAACACGTTCAGGGTCGAGCTGCGGCGGCGCATCACCGAGGACGACGAATATTTCCGCATGATCCGCGAGCGCTGGTCGGCAGCGCTGCGCGATGCTTATCGCGCCATCCCGCGGCCGAGCTGGTCCGACACGGCCCCCGCCGCCAAGGGTTGACGCCGCACCGGCGACTATTCCAGGAATGAGAGCACGTCGCCCTCGGGCAGGCGCGGTGGAAAATGGGCGGTCTTGCTGATCGCCTCAGCGAGACGTGTCTGATACTCGCGCCGCGAGATCTCGATCGCGCCGAAGCGCTTCAGGTGCTCGGTGACGAACTGGGTGTCGAGCAGCGCGAAGCCGCCGCGGCGCAGCCGCGCGACGAGATGGACCAGCGCCACCTTGCTGGCGTCGTTCACCCGGCTGAACATGCTCTCGCCGAAGAAGGCGGTGCCGAGTTGGACGCCGTAGAGGCCGCCGACCAGCTCGCCCTCGAGCCATGTTTCGACGGTATGCGCCGCGCCGCGCCGGAAGAGCTCGGTGTAGACCGCGACGATCTCCTCGTTGATCCACGTCTGCGGGCGATCGGCGGAGGGTTCGGCGCAACAGCGCACGACCGCCGCGAACGCAGTGTTGCAGCGGATCTCGAGCGGACCCTGGCGCACGGTGCGCTGCAATCGGCGCGGCACGTGGAAGGCGTCGAGCGGGATGATGCCGCGGCGCACCGGGTTGACCCAAAAGAGCTCGGGGTCGTCCGCCGATTCGGCCATCGGAAAGATGCCCGCCGCATAGGCCTGGAGCAGAAGCTCGGCGGTGAGCCTCACCATAGCGCAGCCTCGGCCGGCGTCAGCTCTGACCCTCTCGGCCGACGAATCGTTCGAGCCAATGGATGTCGTAGGTGCCGTTGATGAAGTCGGGCGCCATCGACAGGCGCTGGTGGAGCGGGATCGTCGTCTCGATGCCGGCGATGACGTATTCCTCGAGGGCGCGGCGCAGCCGCATCAACGCTTCGTTGCGCGTCGCGCCGTAGACGATCAGCTTGGAGACGAGGCTGTCGTAATTGGGCGGCACCGTGTAGCCCTGATAAAGCGCGCTGTCGATGCGCACGCCGAGCCCGCCCGGCACATGATAGCCGGTGATCTTGCCGGGCGAGGGGACGAAGGTCTCCGGGTGCTCGGCGTTGATGCGGCACTCGATCGCGTGGCCGGATAGCTTGACCTCGTCCTGGGAGAGCGAGAGCGGCGCGCCCGAGGCGATGCGGATCTGCTCGCGCACGATGTCGACGCCGCTGATCGCTTCGGAAATCGGATGCTCGACCTGGAGGCGCGTGTTCATCTCTATGAAGAAGAATTCGCCGTCCTCGTACAGAAATTCGAGGGTACCGGCCCCGCGGTAGCTGAGCTTTTCCATGGCGCTCGTCGCGATGCGGCCGAGGCGCTTGCGCACCTCGGCATTGAGGGCCGGCGAGGGCGCCTCCTCGAGCATCTTCTGGTGCGAGCGCTGCAGCGAGCAATCGCGCTCGCCGAGATGGATGCAGTTCCCTCGGCCGTCGGCAAGGATCTGGATCTCGATGTGGCGCGGCCGGTCGAGATAACGCTCGAGATAGACGGCGTCGTTGCCGAAATACGCCTTCGCCTCGCTTTGCGCGATGGGCAGAAGCTGTCGGAGCTCGTGCTCGTCGCGCGCGACCTCATGCCGCGCCCGCCGCCGCCACCCGCCGCCTTGACGAGCACGGGGTAGCCGATGTCCTTGGCTTCGCTCGCGGCCGCGTCGAGATCGGCGACCGCGCCGGCGGAGCCGGGCACGGTCGGAATGCCCAGATCTTTCGCCGCCTTCTTGGCCGCGACCTTGTTGCCCATCAGGCGGATATGCTCGGGGGTCGGGCCGATAAAGGTGAAGCCGTGCTCCTCCACCATCGCCGCGAAATTCGCGTTCTCGGAGAGGAAGCCCAGGCCTGGATGAATGGCTTCGGCGCCGGTGATGGTCGCCGCCGACAGAATCGCCGGGATATTGAGATAGGAATCGCGCGCCGCCGGCGGGCCGATGCAGACGCTTTCGTCGGCGAGGCGCACATGCATGGCGTTGGCGTCTGCGGTCGAATGGACGGCGACTGTCTTGATGCCCATCTCTCGACAGGCGCGGTGGATGCGGAGAGCGATCTCTCCACGGTTGGCGATGAGGATTTTCTCGAACATGCGCGCGCGACCCTTGGCACGCGCCGCTATTCGAGGATCGCCAAAGCTTGGCCGAACTCGACCGGCGCGCCGTCCTCGATCAGGAGCTGCGCGAGACGCCCCGCTTTGGATGAGCGAATCTGGTTCATCACCTTCATCGCCTCGATGATGAGCAGGGTTTGGCCTTCGGTGACGGTGTCGCCGATCCGCACGTAAGGGGGTTGCCCCGGCTCCGCGGCGAGATA
>JBGPOZ010000164.1:0-11131 GCA_041488295.1 Allostellaceae bacterium
GGGCCAGATCGGGTTCGAGGGGCACGTCGACTACACCGCGATCGGCACCGTCACGAACTTGGCAGCCCGGCTCTGCGACGCTGCCCGCGACGGCCAGGTTCTGATCAGCCAGCGCGTCGCGGCCGCCGTCGAATCCGTCGCCGTCGTCGAGGCGGTGGGAGAATTGTCTCTGAAGGGCCTCACGCGGCCCGGCATCGTCCACGAGGTCATCGGGCTTCTTTAGCGAGTGCGGGAATGACGGCGGAGGGGATGTGCTGATGCAGCCCATAACTTCCTCGCGAGTGTTTCCCATCGGCCTTGCCTTTAGGGTGAGTTGAGCCACTATCGTCTCGAGCCCTGCCAGCCAGAAGGAGGGCACATTTTGAAACGCCGCGATCTCATCACGCTTCTTGGCGGCGCGGTAGCGGCGTGGCCGCTGCGATCGCTCGCTCAAACGCCAGCCAGGATCTATCGCATCGGGTTGCTTGGCTCCGGAGCGCCCATCACCGACAACAGTCCCTTTGGGGCGCCGCTCATCCGCGGCCTCGCCCAGCGCGGCTATGCGTTTGATAGAAATTTGGCATTCGAACACGGCGCGGCGGAGGGGCATAAAGAACGCTTGCCGCAGCTCCTCGCCGGGCTCGTCGCAAGCAATGTCGATGTCATCGTCACCCTCGGCTATCCAGCGGCACTCGCCGCCAAGCAGGGGACGGCTGTTCCAGTGGTGGCATTCGCGGCAGGCGATCCGGTCGGGACTGGATTGGTCAACAGCTTGGCGCGGCCAGGCGGCAACCTTACCGGTATCTCGGACGTGTCGGCGGAAGTCTCGCCCAAGCGGCTGGAGCTGCTCAAGGAGTTTGCGCCCAGCCTGCGCCGAGTGGCGATGCTGTGGAATGCCGACGACCTCGGAATGACGCTGCGTTACAAGGCGTCGGAGGCAGCCGCCCAGGCGCTGGGCGTCACCGTCCAGGCATTGGGTGTGCGCGAGCCCGCCGATTTCGGCCAGGCGTTCGGGGCAATGAATCGCGACATGCCGGATGCTATTCTTATGGTCAGCGACTCGCTCACCACTCTGAACCGAAAGCTGGTTTTCGAGTTCGCGGCGGCGCACCGACTGCCGGCGATCTATGAGTTCGACTCCCTCGTCCGCGACGGCGGTTTGATGTCATACGGTCCAGATGTGAATGAAAGTTTCGATCGCGTCGCAGCCCTCGTCGATCGCATTCTCAAAGGTGCAAAACCCGCGGAATTGCCCTTCGAGCAACCGACAATCTTTCACTTCGCACTCAACCTGAAGACCGCCAAGTCGATCGGCTTCGAAGCCCCGGCGTCATTGCTCGCTCGAGCCGATGAGGTGATCGAATGAGACAGAGCAGTGGTTGAGTCTCGATCCTAGACCAGATCGGAGCCGTGACAGAGGGTCGGCACCGTCAGTGGTGACGGTGGCCGTGGTCGCCGAAGCGGAAGCCGAAGCCGAGCGACACGGCAGGGCCGTAGTAATAAGGATAAGGGTAGTAGTAGGGAGAGGGATAATAATTGGGATAGTAAGCGTAGGTGGGATAGGCGATTGTCGGTGCGGTCGCGGCCGGTGCTTCGCCCGACGGCGCGTTCCCGGACACGATCTGCCACCGTCCGTCCGGCTGCTGGCACGCCGTGCCCACGGTCTGTTGCGATTTGCCGTCGATCGTCGCGGTGGTCGTGTATTCGCGGCAATATGCGGCAGGTCTCTCGGCCGGAGCCGCGGCGACGACCGCCGGCGGGCCCGGTTCGACGATTGTGCAGCCGGTCAGAATGACAGCAAGTGCCGCGAGAGCGAGAGGTTTTGCACGCATCCTGGCCACCCTTGGTGAGAACGATGGACTATAGCACGGCGGCGTCGCGTTTTCGAATCCGAGATTCTCGGGTTCATACACGGGCCCCCCGCCGGCCTCTCATCGGAGTTGCGTCGCCGCCGAGGGTTTGCGAAGCAGCGACGGCGATGCTCCTCTTCGCCGCGGGCGGCTGCCTCGCCGGATGCGGCATTCGCGAGGCCGGACTCGCCGATCGCTGCACCGATGTGATGCGCGAGGCTTTTCCGGGCGGCGGGATCGAGGTCACGAGCGTGGAGGCGCAGGCCGAGATGTCGGGCGGGATCGCACGGGTCGACGGAGTGCGGAAGAAGGTGGCGCCGGGCGGCGGCATCCTGCGCGACGTCGCCGTCGAGTGCCGGTTCGAGGACGGAATCCTCACCGGCTTTCGCTGGATCGCCGGACCGCTGCATTGATCGCGACCCTGCGCCGGTGTTGACCGCACTTTGGGCCGCGGCGTTCCTGATCGGCGTCGGCGCGATCGTGTGGGGCGCCGAGACCTTCGCCGAAAATCTCGGTGCTGCGTCGGCCCAGCTCGGCGTCAGCGCCTTCGCGCTCGCGCTGTTGCTCGCCGGCGCCGAGCCCGAGGAGCTCGCAACGGTTGTTGCCGCATCGCTCGGCAACTCGCCCGGCATCGCCATCGGCGACGTGATCGGCGCCAATGTCGCGATCTCGCTGGTGGCGCTCGGCACCGGCGCCGTCGTGGCGCCGCTGCCGTTCCGCGCCGCAGTGATGCGTTACGCGCTTCTCGGCCTGCCGCTCGGCGCCATCGCGGCGTGGGTCGCGTGGGATGGCAGGATCGGCCGCGGTGCCGGCGCGCTCCTCATCGCCCTCTACGGCGCCTATGTCGCGGTGATCTGGATCGCGGAGCGAAAGCCGCCGACGCTCGGCGAGGTCCATGAGTTGGCGGAGGCCGCAGAGACTTTGCGCGGCCGCGTCGGCATCGCGCTTCTGATGGTCGTGGCCGGCGTCGTGGCGATGGCCGGCGGCGCCACCCTTCTCGTCGCGGCGGTGCAGCAGGTGACGCAGATCGAGGCGACGCAGACGATTCTCGGCCTCACCGTCGTCGGCTTCGCGACCGCCTTCGAGCTGGTCGTCCTCGCCTGGTCGGCGGCGCGTCGCGGCGCCTCCGAGGCGGTCGTCGCCGGCGTCGTCGGCTCCTTCGCCTACAATGCGACGATGACGCTGGGCGCCGGCGCGCTCGCCCGGCCCCTGCGGATCGAAGACGCGCCGTCCCTGCATCTGCCGTGGTTCGCCATGGTCGCCTCGCTCGGCCTCGTCACCCTGTTGGCGGCGCGGCGCGGCGTGCTCGGGCGAGCCGAAGGCTGGGCCCTCCTTGCCGCATACCCGTGCTTCGTCATCCTCGTCCTGACGGCGCGGCCGGGTTAGGATGCGCCCTCGCGCCGGAGGAGACCCCCTATGACCCATGGAATGATCGTCGCGCCGCAGCCCGAGGCCGTCGAGGCGGGCGCGCTCGTCCTCCGCCGCGGCGGCAACGCCGTCGATGCGGCGATCGCCTGCGCGCTCGTGCAGGGCGTCGTCGATCCGCAGATGACCGGCATCGCCGGCTTCGGCAGCCTCCAGCTCTATCTGCCGAAGAGGGGCGTCCACACCTTCATCGATTTCCACGGGCGCGCCCCCGCTGCCGCGACGTCGACGATGTGGGCGGATCTCATCGAGGGCGAGGCGCGCGATGGTTTCGGCTTCATCCTGAAGGGCCGCGTCAACGATGTCGGGTATCAATCGATCACCGTGCCCGGCAGTCTCAAGGCCTATCACGAGGCGCAGAGCGAATTCGGCACGATGCCGTGGCGCGAGATCGTCGAGCCCGCGATCGCGCATGCCGAGGCGGGATTCATCGTGCGCCCGCATGTCCACCGCTTCTGGACGCGGATCGAAGGCATGGGCCGCGTCGAGATGCCCGAGCGCTTCGCCCACACGCCGGCCGGCAGGCGCATCTATCTGAACGAGGCGGGCGTGCCGCACGACCAGGGCGCGCGCGTGCGGAACCCGGACATGGCGCGGACATTGCGCCGCATCGCCGAGCACGGCAGCGACATCTTCTATTCGGGCGAGATCGCCGAGGAGATCGCCGCCGACATGGCGAAGAATGGCGGGCTCCTCGGCTATGACGATCTGAAGAACTACCGGACGACGCGGGTCGATCCCTTGTGGGGCGTCTATCGCGGCCATCGCGTCGCGACCAACAACCCGCCGGGCGGCGGCGTCATGCTGCTCGAGATGCTGAACATCCTCGAGGCGTTCGATCTGGCATCGCTCGGCCACAACAGCACGGACTATATCCGGATCGTTGCCGAGGCGATGAAGCGCGCGACCAGCGACAAGGACCGCTTCGTCGGCGATCCCGCCTTCGTCGACGTGCCGGTCGAACGCCTCGTCGACAAAGGCTACGCGCGCGACATGGCGGGGGCGATCAAGGCGGGCGAGCGGGCGACGGTCGAGCGCCTGGGCGGTGGCGAATCCAAGAACACGACGCACATCTCGGTGATCGACGGGGACGGCAACGCCGTCTCGATGACGCATTCGCTCGGCATGCCCTCGGGCGTCGTCACTCCAGGCCTCGGCTTCATGTACAATGGCTGCATGGGCGTCTTCGACCCGCGGCCCGGGCGCGCCGGCTCGATCGCGCCCGGCAAGAGCCGGTTCAGCTCGATCGTGCCGTCGATCGTCTTCAAGGGCGACCAGCCCCATCTCGTCATCGGCGCGCCGGGCGGCACGCAGATCGCGATGGGCGTCCTTCAGGCGATCCTCAACGTCGTCGATTTCGCCATGCCGATCCTGGATGCGATCGCCGCGCCCCGTTTCTCGGCGACCAGCGACATCATCGATGTTTCGAACCGCATCCCGAACTACGTGACGAAGCCGCTCGAGGCCGAGGGCTACCGCATCGCCCGCTCCTATCTCAGCTATACCTTCGCGGCGGTGCACGGCATCAAGATCGATGATGGCCATTGGACCGGCGCCGCCGATCCCAGCCATGACGGGATGGCGCTCGCGGTGTGAGTGCCGAGCGGCCGGCGCCGCGCCGCACAGTCGCGACCAAGATAAGCGCGCTATTCGGCTCGAAGATGAAGCAATAAAACTGTCGAGAGGCGACTGGCAGAAGGGTTTTTTGGTTAACGAATTTCAAATCATTGTCCGGTAATGTTGATCCGCCTTCTTCTGTGTTCTCGATCATACTGCGTCGGGCGACCGAAGCTATTTGTTGGATGCGGAATTGCCAGTTCCTCGGGTCATAGCCCTCGCGACGTTCAAGGGTGGCAGCGGGAAGACCACCCTCGCTGCGAAGCTCGCCATGCACTGGCATCAGCACCGCGAGACGCCGGCGCTCATCGATGCGGACCCGGAACGGAACGGAACAGTGGTCCTCGGCGGTTCCGCCACGCCGCTCCGCGACCTGACGGTGAAATGCGGCCCGGATGACAGCGTCAGCGCGCTCGTCGCTCGGCTCTCGAAGCATCATTGTCCCGTTATCATCGACACCCCGGACTTCCGGAGCCGGGAGACCATCGAGGCGATCGGCGCCGCGACCCTTGTCCTCGTCCCCATCAGGCCCGCCGCCCTGGAGGTCAAGGCCGCGCTCGAGACGCGCCATCTCGTCGACGAGATGATCGCAACGAAGCATCTGAGGGCGAGATCGACGGCGATCCGCTTCATCCTGACGATGACGGATCCGGGTTCGGAAATCGCGCGCCAGGTTCGGGCCGAGCTGCACCGCGCCGGCTTCAATCTCCTGCGGACCGAATTCGTCCATCGCGCGCAGGGTATAGACCCAATGCCGATCGAGCTCGTGTCCACGGATATTCAACGCATCGCCCACGAGCTCGAGAACCTCGATCTCGGGGGAGGCGATCATGCCGAATGAGTACCGCCGCCTCGTGTTCAGCAATGAGGAATTGCGCCAAGCTCTCGACACGCATCTCGGCAGCGCTGCGATGTTGCCGGGAGGACGTCTGGAGAATTTGCGGTTTGGCAAAGAAGGCGACGATGAGCTGATTGCGACATTCGAGGGCAGCGACCACGCCATGGAGACGGTGTTGAGCATCTCCCTTGTGACCGCCGCGTTGATCAAGCAGTGCTTGATCAACGGAATTCCTCTGCCGAGACGCGCGCGGAAGTGGATTACCCTATCCGGGGACAGCGTCGCTCTCGATTTCCGGAAGCCGTCGAAGCTCCGGCAATCGCACTCCCGAGTGCTTAGCTCGTGGAGCGGAGCTTTTCGGGATTCGCGTCCTTCCGGCCGCATGCCGCGAACACCTAAGATCTAAGCGGATAGATTGCTGCCGACGTCGCGGCGAGCCTTGCCCTTGGCGCTCACGCGGCCTCGCGGAGCGCGTCTATCCCTGCACCGAGAACCCGCCATCGACCGGGATCGCGGTTCCCGTCACGAAATCCGACGCCTTGCTCGCGAGGAAGATTGCGATGCCGGCGTGATCCCCAGGCGTTCCCCAGCGGCCGGCCGGCGTCCGCGCCAGCACCTTCTCGTGCAGCCCCTCGACCTGCTGCCGGGCGCGGCGCGTCAGATCGGTGTCGATCCAGCCCGGCAGGATGGCGTTCACCTGGATGTTGTCCTTGGCCCAGGCGGTCGCGAGCGCCTTCGTCATCTGGACGATGCCGCCCTTGCTCGCGGCGTAGGCGGAGGTGAAGGAGGCGCCGAAGATCGACATCATCGAGCCGATATTGATGATCTTGCCACCGCCCCCCTGCTTCATCGCGTGAAATGCTGCCTGCGATGAGGCGAAGGCGCTGGTGAGGTTCGTCGCCAGCACCGTGTTCCACTCCTCGATCGAATATTCCTCCGGCTGCTTGCGGATGTTGATCCCGGCATTGTTGACGAGGATGTCGAGCCGGCCGAAGCGCTTCACCGTCGCCTCGACCATCGCCTTGCAGGCGGCGGCGTCGGTCACGTCGACCGCGATCGAGGCCGCCTTGGCGCCGAGCGCCTCCAGCTCCTTCACCGCGGCCGCGCTCTTCGCGGCGTTGCGCCCGGCGATCATCACCGCGGCGCCCGCCTGCGCCAGGCCCCGCGCCATGCCGAGACCGATGCCGCCATTGCCGCCCGTGACGATCGCCACGCGTCCCTCGAGATCGAAGAGCTTCATCGCGCTATATCCTCATCGTTGTCATCGAGCCGGAGCCTATGCCGCCGCTCGACGATTGAGCAAGCACGCCGGTCGCCGGTCTGATCCGAGGCCGCAACGGCGATAAGGATCGAACACCAAGACACCAAGGCACCAAGTTGCTTCTGCGCGCAGCGCCGTGCGATCCGTCGTCGCCCGCGCCCTCGATCGTGGCCGTGTGGGGATCGGCGCTTCGCGCGTTCTCGCTGCCTTGGTGCCTTGGTGCCTTTGTGGTTCAATCATTCGCGCCGCCCACGCGGCGGGGACCGAAAAAAACAGGGGAGGGGTGATGGCGACGGGAACGGGCACGGCGATCGAGGCGGAGTACATCATCATCGGCGCGGGCTCCGCCGGCTGCGTTCTCGCCAACCGCCTCTCCGAGGATCCGTCCTGTCGCGTCGTCGTGCTCGAAGCCGGCGGCGAGGACAGGAACATCTGGATCCACATCCCGATCGGCTACGGCAAGACGATCAACGACCCGCGCATCAATTGGTGCTACGAGACCGAGCCCGACCCCAACCTCGCCGACCGCCGCATCTTCTGGCCGCGCGGCAAGGTGCTCGGCGGCTCCTCCAGCATCAACGGCCTCGTCTATATCCGCGGCCAGGCCGAGGATTTCGACCATTGGCGCCAGCTCGGCAATCCCGGCTGGTCGTTCGAGGATGTGCTGCCCTATTTCAAGAAATCGGAGGATCAGGCGCGCGGCGGCGACGATCGGCACGGCGCCGGCGGTCCGCTCCGCGTCTCCGATCTCGGCGAGAAGCATCCGATCTGCGAAGCCTTTATCGACGAGGCGGCGGCGCTCGGCATCCCGCGCAACGACGATTTCAACGGACCCTCGCAGGAAGGCGTCGGCTACTTCCAGCTGACGACACGCAACGGCCGGCGCTGCAGCACCGCCATCGCCTTCCTGCGCCCGGCGATGAAGCGCGCCAATCTGCGCGTTCTGACCCGCGCCCATGCCGAGCGGATTCTCTTCGACGGCCGGAGAGCGACCGGCGTCGCGGTGCGGCGTGGCGGCGAGACGGTGACCCTGCGCGCGACGCGCGAGGTGATCCTCGCCGCGGGCGCAATCAACTCGCCGCAAACGCTTCTTCTCTCCGGCATCGGCCCGCGCGACGAGCTGCAGCGCCACGGCATTCCGGTGGTCCACGAGCTGCCCGGCGTCGGCGCCAATCTCCAGGATCATTTCCAGACCCGCATCAGCCACAAATGCCGCTTCCCGATCACGGTCAACGACATCATGGCGAGCCCGCTGCGGACATTGGGCGCCGGCCTCCAATACGTCCTCTTCCGCAAGGGGCCGCTGACGATCAGCGCGGGGCAGGTCGGGCTCTTCGCCAAGACGCGGCCCGAGCTCGCCTCGCCCGACATCCAGTACCATTTCCTCATCTTCAGCTCCGACCGGCCGGCGGCGGGATTGCACAAATTCCCGGGCTTCACGACCAATGTCTGCCAGCTTCGCCCGGAGAGCCGAGGGACCATCACCTTGAAAAGCGCCGACCCCCTGGCGCCGCCGGCGATCCATGCCAACTATCTTTCGACCGAGCTCGACCGCCGGACCCTCATCGCCGGGCTCAATCTCGGGCGGCAAATCTGCGCTGGACCCAAGATGGATCACTTCATCCTCTCCGAATATCTGCCGGGCGAGGCGATCAAGACCGACGATGAGTGGCTCGACTACGCACGGCGCTATGGCGGCTCGATCTTCCATCCCGCCGGGACGTGCAAGATGGGCAATGATGCGATGGCGGTGGTCGATCCCGAGCTGCGAATCCGCGGCATCGAGGGGTTGCGCGTCGCCGACGCCTCGATCATGCCGACGGTCATCTCCGGCAACACCAACGCCGCCTGCATCATGATCGGCGAGAAGGCCTCGGATCTCGTGCGCCAGAAGGCGCGCGCGAAGGCGGCGTGATCCCTTCCGTCATCCCCTCCCCCCTTGCGGGGGAGGGTTAGGGTGGGGGTTCTTGCAGCGTGCGCTCACCTATGCATCGAGGTTCAGTGGATACCCCCCACCCTGCCCTCCCCCGCAAGGGGGGAGGGTAAAGTGATCTGCGAACTCGGTTGCGGCGTCAGCGCTTCAATGTCCGGCTGTAGACGATGGCGAGGACGAACAGCAGCGCGCCGGAGGCGATGAAGCCCGGCGCGTAGCCGAAGGCGTCGACGCCGCGGCCGAAGGCGGCGATGCCGGCCGCTTGACCCAGGAAATAGCAGAAGGCGAAGAGCGAGATCGCCATGCCGCGCGCTTGCGGTGCCATTTGCGTTGCATGGGTCTGCAAGGTGTTGTGATGCATGTAGAAGCCGCCGCCGATCGCCGCGGCGAGCGGCGCCACGACCCACGCCGCTTGTGCCGCTGCGACCAGCGCCATCGCGGCGCCGAGGATCGAGCCGCCGACGAGAACGAGGCCGCGCTCGCCCAATCGCGTCACCAGCAGCTTGACGGCGGCGGCATAGAGCAGACCGCCGAACCCGAAACATGCGAGCACGGCGCCGACCGCGCCGTAGCTCAAGGCGAAGGTGGCGCGCAGATAGGCGCCGATGAAGACGAAACCGCCAAAGAAGAGGAAACCCTCGGCGAACACCGCCGCGACGACGATCCGCACGCGCGGGTCGCGGAGCAGAAGGAGATAACGCGTCGCAAGGCCATGCGTTGCGCCGCCCGGCGGACGGTGCTTGTCGACCCGCGGCGATTTCAGCTCGATCCAGAGGAGGCCGCCGATCACGAGGTAGACGGCGCCGAGCGCGACGAAGATGCCGCGCCAGCCGATCGTGTCGCCGAAGACGCCGCCCAAGACCTGGCCGGAGATGACGCCGAGGATCTGGCCCGAGAGATAGCGCGCCAGGACCGGTTGGCGCCGCTCATAGGGAGTGACGTCGCCGAGATAGGCGATGCCGAGGGGGATGATCGCGCCGGCAAGGCAGCCGCTGAGGAGCCGCGTCGCGCCGAGCAGGAAAAGGCCGTTGGCCAGCGCGGCGCCCACATTCGTCGCGGCGCACAGGAAGGTCGTGACGACGACGACCCGATATTTCCCGAAGCGGTCGCCGAGCGGGCCGACCAGGATCTGGATGAGCCCGTATGACACGGCAAAGAGCATCCCGACGACCATGGCCGCGCTGCCAGCCGTGACGCCGAACTCGGCGACGATCTGCGGGATGAGGGGATCGGCGACGCGCAAGGTCGCCGCCGAGGCGAAGGCCCCGGCGCTGAGGAGGACGATCGGCCGGATCGATGAGGGTGGCGAGGGGGGCGTAGAAGGGCGGGACATGAGGCGCCGCCATTCTGTACATTCCGCCGAACAGGTCCAGCGGAACGAGGATGCAGGATGGACGAATGCGCCCCCGAGTTGATCGCCTTCGCGGGTCACCTCGGCGATGTCGCGGGCGCGATCCTGCGCAGCCGCTTTCACCGCGCGGTTGCGATCGAGGTGAAGCCCGACGGGACCCCGGTCACCGATGTCGACCGCGCCGTCGAGGAGGCGGTGCGGGCCGAGATCGAGCGGCGCTACCCCGAGCACGGCATCCGCGGCGAGGAGTTCCCCGCGCGCAATCCCGATGCCGAGTTCGTGTGGGTCATCGATCCGCTTGACGGGACGAAGGAGTTCATCCAAGGCCTGCCGCTCTTCGGCTTCCTCTTGAGCCTCGTCCATCGCGGCGAATTCATCCTCGGCCTCGCCGAGCAGCCGGTGACGCGCGACCGCTGGGTCGGCGCCCTGGGCCACGGCACGCGGCTCAACGACGCACCGGTCGCGACCCGACCCTGTCCCGCGCTCGGCGAAGCCACGATCAGCATCATGGGCTATGACGGCTTCTGCGCCGTCCACCACGATCGCCTGCTGCCGATCGGCGCTGCCGCCAAGGCGCGGATCGTCGCCGATTCATTCTACGTCTTCGGCCTCGTCGCGATGGGCCGGGTCGACGCCATCGTCTCCGCCGGCTTCGCGCTTCACGACTACGCCGCGCTCGACACCATCGTGCGCCACGCCGGCGGCGCCGTCACCGATTGGCGGGGACGCCGGCTCGGCCTCTCCGCCGACGGCACGATCCTCGCCGTCGGCGACAAGGCGCTCCTGCCGGAGATCCTGGCGATGCTGAAGGTGTGAAGAGGGGCCTCAGCGCAAAACCGCTCGCGTCGCATCCTCTTTCGAACCCTCTCCCGTTCAC
>JBGPOZ010000165.1:0-11124 GCA_041488295.1 Allostellaceae bacterium
GCCGATTTCACCCTCGTCATGGGCGTCAACCACGAGGAGCTGAATGCCGAGCACAAGGTCATCTCGAACGCCTCCTGCACGACCAATTGCCTCGCGCCCGTCGCCTTCGTCCTCCATGAGGGGATCGGCATCGAGCGCGGCTACATGACGACGATCCATTCCTACACGGGCGACCAGAATACGGTCGACAGCTTGCACAAGGATTTGCGCCGGGCCAGAGCCGCCGGGCTCTCGATGATCCCGACCTCGACGGGCGCGGCGAAGGCGGTGGGGCTGGTTCTGCCGGCGCTCAAGGGCAAGCTCGACGGCACCTCGATCCGCGTGCCGACGCCCAATGTCAGCGTCATCGACTTCAAGTTCGATGCGAAGCGTGAGACCTCGGCCGACGAGATCAACGAGCTCATGGTCAAGGCGGCGAAATCGAACCGTTTCAAGGGGATCATCGGCATCAACCGGGACCAGACGGTCTCGAGCGACTTCAACCACGACCCGCACTCCTCGACCTTCGATGTGACGCAGACCGTCGTCATCGAGAAGCGCCTCTGCCGCGTCATGGCGTGGTACGACAATGAATGGGGCTTCTCCAACCGCATGGTCGATGCCGCGGTGGCGTTCGGGCGCGTCGGCTGAGACGCCGACGCAGCGCATCGGAAACCCTCTCCCCCGCGGGGAGAGGGAAGGGTGAGGGGGTGCCGCCGCAACACACCGGACCCGCCGAATTCGCGGCCGACTCCCCCTCACCCCGGCCCTCTCCCCGTGGGGGAGAGGGAGAAGAGCTGCGGGGAGAGGGAGAGGGCCGCGAGCGCTTCGTCGTCATCCATTCGCTGGAGCACGCGCGGGCGGCGCTTGCCGCCGCGGAAGCGGCGGGGACGAGCGTCACCTTGGCGAGCGCCGAAGCCGCCGGCGGCTATGCCGGGCCGGGCTGGTTCACGGCGATCGTCGACATTGCCGCCGCGGAGTTTCCGGGGGTGGTCACCACCTGCGTCCTCGATTGCGGCGAGGAGGCGGGCACCGTGCTTGCGGCGCTGCGACTTGGCTTGCGACGGGTTCGCTTCACCGGCCCTGCCGCGGCGGCGGCTCGGCTGAACGAGATCGCGGCCGAGATCGGCGCCGTCATCGAGCGTGACGCGCTGGAGCCGGCGCTGGACCTCTGCGACGAGACCGATCCCGCGGCCGCCTGCCGCGCCTTTCTCGCGGGCGCGGGCTTTGCCGCCCGCCCGCGCATCTGATATACCGCCGCCTTTCCGATCACACCCGTTCGAGGGACGCCCTCATGAGCATCACCCCAGCTGTCAAGAAGATCCTCGACAATTACGAGAGCGACAATCCGGGGACGAAGGCCAACCTCGCCCGCATCCTGTTGCAGGGGAAGCTCGGCGGCACCGGGCGCCTCGTCATTCTGCCGGTCGATCAGGGCTTCGAGCACGGCCCGGCGCGGAGCTTTGCGCCCAACCCGCCGGCCTATGATCCGCACTACCATTTCCAGCTCGCGATCGAGGCCGGACTCTCCGCCTATGCGGCGCCGCTCGGCATGCTCGAAGCCGGCGCCGGCACCTTCGCCGGGCAGATCCCGACCATCCTCAAGGTGAACAGCGCGAACAGCCTCTCGCGGATCAAGGAGGCGCCCTCCCAGGCGATCACCGCCGGCGTCCATGACGCGCTTCGCCTCGGCTGCTCGGCGATCGGCTTCACCATTTATCCCGGCTCCGATGTCGCCTACGACATGATGCAGGACATCGCCGAGATGGCGGCCGAAGCCAAATCCTACGGCCTTGCCGTCGTCATCTGGTCCTATCCGCGCGGCGGCAACCTCTCGAAGCCGGGCGAGACTGCAATCGATATCTGCGCCTATGCGGCGCACATGGCGGCGCTCTTGGGCGCGCACATCATCAAGGTGAAGCCGCCGACCGAGCATCTCGAGCTGGACGCCGCCAAGAAGGTCTACGAGGCGCAGAAGATCGACATCGCCTCGGCGGCGGCGCGCTACCGCCATGTCGTCCAATCCTGCTTCAACGGCCGCCGCATCGTCGTCTTCTCGGGCGGCGAGGCGAAGGACATGGACGGCATCCTGAACGAGGCGCGCGCCATCCGCGACGGCGGCGGCAACGGCTCGATCATCGGCCGCAACACCTTCCAGCGGCCGCGCGACAAGGCGTTGGAGATGCTGGGTCAGATCATCAAGATCTATAAGGGCGAGGCGTAACCGGCCGGCACCGTGCACCCAGCACCCCCCACCCCGACCCTCCCCCGCACGGGGGGAGGGGGGAATTCAAGCGATATAGCGCATACTCCCTCCCCCTTGACGGGGGAGGGTTGGGGTGGGGGTGAATTGCGAGACTCCCATCTTCGTCGCCTGGCGCATCCTTGATGCAAGACCCCGCGCAACGCTGCCGTCTCTATCTCGTCACCCCGCCCGTGCTCGAGCCCGCGCGCTTCTCCGACACTCTCGCCGAAGCGCTCGATGCCGGCGACGTCGCTTGCGTCCAGCTCCGCCTCAAGGATGTCGACGACGATCGGGTACGTCGCGCCTGCGATGTCCTGCGGCCGGTGGCGCAGCAACGCGGCGTCGCGTTCATTCTGAACGACCGCCCGGATCTCGCCGCCGCGACAGGGTGCGACGGCGTCCATGTCGGCCAGGAGGATGCGCCCTATGCCGAGGCGCGTCGGCTCCTCGGGCCGGACCGCATCGTCGGCGTCACCTGCCATGACAGCCGGCACCTCGCGATGGAGGCGGCGGAGGCGGGAGCGGATTATGTTGCGTTCGGCGCCTTCTTCGCGACGACGACGAAGCCCTCGCGCTATAGGCCTGGCGTCGATCTCCTCGAATGGTGGAGCGAAGTGATGACGGTGCCGAGTGTCGCGATCGGCGGGATCACGCCGGAGAATTGCGCCCCGCTCGTGCGCGCCGGCGCCGATTTCCTCGCGGTCGTGACGGCGGTATGGAACCACCCCGCGGGGCCGGGCGCGGCCGTCCGCGCCTTCGACATGGCGATCGCCGTGGCACTCGAGGCGCAGCGGTGAGCGGCGCGCCCGGCGTCTTCGTCGAAATCGACGATCGCGGTATTGCCGAGATCACTATCTCCCATCCCGGCAAGCTCAACATCCTCAACAGCACCCTCATGGGCGAGATGATCGCGGCGACGGAACGCCTGTCGGCGAACGAGGATCTCCGCGCAATCGTGTTGCGCGGTGCCGGCGACAAGGCCTTCATCGGCGGCGCCGATATCGGCGAGATGGCGACGCTCGATGCGACCAGCGCCGCCGCGTTCATCACGCGGCTCCATCGCGTCTGCGAGGGGTTGCGACGGTTGACGGTTCCGGTGATCGCGCGCATCGACGGCTATGCCTTGGGCGCCGGGCTCGAAGTCGCCGCCTCCTGCGATCTGCGCGTCGCCAGCCACCGCTCCGTCTTCGGCATGCCCGAGGTCAAGGTCGGCATCCCCTCGGTGATCGAGGCGGCGTTGCTGCCGGCGCTCATCGGCTGGGGCAGGACGCGCCAGCTCCTTCTTACCGGCGCGACGATCGGCGCCGCCGACGCCGAACGCTGGGGCCTTGTCGAGCGCGTCACGTCGGTGGACGGTCTCGACGGCGCCGTCGAGGAGATGCTGCAACACATTCTCGCCGCCGGCCCGCGCGCGCTCGCGCTGCAGAAGGACCTCATCCGCTATTGGGAGGATCACGATGTGACGCGCTCGATCGACCGCGGCATCGCCAGCTTTGCCGAGGCATTCGCGACGGACGAACCGCGGCGGATGATGCGCGGCTTCCTCGACGCGAAGGCGCGGCGGCGGGGCGAGAAGCCCGATTGAGCTCTATTTGAACTGATCCGCCACCGCTCGCGGGAGAGGGAGCGGCTGCACTCAGTACCAGCCACGCTCGGCCTTGGCGCCGAGCATCTCGCCATAAAGGTCGGTGCGGCGGTCGCGCAGGACCTGATTGAATTCGTTCCAATTGCGCTTGCGGCGCGCATCCGAGAGGTTGACATCGGCGAGGATCATCTCCTCGCGGTCGGCGCTGGCGGGGCCGGCGGCCGGCCAGCCGGTCGCGTCGACGATGATGCTGCAGCCGATGAAGGGCTGGCCGCGCTCGGTGCCGACCCGATCGGCGGCGGCGACGAACATCGAATTGGCGTGCGCGCCGCCCATCGCCAGGATGTTCGCCATGTCGGGCAAGCCCTTGGGCTGCTCCGGCATCGGAACCCAATTGGTCGGAACGCAAAGAATGTCGGCGCCCTGCAGCGCGGCGAGGCGGAAGATTTCGGGGAACCAGATGTCGTAGCAGATGGCGGCGGCGATCCGGCCGATGCCGGTGCGGAACACCGGCACGCCGAGATTGCCCGGCTCGAAGAAGAGGTTCTCGGCGGCCCAAAGGTGGTTCTTCCGGTATTTGCCGATGAAGCCGTGGGGGCCGAGCACGATTGCGGAATTGTAAAGCGCGCCGCCCTCGCGCTCGGCGATCCCGGCGACGATGTGCATGCGGTGGCGCGCCGCGGCCTCGGTCCAAGCCTCGCTCGTAGGGCCGTTCGGCACCTCTTCGGCAAGAGCGAAGGCTTCCTCGCGCGTCGCAAAGACGTAGCCCGAATTACACAGCTCGGGCAGGATTGCGAGAGTCGCGCCGGCGGCGGCCGCCTCGTCCAGCATCGCGAGGCTGCGCACGAGATTCTGCTCCTTTTCGCCGACAAGCGGCTCCATTTGCAGGCAGGCGATGCGGACCATGCTCTCGGGTGCGGCCGACATCCTGTTCCTCCGTAATCGTTCAAAGCGTTGGGCGGCGTTCGATCCAGTCGTGTGCGCGCTCATAGGCATGGGCGATACGGAGCACGGTCGCCTCGTCGAACGGCTTGCCGGCGATCTGCAGGCCGATCGGCAGGCCCCCGCGATCGAAGCCGCAAGGCAGTGAAATCGCCGGAAGGCCGGTGAGATTGTACGGATATGTCAAGCGCCACGACGCGGCGAGGACGCTCTCCGGGGCACCCGCGACTTCGACATGCCATTCGCTGGAGCGCCATGCGGTGAGCGGCGTCGTCGGGCCGATGATCGCATCGAGATCGGCGAAGTGGTGGCGGAAATCGTCCATGAGCACGCGGCGATACTGCTCGGCCTTGAGATAGTCGGCGCCGGTGACGAAGCGGCCGATCTCGACGAGCGCGCGGACGTCGGGTGCGAAGTGTTGGACCCGCCCCGCGCGCAACGACACATCGTGATAGGCCGTGGAAGAGGCGAGCTCGATCGCGAAGATGGCGCCGAGGCCGTAATCGAGATTGGGAATGCGGAACTCGCGGATCGCAGCGCCTTCGGCGGCAAGGTCGGTGATCGCCTGCTCGACCGCGGCTTCGACATCCGCCTGGTTGCGCGCGAAGAAATGGTTGCGGCAGACGCCGATGCGAAGGCCGCGGATGGGTTGGCCGAGCGCCGCTGCGTAATTCGGGACGGGGCGCTTGGAGCAGGCCGGGTCGGCGGGGTCGGCGCCGGCGAGCGCACCCAGCATGATCGCGGCGTCGCCGACCGTGCGCGTGAGCGGTCCCGCATGATCCAACGACCAGCTATGCGGCACGATGCCGGCGCGGCTGATGCGGCCGAAGCTCGGCTTCAGCCCGACCGTGCCGCAGAGGCTCGCCGGGATGCGGATCGAGCCGCCCGTGTCGGAGCCGAGCGCGGCGGCGGCGAGGCCGGCGGCGACCGCGGCGCCCGAGCCGCCGCTCGAGCCGCCCGGTACGCGTTCCTTGTCCCAGGGATTGCGCGTCGGCGGCGTCACCGTGCCCCAGGCAAATTCGTGCGTCCGCGTCTTGCCGATGAGGACGGCGCCGGCGGCGCGCAGGCGGGCGGCAGCAGTCGAATCCGTTAGCGGAAAGGCGATGCCGGGTGCGCTCGTCCCGGCTGTCGTCGGCATGTCGCGCGTCAGATAGTTGTCCTTGACGGCGATCGGGATGCCGTGCAGCGGGCCGCGCCATTGTCCGGCTGCGATATCGCGCTCGGCCTCGCGCGCTGTGGCGAGCGCTTGCTTCGATACATGGACGAAGCTCAACAACGCCCCGTCGTGACGGGCAATGCGGTCGAGGAAGGTCTCGGTGAGCACGACCGGCGAGATACGGCCGGCGCGGATCTCGGGCGCGAGCGCTTCGATGGAGCGCGTCGAGCTCTCTCCGCTCATGGCTGGCCGTCCTCGTCGTAACCGAGAGTGGGATCGAAGATGATGGCCGGATGCACCTCCGTCAGATCGAGGCCGCGGAGCTTCTTCAGCTCGCGAAGAATCTCGGCGTAGAGGCGAAGGTTTTCGGTGAGCCGTTCGGACGGAAGATCGATGCCGAGGATATCGCGGTAAGGGTCGAGCGGCGCCCCGTCTTCTTTGTCCTGCATCGCGTGTCTCCTCCTCAGACGCTGAGCTCGCGCGTGATCTTCGCCGCGGCGCCGGGATCGGCGATGCGGCCGCTCTCGACGATCTCGCCGCGCTTCAGCACGGCGTAACGATCGGCGACGGCGCTGGCGAAGCGGACGTTCTGCTCGACCAGCAGGACCGCGACATCGGAGGCCGTCCGCTCGGCACGCAGCACCTCGGCGAGCTTCTGGACGATCGAGGGCTGCAGCCCCTCGCTGATCTCGTCCACCAGCATGAGGCGCGGCCGCGCCATGAGGGCGCGCGCGACGAGCAGCATCTTCTGCTCGCCGCCGCTCAACGTGCCGGCGCGTTGGCGCAGGCGCTCCGCGAGGAACGGAAAGAACTGGGCGATGCGCTCGAGCTCGGCTGAGAAACGCGTCTCCTCGGGCAGGCCGAGGCGCAGATTGTCGCCGACCGAGAGGTCCT
Organism: Allostellaceae bacterium; assembly: GCA_041488295.1. GTDB lineage: Bacteria > Pseudomonadota > Alphaproteobacteria > ATCC43930 > CGMCC-115725 > URHD0088. Next base: position 6,802 of record JBGPOZ010000165.1, read on the forward strand.
GAAAGAGCGCCTGCTCTTGCGGGCTGTAAGCGATGCCGCGCCGCGCCATGCGGTAGGGCGGCAGGCCGGCAACGGACTCGCCATGAATGCGGATCGAGCCGCTGGTCACGGGGAGGAACCCCATGATCGTCTTCAGAAGCGTGCTCTTGCCCATCCCGTTCTTGCCGAGGAGCGCGAAGATCTCGCCGGGCTGCAGCGCGAAGGCGACGTTGCGGATGACGAGTGCCTCGCCATAGCCGCTGCTCACATCGGCGAGCTCGAGCGCTGGGTGCGGCGCGGCGTTCACGGTGCGGCTCCGGCGATGGCATGCTCCTCGCCGGCGTAGATCGTGCGCACGAGCTCGGATTCGATCACGTCCTTCACCGTGCCGTCGAGCACGATGCGTCCCTGGTGCAGGACGATGATGCGCGAGCTGATCTCGCGCACGAAATCGAGGTCGTGCTCGACGAGCAGGATGCAGAGCCCGTGCTCGCGCGCAAGGCCCGTGAGAATGCCGCCGATGAGCGAGCGCTCGGGCTTGGTGAGGCCAGCCGTCGGCTCGTCGAGCAACAGGATGCTCGGTTCCAAGGTCAGCACCATGGCGAGCTCGAGCGCCTGCTTCATGCCGTGCGAGAGGTGCTTCACCGCAGTACCGAGCTGCCGATCGAGCCCGGTCGCGGCGACGACTTGAAGCGCCGCCCGCGGCACGATGAGGACGGCATCGCGGCGCCACGGCGACGGCCGCTCGAGCCGCGTCCGCGCAAGGCGGAGGCACTCGGCGACGGTCAGCGTCTCGAACACGGTGGCGGTCTGGAATTTGCGGCCAAGGCCGAACCGGACGCAGCGCTGCGGCGCCTGGCGGAGGATGTCGTGGCCCTGCACGAAGACCCGCCCGGAGCTGCGCTCGTGGCCGTCGGCGATGCAGCGGATGAGCGTCGTCTTGCCGGCACCATTCGGGCCGACGAGGCTGAGGAGCTCGCCCGCCCGGGCGATGAGATCGATGTCTTCAAGGACGCGCAAGCTGCCGTAGCGGCGCGAAAGCCCTTGCAGCTCGATTGCGGTAACGGTGCCGCGATCGCTGTGCGCCGCACGCAATTCACCGGGTTGAAGCAGCGGTGTTTCCGCAGGCGCCGCGGCGGCTCCGCGCTGCCAGATACGCCGCCACGCCGCGCCGATCACCGGAACGAGCCCTTGCGGCAGTACGACGATGACGCCGACGAAAGCGAGGCCGATCACCAGCTTCCAGACGAACGGCAAGCTGCCGCTGAGATACGCGCTGACGAGATCGATGACGACGGTGCCGACGACCGGGCCGATCAGGGTGCCGCGCCCGCCGAGCGCGACCCAGATGACGAGCTCGGTGCCGAAGACGAAGCCGGCCAGCTCGGGCGCGATGACGTCGGTGAAGCCGGCATAGGCATAGCCCGCTGCCGCCGCGACCAACGCCGAGACGACGAGGAGCAAGGTTTTGATCCGTGCCGTCGCGATGCCGAGATATTCGCAGCGTTGCTCGTTCTCGCGAATGGCGACGAGGAGCCGGCCGGCATCGCTCCGCACGAAAAGCCAGGCCGCCGCGGTGAGGAGAATGAGGGCGGAGCCGGCGATCCAGAACCAGGTCTCGATATCGAGATCGAAGGTGTCGAAGCCCGAGAGCCCGCTGCTCGATCCGGTGAAGGTGCCGCCGGAGAAGAGGATCTGCGTCACGACGATCGGCAGGACGAGGGTCACGACCGAGACGTAGATCGGCGAGACGCCGTAGCCGAAGGCAAGCCAGCCGACCAGCGCCGCCACCGCGGCGGCGACAGCGAGCCCGCCGACGAAGGCGAGAACCGCCGTTTCCGGCGTCAGCTCCAGATGCGAGAAGGCGAGGCCGCAGGCATAAGCGCCGATACCGAAGAACGCCGACTGGCCGAAGGTAAGGATCCCGGTGTAGCCCCACAGGATGTCGACGGTCAGCGCGACGCAGGCGTAGAGGAGCGACCGGATGAGGATGTTGACGGTGTAGATGTCGAGGAAGAAGGGCGCGACCGCGATGATCGCGAGGCCGAGGAGGACGAGCGCGCCGACCCGGCGAAGCTCCGCGCGCGCTTTACTCACGCGCGAAGCCTTGCGGCCGGATGCGCAGGATGATGGCAGCGAGGACGACGATCGTCAGGCTGCCGAGGATCGGGCTGCTATAGGCGCTGATCAGCACCTGCGCGCCGCCGAGGACGATGGTGGCGACGCCGAGGCTGACGAGCGAGGCGCCCGAGACCAGAACGAGCATGAAGGCGTTGACGAGCCACGGCACGCCCATATTCGGATCGACGCTCGAGAGCGGTGTGATGAGGGCGCCGGCGAGGCTGGCAAGGGCGGAGCCGAGGCTGAAGGTCATGAAGCGCACGAGGCCGCTGTTGATGCCGAGCCCGCGCGCCAGCCCCTCGTTCATGATGACGGCGCGCGTGACGAGGCCGAGCCGCGTGCCGTGCAGCACCGCGGCGAGGAGGGCGCCGAGAAGAAGCGCGCCGAGCACGAGGAGCATTCGGTATTGCGAATAGGTCTCGCCGAGAATCTCGGCGGCGCCCTGGATCGGGCTCTGCACGAATTGAACCTCGCGGCCGAAGCCGATGGTGATGAGCTGGCCGATGATGATGCCGAGCCCCCAAGTCGCGAGGATGGCGTCGAGCGGCCGCGCATAGAGCGGGCGCACGACGAAGCGCTCGACAAGGGCCCCGACGACGAGCCCGACGAAGAGGGCGAACGGCAGCGCAAGCCAAGGATTGAGCCCCGCCTGCGTCACCGCGAGCGCCGCGTACCCGCCGATCGTGACGAACCCGCCATGCGCGAAATTGATGATCTTCATCACGCCGAAGATGATCAGCAATCCGGCCGCGACGACGTAGAGGATCGCGGCGGTCGTGACGATGTCGAGAAGTTGCGCCGCCATGATGTCATGCGCGGCACCGCGTCGCCGCGATGCCGCGCTATTCCATGCTGTGACTTACTTCAGCTTCGGACACTGGTCGCCGGGATCGACATTCTTGAAGCTGTCGAGCACCTTGACCGACCCGTCGGCCTGCACTTGACCCAGATACATGGTGAGCGGCGCGTGGCGCTGCTTCGACATCTGGATCGTGCCGCGCGGACCCTCGAAGGAAACTTCGGCGAGCGCCTTGATGACGGCGTCGGCGTTGGTCGTCTTCGCCTTCTCGACGGCCGCCTTGTAGAGATAGACGCCCTCATATTCCGGTACCGAGAGATCGTTCGGCGTCTTGAGGTCGGCGCCGAATTTCTTCTTCATCGCCGCGAGATAATCCTTGTTCTTCGCGCTGTCGATGCTGGTGAGGTACGATGCGGAGATGTAGATCCCCTCGGCATCGCCGCCCATGCCCTTCGCCGTGCCCTCGTCGACAGCGAGGTTACCGTAGAGCGATTTGATGCCGGCAGCGCGCAGCTGCTTCGTCAAGGTGACGTTCGGTGCGCCGCCCGCCGTCGACGTCACGATCGCATCGGGATTGGCGGCTCTGATCTTGCTGATGATCGCCGTCCAATCGGTCGCATCCATCGGCTCATACTCCTCGCCGAGGATCTTGCCGCCGGTCTTCTGGATGTAGGTGCGGGTGAATTCGAGCATGCCGCGGCCGAAGGCGTAGTCCGAGCCGACGAGATAGAAGCTCTTCGCGCCCTTCTTCTTCATGAAATAATCGACGATCGGCGCCACCTGCTGATCGGGGACCCAGGCATCGACATAGAGGTACTGGTTGCACGAGCGGCCCTCGTAGAACGAGGTGTAGATGAACGGCACCTTGCCGCGCTGGACGATCGGCAGGCCGGCATTGCGCGCCGCGCTCGTCTCCATCGAGATGAGGGCGTCAGTCTTTTTCTGGAAGATGAGCGAATCGAATGCCTTTTGCGCGCCCGCGGCACCTGACCCGTCATCGGCGACTTCGAGTTGGACCTGACGGCCGAGGATGCCGCCTTTGGCATTGATCTCCTCGACGGCGAGTTGGGCCGATTGCACGACCGACGGCGCGACGACGCTGTTGGCGCCGCTGAGGCCGACCGGCACGCCGATCTTGATCGGGTCGGCAGCCCAGGCGCTGCCGGCAACGGCGAGCGCCGCGCCGAGCGCGAGCGCGCCGGCGCATGTCTCAAATGTCATTCTCATCGGTTTCTCCCCCTCCGGGTTCGTGGGTTCAACGAATGCCGGTCCCGCTCGTTGACGGGACGACGCAGATCGCGTCCCGCATAGTTTATGGCGCTGTCCCACTCGCAGCGAGGCATTTCTTTTCCTTGGAAAGGATTTTTCAAATCCGAATTCTTAACCCGAACCTCAGATGATGGGATCATGCCGTAGCCAAGCAC
>JBGPOZ010000166.1:0-11098 GCA_041488295.1 Allostellaceae bacterium
GGCCGATGGAGCGTTGTCATGACGACGGTTCAGCAGATCCTCGACATGAAGGGCCACGATGTCTACGTCGTCCGCGCCGATGATACGGTGCTCCATGCGCTGCGGATGATGGACGCAAAGAACGTCGGCGCCGTGCTGGTCAAAGCGGGCGATGATCTCGTCGGCATCTTCACCGAGCGGCTTTACGCGCGGAAAGTCTTCCTGAGGGGCCGGGCGTCGCCGTCGACGCTCATCCGCGAGGTCATGGAAACGGATGTCGTCTACGTCGATCCCGGGCAGAGCGCCGAAGCCTGCATGGCCCTCATGACCGAGAAACGCATCCGGCACCTGCCGGTCCTCGATGACGGGCGTCTCGTCGGGATCATCTCGATCGGCGATCTCGTGAAAAACATCATCGCCGACCGGGAATTCAGCATCGATCAGCTCGTGCGCTACGTGCGGAGCTGAGGAGGGTCCACGCGCGGGATCACCGTTCCAGAACATAGGTTCCAGGAGCATCGCCCAGGGGCGGATAGGCGGTGCTGCCGAGCGCATACGCGGCGACCTCGTCGCCGCAGCGCGGCGCCAGCCACTTGACCCAATCGGCCCACCAGCTCCCGTCATGCTTTTGCGCGCCCGCGCGCCACTCCTCCGGTGTCGCCGGCGCGTCCGCCGATTCGTTCACCCAGAATGCGCCCTTGCCGAGGGATGGCGGATTGATGATGCCGGCGATGTGGCCGCTCGAGGCGAGGGCAAAGCGCGTCCGTCCCGTGACGAGGCGCGAGAGACGCCAGGCCGCCCGCCACGGAACGATGTGGTCCTTCTCGGTGCCGACCGCGTAGATGTCCTGCTTGATCTCCCGCAAATCGATCGTCTGTCCCATGAGCGAGATCTTGCCCGGCTTGACGAGATTGTTCTCGAGATAGGTGTTGCGCAGATAGAAGCTGTGCGCGGCGCGCGCCATCCGCGTGCCGTCGCTGTTCCAATAGAGGAGATCGAAGGCCGGCGGCTTGTTGCCGAGCAGGTAGTTGTTGACGAACGTGCTCCAGATGAGGTCGTTGGCGCGCAACAGGTTGAACATATCGGCCATGGCGCGGCTGTCGAGATAGCCGCGCTCCAGCATGCGCTGCTCCATGAAGGCGATCTGCGGCTCGTCGATGAAAACCGCCGTGTCGCCCACCTCGGAGAAATCCTGCAACGAGACGATGAAGGTCGCAGGGCCGAAGCGGGCATCGTTCTTTGCCGCGAGGTATGCGAGGGTCATCGCGAGAAGCGTGCCGCCGATGCAGTAGCCGATCGGGTGCACGCGCGGCGCGCCGGTGATCTGCCGCACGGCCTCGCTTGCCGCCAGCGGCCCCTCGCTCATGTACTCGGCGAAGGCGATGTCCTCCATCGCCGCATCCGGGTTCTTCCAGCTGATCATGAAGACGGCAAAGCCCTCATCGAGGAGATAGCGCACGAAGCTGTTCCGGGGCTGCAGGTCGAGGATGTAGAACTTGTTGATCCAGGGCGGAACGAAGAGCAACGGCACGGCAAAGGTCCGCGGCGTCCGCGGCGCATACTGGATGAGCTCGATGAGGCGGTTGCGGTAGACGATCTTGCCCGGCGTCGTCGCCAGATTGCGCCCCGGCGCGAAGGCCTCGTCGTCGGTCATCGACAGCCGCTCGTTGCCGAGATCGGCAAAGAGGTTGCGGAACCCGTCGGCAAGGCTGGCGCCGCCGGTTTCGATCGCCCGGCGACATGCCGCGGGGTTGGTGGCAAGGACGTTGGTCGGGCTCAGCGCATCGATGAGCTGCCGCAGGTGAAAGGCCCGTTTCCGGCGCGCGGCGGGGTCCGGTTCTTCGATCGCGGCGGCGCGTCGTTGCAGGTCCTGCGCGGCGAGGAGATACGCCTGCTTCAGGGTCTCGTAGAGCGGATTGAGGGCCCATTCCGGTGCCTCGAAGCGCTTGTCGCTCTGCAGCTCGGCGGCTCGCCTTTGCGGCGCATCGGGGCTTTGCGGCGCATCGGGGATGCCCCACCACCGCGCCGTTGCCGCCGCCCAGGATTGCGCGGCGCCCGCCCAGAATTCGAAGCCAAGCTGCGCGGCGCCAGCCATCGTCTCGAGCGGATCTTCCGCCGCCTTCATCGACACGGCCGAAAGCGCGCGCACCGCCTCCCCCCAATTGATCGGCAACAGCCGATGGAGCGGATTGATGCTCCAGAGCGATTGCACCGCTTCGGCGAGCCGATCGACGAGAAGCGTCTCGATGGTCTCGGTCTGCGCGTCACCGATCGCGACCGCGCTCGGCTCCCGCTCCGCGGCGGCCGATGCAGACGGGGGATCGCCCTTCATGTGCGGCGGGTGATCGTTCCCCCGCCCGCCTCATTCATGCGCCGCTGATGGTCCGCGATGAAATGTCTCAGGACCAGCTTCAGCCTTGCAGCATGGGCCGGCTCGCCGTGCAATTGCGCTGCCGCGATGTCGTCGCCGATCATCGCCGCGATGCAGCGACAACCGGCTCCGGTATGCACGAGAAGCCAGCCCAGCTCGGCGGCGACGATCTCCGGCAGATGGTCATGCTCGGCGATCGCGTCGATTTCCTCCGGGGTCAACTCGCTGAACGCGATGCAATCTTCCAGGGTCAACATGTCGCCCACCCTCGGCGAGAGCTTGAGGACGGAGATCCCGTGGCTCCGTTCGTTGGCCCTCGGCTCAATTTGTAATCCTCGCTACGACGAGAGACCGGCGCATTGATCTGGGTCAAGCAACAATCGAGCCAAACCGAGCAAACTGTCTCCCATGAGCATTCGGAGGAGGAGAGCCCGATGTACAAACACATCCTCATTGCAAGCGATGGTTCCGATCTCGCGCAGAAGGCGGTTCGGCACGGGATCGCGTTCGCGAAGGAGATCGGCGCCAAGGTCACGGCGCTCACCGTCTCGGAGCCGTTCCACTTCGCGACCTTCGACACGGCGATGATCGAGGATACCTCGGCGACGTACAAGACGCGCATCGCTTCTCGCGTCGCGACGATCTTGGGCGCCGTCGCGACCGCGGCGAAGGCGGCGGAGATCGAGTGCGCGACGGTCCATGTCGAGGACGAGCATCCCTACAAGGCGATCATCGAGCAGGCGAGGGCCAAGGGATGCGATCTCATCCTCATGGCCTCGCACGGAAGGCGGGGCGTGTCGGCTCTGGTTCTCGGCAGCGAGACGGTGAAGGTGCTGACCCACTCCAAGATCCCGGTCCTGGTCTATCGCTGAGCGCGGCGCCGACCTCCCGTCGTGACGACGCGGCGCCGGGCGTTCGAGTTGGGTCGCAGAGGAGCCGTGCCGTCGACGGAATCGGCTGGCTTGGACCGACAGCATGGCGCTTTGGGCTCTCCCGGCAGGGGAAAAACGCCCGGCTCTGGTACTGGCGCTGCAATTGCCGTCTGAGTTGCAAAACTCCTCTGCGACGAGGGGAACCTATCGCCGCTTACCTCCACTCGTCAACCCGGTGCCACAAATAATCACAACTCTACCTATGGTAGTCGTTTGATGTATTATTGTTGGATATCTTAGGTTGTTCTTAGAGGAGAACTTTTATTATTGTGTCAACGTTGTGACTATCTTGGTACCGCAGTCTCGGGGATCTCCCCCTCACTCCTCGGCGGCGACTGCCTGGTCCTGGGCTTGCCAGCCGAGGATCGTCCGGCGCAATTGCTCGAACCGCTCGCCGGCATGCTCGCCCAGCAGGGGATCGTCCTCCCCCGCCATGCGCGCGCCGAGATCGGCCCAATCCTGCGCCGTCAGCGCTTTTTCCGCGGCCGGGAAGAAGGCCTGCTCTTCGATGTCGATGTGGCGCCGCTGCAGGTCGATGAAGCCGCGCGCCCACCTCGTGAACGCCGCCCGCGACATCTCCGCCTCGTCCAGGACGGCGCGCAAGGCGGCGGCGAATTCGCGCGCGCGGTCGGCGAGATCCTGATGCGCGATCCCGAGATCGCCGATGCGCTGCGCGCTCGCGCCGTCGCGCTCCTGCAGCGTCGCGAAGATCAGCTCTTCCTTCGGATGGTGATAGATGTCGGGGAAGCTGAGGAAATAATCGAGCACCGCGCCGACCAATTCGTAATCCGGCCGGTTGCCCTTCTCGAACTCGGCGACCTGCCATTCGAGCGCGCGCAACAGGGTCGCCATGTTGCGATGCTCCCGGCGCAGCGCGGCGATCGGGTCGAGGCGCTGCGCGCTCGAGTTTTCGGGCATGATCCCCTCCATCGCAATGACCGCATCCGCCGCCTCTTGGCGATCGGCCGCCATGAGAAGCTTGACGATCGGCTCGGCGAGGATTTCGGCGAGGCTTGGTTCGCCGGGAACCCGATCCTCGGGCCGCCCGTCGCCGAGCGGCGGCGCGTCGGGGTCGATGATCCGGCAGGTCTCGACGAGCAGCGCATTGGTACAAAAGGCGACATAGGAGGCGCGCGCGCGATCGCTCCGGAGCCAATGGCGACATGCCTCCTTGCTCGCGCAGCGCTCGCAGATATGCAGCGCTTCGAAGATCATCCTCTCGAGGCCATGCTCCCAGCACCGGGCGAGGTCGATGCCTTGCCGGCTCAGCATCCGATGAAAGGGGCGATGCGCCAGCATCCGCTCGATGGCGCGATGCTGCACTTCGCGGCGAGTGGGCGGAGATCCCAGCGACACGGGGCGGCCTCCATGACGGTTGAAGGAATCATGCGGGGGCGGCGATGGCCTCCGCATTGATCCAGATCAAGACGCGCCGTCATCGCCCCGAGGCGTCGTCCGGAGCTCAGGCCCGGTCGTAGGCGTCCTGCAAGCGTTCGATGTCGAGCTTCGTCATCTGCATCATGGCGTGCATGACGTTGCCGGCTTTCCTCGCATCCTTGTCCCGCAGCATCTCGCCCAATTGGAACGGAACGATCTGCCAGGAGAGGCCGAATCTATCCCGGAGCCAGCCGCAGGGTCCGCCCGCCCCGCCGCCCGCGGTCAGCTTCGCGTGCAGCCCATCCACCTCCTCCTGCGTCTCGCAATCGACGAAGAGCGAGATGGCTTCGGTGAATCTGAAATGCGGCCCGCCGTTGAGCGCGATGAATTCCTGCCCGGCGAGCTGGAAGGTGACGGACATGACCTGGCCCGTGGGTCCGGGGCCGGCATCGCCATAGCGCATGGTGCTGACGATCTTCGAATTGCCGAAGATCGAGACGTAGAAATTCACCGCCTCCTCGGCGTTGTCGTCGAACCACAGGAAGGTCGTGATCTTTTGTCTGAGACGCATCGGGCTTTTCTCCTTCGACCTTCGCGCGGATTCCGATCCACCTTGCGTCATTTCTCCGCGATGATCATCCACATGACGCCGAAGCGGTCGGCGACGATGCCGAAGCGCGAGGCGAAGAAGGTCTTCGCCATCGGCATCTGCACCTGACCGCCATCGGCGAGCACGGCGAAAAGCCGCTCGGCCTCGGCGTCGTTCGCCGCCGAGAGCGACAGCGCGAAGCCCTGGAAATTCGGCTTCCCCTGGCAGCGGCCGTCGGAGGCGAGCAGCACCGTGTTGCCGATCTTGAGGCTCATATGCATGATCTTCTGCTCGGTGCCGGGCGCCGGCGCGCAGCCCTCTCCTCCTGCGTTCGGCGGGCCGTCCTTGAAGCGCATCAGCATCTGCACCTCGGCGCCAAGCGCGCGGCGGTAATATTGGGACGCTTCTTCGCAGCGGCCGTCGAAGAAAAGATAGGGCTGGACCTGCATGACGGATTCCTTTCCGTGGTTGGGTTGGGGTTGGAGCCGGAGTTTGCGTTCAGATTTGCGCGGCGAAGCGCACGGCGGCGATCGGCGGCAGGCGCGCATCGGGCATCGTCCAGGATTCGCCGCCATCCTCCGAGATCCAGAGGCCGCCGCTGGTCGAGCCGAAGGCGAGACGCTCGCCGCTGGCATCGACCGCGAGCGCGTGGCGCCAGACGAGATCGTAGGCGTGGTGCTGCGGCAGGCCCTGTTTCAGCACCTCGAAGCTGCGGCCGCCATCGCGCGTCCGCGCGACGACGACCTTGCCGTCGACCGGAATGCGCCGCTCATCCTTGATCGCGGGGATGAACCACGCGGTGTCGGGATCGTGCGGGTGCGCCGCCACGGCGAAGCCGAATTTCGAGGGGCGGATCGCGCTCAGCTCCTGCCAGTTGGCGCCCGAATCCACGGATCGGAAGACGCCGTTGTGATGCTGGCACCACATGATTTCCGGGCGCGCCGTGCAGCGCGCGAGGCGGTGGACGTCCTGCGAGATGGGATCCTCGCGCAGCTCCGGCGGCATGTATTCGGCGTACATGCCGCGATTGATGAGGCGCCACGAGCGGCCGGTGTCGGTGCTGGCCCAGACGCCGGCGGTCGAGACGCCGATGCGGATATCGGCGGGATTGCGCGGGTCGACGAGGACGGAGTTGATGCCGGGCTGCTCGCCGCCGGCGACGCCTTGCCATTTCCGCCGCTCGGGCATGCGCCAGAGCGGCTCGTTGAGCGCCCAGGTTTCGCCGTCATCATCGGAGCGGAAGAGTCCGCCCGGCATCGTGCCGGCCCACAGCCGCCCGGCGACGCCGCCATGCTCCAGCGCCCAGACCTTGCCGAGCGTCCAGGGGTGCGGATCGGGGGTGGCGTCATCGGGCTTCGGCGGAAAGGACGGCGTCGCCAGCTCGCGCCAATTTCCCATGCGGTCGCGCCGCCACAGCTTCGCGCCGAAATGGCCGAGATCGAGCGCGGCGTAGACGACGCTGTCCGCCACCGCCAGCACGGCCGTCACCGGATCGCCGAGGAAGTGCTGCCGCGCGATCTCCCACCCGCCATTGCGGCGCGCCAGCTCGAAGAGGCCCTTGCGCGTTCCGACATGGAGCCGTTCAGCCATCCTTCCCTCCGTCAGCCACCGGTTAACGCCTGGAGCACGAAGATCTCGTCGCGCGCGCCGACCGGATCGCTCAAGCGGCGGCGATCCTTCACCTTCGCGCCATTGACATAGATCGCGACGTGGCGGCGGAGCGCGCCCTGATCGTCGAGCACATAGCCGCGCAGCTTGGGTCGTGTCGCGAAGATCGCGGCGAGCGCGTCGCCGACCGTCGCGCCATCGACCTCCGCCGAGGGCGCGGGCAGGTGGCGTTGCAACGCGGAGGTGAAGGTGATTGTCGGCATGACCAATCTTGGCTTGCTATTTCCGTTGATATCAACATAATTGAGCGACGATGTCAAAGCGCGATCTTCTGCCCTACGCAATCACCGGCGAGGTGCGCGACGCCTGCCTCTGTCTTCATGTGCAGCGGGCGGCGCGGGCGATGGCGCGGCGGTTCGACGAGGCGTTGCGGCCGCATGCGCTGACCAACGGCCAGTTCTCATTGTTGATGTCGCTCAACCGCCCGCAGGCGCCGAGCATCGGCAGCATCTCGGCCCTGCTGGCGATGGACCGCACGACGCTCACCGCCAATCTGAAGCCGCTGCAGCGCCGCGGCCTCGTCATCGTGACGGTCGACGCCGCCGACAAGAGGAGCCGCCGCCTGAGCTTGACGCCGGCCGGCCGCGCTCTCCTCGCCGAGGCCGTCCCCGTCTGGCGGCGCACGCATGCCGCGATCGAGCGCCTTCTCAAGCGGCCCGGCCCCGACCGCCTCCGCGCCGACCTCCTCGCGCTCTCCTGATCGCCGGCGCGACGAAGCCAAAAAGATTTTGAACCACCAAGGCACGAAGGACACCAAGGGACCGAGCGCGCGCGAAGCGCCGAACTATCATTGACCGTGATCGAGGTCGCGGGTGACGACGGATTGCACGGCGCTGCGCGCAGAAAGAACTTGGTGTCTTGGTGTCTTGGTGGTGAATCCTCTACGACCGCTTCGCGACTCGATCACCTAGACCGGCTTGAACGAGCGGTCGAGCGCCACGTCGATGAGGAGCGGGCCGTCGCCGGAAAGGCCGCGGCGCAGATAGGTCAGCACCTCGTCGATGGTGCCGGCTCTTTCGCCGGCGATGCCGAGCGACTTGGCGAGGCCGACGAAAGCGATCGGCGGGTCGGTGAGATCCATTCCGACATAGCGATCGGTCTGCGCCGCGAGCGCCTGGAGGGCGTTCGTGCGCTGCTTCAGGATGCGGTAGGAGGTATTGTTGAGGATGACGAAGATGACGCCAAGTTTTTCATGCGCCGCCGTCCACAGGGCTTGGCAGGTGTACATGGCGCTGCCGTCGCCGATGAGCGCGACGACCGGGCGAGCGGGCTGCGCGAGCTTGACGCCGATCGCCGCGGGAAGGCCCCAGCCGATGCCGCCGCCGCGCAGGCCGAAGAAGCTCTGGGGATCATCGCTCTTGAGGAACTGCCGCAGGCCCGCGCTCGAGGAGATCGTCTCGTCGATGACGATGGCGTCAGGCGGCAGCGCCTCGCCGATCGCGTGGAGGAGCGCCAGGGGCCGGATCGGCGACTTCGCCGCCTCGGCGCGCGCCTTCGCCTTCAGCGCGGCGAGATCGTCGGCGATCGCCTTCCGCATCGCTTGAAGGCGCGTCTCGGCGGCGCCGCGCTGCGCCGGCGACATGCGCGAAGCGATGGCGGCGGTCAGCTCCGGGAGGCTCGCCTTGGGATCGCCCATGATCGCGACGCGCGCCGCGAAATTCTTCGCCAATTCCCAGGGATCGGTGTCGAGGTGGATGATCGGCAAGCCGTCCGGCACCGGCTCCACGACGTTCGGCAAGGACAAGGTGAAGAGATCGCCGCCGACCGAGAAGAGGAGATCGTGCTGCTCCAGGATCGAACGGATCACCGTCTGCGAGCGCGTCATCGCGCCGCGGAAGAGCGGATGGCTCGCCGGGAAGGACGCGGTGCTGGGGACGCCCTCGGCCCAGACCGGCGCGCCCAAGAGCTCGGCCAAGGCCACCAGCTCGGCATGGGCGCCGCTTTGCGCGACGATGTCGCCGGCGATGAGCACCGGCCGCTTTGCCGAAGCGAGAAGGATCGCCGCTTCGGCGAGTGCCTTGGCGTCGCCGCGAATGCCGGGCGCGACCCGGCTCGCGCGGCCGAGATCGATGTCGTCCTCGGAGGTCAGCACGTCGCCCGGCAGCGACAGGAAGACGGGTCCCGTCGGCGGCGCCAGCGCGGTCTTCGCCGCGCGGTGGATGGCGCGCGGCAGGTCGGCGAGGCGGCGCACCTCGGACGACCATTTGACGAGCGGCCGCGCCATCGTCGGCAGATCGTCCCACAGCAAGGGCTCGGAGAAGGTGAAGCTCTGATCGTGCTGGCCCGCCGTGACGATGATGGGCGAACCCGCCTTCTTCGCGTCGTAGAGCATGCCCATGGCGTTGCCGAGGCCCGGCGCCACATGGAGGTTGACGCAGGTGAGGCGGCCCGAGGCCTGGGCGTACCCGTCGGCCATCGCCATCACCGCCGCCTCTTGCAGGCCGAGCACGTAGCGGATCTCGCTCTCGACAGCGAGCGCGTCCATCAGCGGCAGCTCGGTCGTGCCGGGATTGCCGAAGAGGATCTCCACCCCCTCCTGCTTCAACAGCTCGAGGAAGGCGCGCTTTCCGGCAATTCGCGGCATGAGATCTCCGTCGGACGAGGCGATTTGGGCCGCATCCTAGGGCACGGACACGATCACGTGTAGCCCTCCGAGCGCATTCCTCGAGGAAGAGGAACCTCCTCACAAGGGCAGGATTCGGCCGATGCCCTTGGCCACGGCGCGCTCGTAGGTGACCGCTGCGGCGGCGGCATCGGCGAGCCCGACGCCGCCGAAGACCAGCGCATTGCGCTCGCGCGGCGACAGCCGTCCGGGCACCTTGCCGGCGACGAGATCGGCAATGTCGCCGCAAAAGGCGCCGCCATAGTTGAGCTTCTCCGAGCCCCCGGGGCCGCTCTGCTCGATGTCGTCGGTGAAGACGCGGTCGAGCGCACCGAGGGTCGAGGCAATCCAGCCGTAGCCGAGATCCACCATCGACACGAAGGTGCCGGGCGACAGATGCGCCGCATCGAGAAAACGGTTGCCCGGAGCGGCATGCGGCACGCTGCTGACGACGATGTCGACATCGCCGATGGCGCGCCGTGGATCGGTCGCGACCTCGGCCGTGAGACCGCGCGCCTCGGCCGCCGCGGCGAAGGCTTCCGCCGTCGCCACCCGGCGGCTGTAGGCGACGATCCGTTTCAGCGGGAACTCGGCCTGCAGCGCCTCAAGATTGCTGCGCGCCTGTGTCCCGCAAGCAATGAAGGCCACCGACACAGCGTCGCGGCGAGCCATGTGGCGCGCCGCCACCGCGCTCAGCGCGCCGGTCCGCTGGGCCGAGATAACGACACCATCCATCACCGCGACCGGCATGCCGCTGCCCCCCTCGTTGAGGAGGATGAGCGGCACGAAATCGGGCAGACCGGCGCGCTCGTTTCCGGGGAAATAGCCGAACCATTTGAGTGCGCCGTAGTCCGGCTGCGACATGACGCCCGCCTTGGCGCGGAAGCTCGCGCCATCCGGTCGAAAGATGGTCATCTTCGGTTGCGTCCAGGCGCGGTTCTCCGCTTTCGCGCGGAACGCCGCCGCGATCGCTTCATTCATCTCGAACGGCGTCACGCCGACCGCGATGACGTCCTCGCGCGACAGATAGAGGATCTCGCGTCCGATGCGCGGCACCATGTCTCGCCCTCCGTCGTCAACAGAACCGCTGCCTGAGGCGGCTGACGCAAAACGTCACATCGTACGCGCAGCGCCGCCTCGCGCGCCACCGGGCGACCGGAACCTGGCTCACCCTCATGGGTCCGCTGTGAAGAGCCGGCCTGTCTTCGTCTCCAGGAAGGGCGCGAGCGGGATCTCCTCCTGCTTCAGGAAGCCCTTCGCCGGCAGCCGGCCCTGGCGCACCAACTCGATGACCGAGACCGCCGAGGCCGAGGTCGTCCAGGCGATCGCCGTCCGCCGGGCGCCGGCCGCAACGATGGGGTGATAGGCGCGCACGAATTCCTTGCGGCGGAGCCCGCCATCCACCGTCCCCTCTGCCGAGACGTGGATATAGACCACGTCGTCGTCCACCGGCGGCTTGGCGTGGGTCAGGATCTCGCCGGCGAGCGCCGGCGCTCGCGCATGAGGAGCTCGTGGAAGAAGAATTTCATGAGCTGGACATGGCCGGGGTAGCGGATGGTCTTGTTGTCGATGTTGTCGAC
>JBGPOZ010000167.1:0-11094 GCA_041488295.1 Allostellaceae bacterium
GCCTTGTCATCGGTCGTGACATGCGCCATGCGGCGTTCTCCTCGATCGCTGGCTGCGCCGGCGACGCGATCGCGCGACCGCGGCGAGCCGTCACTACGTCAGGAACTGCTCTTTGAAAACGCGCTCTTCGAGATTCTGCTCGGGATCGAAGAGGAGGGTGAAGGTGACTTCGCGGGTCTCGCGCACCTCGACGCAGACAACGTCGCGGATCTCGGTGTAGTCGGCGGTGGCGTTGACCGGGCGCTTATCCGCCTCGAGCACCTCGAACGCGACCTTGGCGCTGTGCGGCAAGAGAGCGCCCCGCCAGCGCCGCGGCCGGAAGGAGCTGATCGGCGTCAGCGCGAGAACGCCCGCCGCGATCGGGATGATCGGGCCATGCGCCGAGAGGTTGTAGGCGGTACTGCCGACCGGCGTCGCAACGAGGACGCCGTCGCCCGCGAGCTCGTCAAGGCGGACGATGCCGTCGACCCGGACCCGAATCTTCGCCGCCTGACGCCCTTGCCGCAGGAGCGAAACCTCATTGATCGCGAGCGCCTTCTGCTTGTCGCCGCGCTTGCCGCAGGCGGTCATCTCAAGCGGGTGGAGCGCCACCGGCTGCGCCCGAGCAAGGCGCTCGAGGAGCCCGTCGGGCCGGAACTCGTTCATGAGAAAGCCGACCGTGCCGCGATGCATGCCGTAGATCGGCACGCCCCGGTCCAAGGTGCGATGCAGCGTCTCCAGCATGAAACCGTCGCCGCCGAGCGCGACGATGATGTCGGCTTCTTCGAGCGGAGAAGCGTTGTATCGCCGCGTCAGCTCAGCGAGCGCCGCCTGCGCCGGCTCGGTATCGGCCGCGACGAACGCGACGCTCGCCGCCATCGTGTCGCGACCAACGGTCTTCGCCGCCGCGCTCACCCGCCGGTAACGCTCATATGACGTGAAACGGCTGGTCGGTCGTGGCGCCGGTCGATGATGAAATCGTGACCCCGGGGTTTTCGGGCGATCGCGCCATGGATCGCCTGATCGAGCAACGTGTCGCTCTCCGAGAAGCGGAGCGGCGACCTGAGATCGGCCGCATCCTCCTGGCCGAGGCACATATAGAGCGTGCCGGTGCAGGTGAGGCGGACGCGATTGCAGCTCTCGCAGAAATTGTGCGTCAAGGGCGTGATGAAGCCGAGCCGACGCCCGGTCTCGCGCACCGAAAAATAGCGGGCGGGGCCGCCGGTGCGATAGTCGCTTTCATCGAGTGTCCAACGCCGTTGCAGCCTGGCCCGCACCAGCGAAAGCGGCAGGTACTGATCGACCCGGCTCTCGGCGCCGATGTCGCCCATCGGCATCACCTCGATGAAGGTGAGATCGAAGCCTTCATCGCCCGCCCAGGCGACGAGACCGTCGAACTCGTCATCATTGACGCCCTTCAAGGCGACCGTGTTGATCTTGACGGCAAGGCCGGCGCGTTTGGCCGCCGCCAAGCCCTCCATCACCTTCTCGAGCTTGCCCCAGCGGGTGATCGCCGTGAACTTCTCCGCATCGAGCGTGTCGAGCGAGACGTTGATGCGGCGGACGCCGGAGGCTTTGAGCTCTTCGGCATAACGCGCGAGCTGGCTGCCGTTCGTGGTCAGGGTCAGCTCGTCGAGGGCGCCCGTGACGAGGTGCCGCCCGAGAGCGCGGATGAGGCTCATGATGTTGCGCCGCACCAACGGCTCGCCGCCGGTCAGGCGCAGCTTGCGGACGCCGTGCCGGATGAAGGCGCTGCATACGCGGTCGAGCTCCTCGAGGCTGAGGATCTCGGCTTTCGGCAAAAAGGTCATGTCTTCCGCCATGCAATAGACGCAGCGGAAGTCGCAGCGGTCGGTCACCGACACGCGCAAATAGGTGATATGCCGGCCGAACGGATCGACCATGCTGGATCCGGGTGCTGCCGATTGCATCGCCATTCGCTGTCCTCGCCCTCTACCTTAGCATACCGGCCCGATAGGACGCGGGTCATCACTTTCTCTGGCGCAGGGCCGCAGAGCCCCTTACGCGAAGAGGTGACGCTCTAAGCCTCGAATTTCAAGCGGCTGTCGGCAATGACGTGGATTCGAGCGGAAGCCGGACGGTGAAGCGCGAGCCCTTTCCCGGCACGCTCGACACCGTGATCTCGCCACCCATCGCCCGGGCGAGCTGGCGGGCGATGGCGAGGCCGAGCCCGACCCCCTTGTCGCCACGGCGCGCAGCCCGATCGGGCGCTTGGTGGAACGCGTCGAAAATGCGCTCCTGTTCCTCGATCGCGATGCCGATGCCCGTGTCCCACACGGTGATCGCGAGGAATTGACCGGCGATCGGAGCGGCGTCGATCCCGACGGCCCCGTCGCGCGGGGTGAACTTCACGGCATTGGCGAGAAGGTTGACGAGAATCTGCCGCGCACGCATCGGATCGACGCGCAGCAGCCATTCGCCCGCAAGCGCGACGGCGGCGATATTGATCCCGTCGCGCTCGGCGGTCGAGGTCACCATCGCCCGCGCCTCGGCGACGAGCCTTTCGGCGGCGATGATGCCGGGTTCGAGCGCAAAGCTGCCGACTTCCAGCCGAGTCAGGTCGAGCAGATCGTCGGCCAAGGATTGAAGATGCTCGCCGACCCCTCGGATCGCCGCGAAATACTCCCGGTAGGGTTCGGGCAGAGGTCCGCGGACCGCGCGGAGCGCCGCATCCGAGAAGCCGGTGACCGCGCTGAGGGGCGTGCGCAGCTCGTGGCTCACCATCGCAAGAAAGGCGAGCCGGGCCTGCTCTGCCCTGTGCGCGCGAGCAAGCGCCGACGACAGCGCCTCATTGCGTCGCTGAAGGGACGCCACGAGCGCGTTGATCCCCGGCGAGCCATGGGCCGAAACCGGCACGCCACCAGCGCCATCGCGCATTCTCTGTTCGAACGATTGCTTCAACGCCTCTCCTCGCCCTTTCCGACGAATTCGCTGCACGGAGATGCGGATATCCATTTCCCGCATCTCCGTCATCGAATGGTGTGGAAATTCGACGAGACGAAACTAGCCGGTCAGCCGGCTTTGCGCGAACGAATGTTCGCGGCATTTTATTGAATGGCGAGCCGCCATTGTAACCGCAGGATTTCCTGGCGCTTTTGGCGCAGGAACCTCGGCGGGAGACCAGGGCCCCCCGCCTCCGTTCGCTCAGGCGCCCTCGTCGTACTCCGCGGCGATGTCCTTGCCGGTATAATCCGTCATCATCGACGTCGCGATCAGCGAGATGATCGCGCAGGCGAGGACATAGGCGGAAATGGCATAGCCGGTACCATAGGTGGCGAATAGCCAAGTGGCGATGAACGGCGCCGGACCGCCGGCAATGATCGAGGCCAGCTGGTACCCCATGGAGGCGCCGCTATAGCGCAGACGGCCGGTGAACGATTCCGCGATGAGCGCCGCTTGCGGCCCATACATCATGTCGTGCGGAATGAGGGACAGCACGATCGCAATAAAGATCAACGGAAGCGACGCAGTGTTGAGAAGTGCGAAATAAACGAAGCCGAAGACGCCGACCGTCGCCGCGCCCAGCATGTACATCTTCTTACGTCCGATCCGGTCCGAGATGTGGCCGGAGAGCGGGATCGACACGAAGGACAGGACCGAGGCAGCCATCACGGAATAGAGCAGGAAATCGCGAGAAACCTTCAATGTCCCGATGCCATACGAAAACACGAAGGCCGTAAAGATGTAGAATGGTGCTTGCTCGGCCAAGCGTACGAAAGCTGAGGTGAGGATCTCCCGCCAGTTACGCTTGCAGACTTCGATCATGGGCTGACGTTCGATCTTGTTTTCGGCTAGGAGCTTCGCGAAAACCGGCGTCTCGAGAATGCCGAGACGAATGTAAAGTCCGATGCCGACGAGAACGATGCTGAGCGCGAAGGGGATGCGCCAGCCCCAAGTGAGGAATTGGTCCCCCGCGTACTGGCTGAACGCCAGGAAGGCAAGATTGGCGAGGAAGAGGCCGCATGGAACCCCGAATTGCGGCCAGGACGCGATGAATCCGCGCGAGCTGTCTTTGCGCGACCATTCCATCGCCAGAAGCACCGAGCCGCCCCACTCGCCACCGACGCCGACGCCTTGGACGAAGCGCAAGACGGTCAGGATGAGCGCACCCCAGATGCCGATGCTTGCATATGTGGGGACAATTGCGACGAGGAAGGTCGCGATGCCCATCAGCATGAGCGTCGCGATCAAGGTCGCTTTGCGGCCGATGCGGTCGCCATAGTGACCGAAGATCCAGGCACCGACCGGCCGCGCCACGAAGCCAACCCCGTAGATGAGGAACGAGTTCAAGGTCCCGACCAGGGGATCGGAGTTCGGAAAGAACAGCTTTGGGAAGACCAGACCGGCCGCCGTGCCGTAAAGGAAGAAATCGTACCACTCGATCGCCGTGCCGACCGTGCTCGCGACGACCGCGCGACGTAGTTGGATGCGATGG
Source organism: Allostellaceae bacterium (assembly GCA_041488295.1). Lineage (GTDB taxonomy): Bacteria > Pseudomonadota > Alphaproteobacteria > ATCC43930 > CGMCC-115725 > URHD0088. The sequence goes on from JBGPOZ010000167.1 coordinate 4,436, forward strand.
TCGGCGTCGGACAAGCGGCCAACTGCCGTTCCGGATATTGCCATTTGACGTTTCTCCCGTTGTTCGTCGCTCTTTGCCGCACGGCGGGACAGAAGCCCTGCCGGGTTCCGCACTCCTTATAACCTGTTAGCGCCAACGCCACAAAAGCTCGTTTCGCTCGGCGCGAGCACCCGCCTTGAACCGCCGACACCGCTGCACCATCATGCGGATATGGATGAGTTCGTCGTCAAACCCGACCCCGCCGATCCCGCCCTGACGCGCAAGGTCGACGGCGTCGATCATGAAGGGAGGGCGATCGAGACGAGCGTCGTCATGGAACGGCCCTTGACGCTCTTCCTCAACGGCCAGGAGATCGTCACCGTGATGACGATCGGCGATCATCCCGGCTACCTCGCTGTCGGGTATCTCCTCAATCAGAACATGTTGCGCGCGGATGACGAGATCACCGCGATCGAGCATGACGGCGATCTCGAGACGGTCGTCGTGCGCACGGTGCGGCGCACCGATTTCGAGAAGAAGCTGCGCAAGAAGACGCTGACCTCGGGATGCGCGCAGGGCACCGTCTTCGGCGACCTCATGGAGAAATTCGAGGCGATGCGGCTGCCGGAGGGCGCTGTGCTCAAGACCTCCTGGCTCTATGCCCTGTCGCGCAAGATCAACACCGTGCCCAGCCTTTACCTCGAGGCCGGTGCCATCCATGGCTGCGTCTTGTGCGAGGAAGACCGGCCGCTCGTCTATATGGAGGATGTCGGCCGCCACAACGCCGTCGACAAGATCGCCGGCTACATGCACATGCATCGCATCCCGCCGGCGGGAAAGATCTTCTACACGACCGGGCGCCTCACCTCGGAGATGGTGATCAAGACCGTGCAGATGGGTATCCCGATCCTCGTCTCGCGCTCGGGCTTCACCGCCTGGGGCGTCGAGCTCGCGCGCCAGGCGGGGCTGACATTGATCGGCCGGGCGAAGGGCAAGCGCTTCATCGCGCTGTCGGGCGCCGACCGCATCGTCTTCGACGAGGACCCGCGTCGGATCGAAGCGGAAAGCGCGCGCACCAGCCGCAAGGGCAGCCGCGAGGACGATGCGGCATGAAGAAGATCGCCGGCGTGCTCCTCGCGGGCGGCCAGTCGCGGCGCATGGGCGGCGGCGACAAATGCCTGCGCCTGCTCGGCGGTACGACGATCCTGCAACGGATCGTCGACCGCGCCCGGCCGCAGGTCACGGCGCTCGTACTTAACGCCAATGGTGATCCCGCGCGCTTTGCACCTTTCGATCTTCTGGTCGCCGCGGACAGCATTCCGGACCATGCCGGACCGCTCGCCGGCGTGCTCGCAGGGCTCGATTGGGCGGCCGAGCACCATGGGGAATGCTCGCATGTCGCGAGCTTTGCCACCGACGCGCCGTTCCTGCCGCGTGACCTTGTCGGCCGCTTTGTCGCCGCGCTCGAACGCGACGGGGCCGACCTCTCCTGCGCCGCGTCCGGCGGCCGTACCCATCCCGTCTTCGGTCTCTGGCCGGTCTCGCTCCGAGGCGCGCTACGCCGCGCTATCGTCGAGGAAGGGGTTCGGAAGGTCGACGAATGGACGCGGCGCTATCGCCTCGTCACCGTCGATTTTTCGATCGCGCCGCTTGATCCCTTCTTCAATACGAACCGTCCGGACGATCTGGCCGAGGCGGCGCGCCTTCTGGAGCTGTGAAGAGATCGGCTCGCCCGAGCGCGGATTTCCGCAGGAAGGGCCTCGTCCGGTCGGAACCGCGGGCGGCAAATTCCGGCACGCCTCAAAGGCGGAGGTCGCAACGGGCTCGTCGCGAAACTCAGAGCTGTGTTGATCAAGAATATCGAACGCAGAATCGGCAAGTCCGGCAGTCTCGCTGCAGGACAGCACATGTTAAGATAGATTAAAAATAGGTTAAGAATAGATCGTCCGGCGCACAAATCGACACGTTGGCAATAATAGTCCTTCCGTATTTGTACGTATTGCGGCATGCTCATCCTGGTTGCATGACGGCGAGGGCAACGAATGGCGGGTTGCACCACGATCCTAGCCGTTGACGACGACGAGGACGTACGGGCGCTCATTCGCGACGTATTGAGCCCTGCCGGATTTCGTGTCCTCGAGGCAGAGAGCGGCGAGGCGGCGCTGCACGTTCTCGAGACCGGCGAGACGGTCGATCTCATCGTCACCGACATCGTTATGCCCGGCATCAACGGGATGGCCCTCGCCCGTCACGCGCGACGCTTGCGTCCCGGCATGCGCGTCCTCTTTGCGTCCGGTTATTGGTCGCACATCGTTACGGCACCGGCCCCAAGAGAGTTCGTTCACAAGCCTTATCGCCCGGGTCAACTCCTCGCGCGCGTGAAGCGGTCGCTCGCCGAGCCCGCGGCCGATCAAGCTCCGAGCTGACCGGCAAGATCGACGAAATCGCGCGCGATCACGTCGAAATCCCGCTCCGCCTTGAGGTCGGTCGTTTGCCGCGGTCCATATTCGGTCGGCCGGGCGACGAAGGCCGTGCGCAAGCCGAGCGAGGCGGCTGCGATGAGGTCATTGTTGTGCGCCGCCACCATCATGATCTCGTGCGGCTCGAGCGAGAGCAACTCCGCCGCCATGAGATAGACCTCGGGATCGGGCTTGTAGTGGCGCACGAGCTCGGCCGAGAAGACGCAATCCCACGGCAGGCCAGCCGCCTTCGCCATGTCGACGAGGAGCGAAACATTGCCGTTCGAGAGCGTCGCCAGCACATACCGGCGGCGCAGCCGGTCAAGCCCGGCGACGGCATCGGGCCATGGAAGAAGTCGATGCCACGCGTGGTTCAATGTTGCGATCTCGTGCTCTTCGAGGCCGCGTGCACCGAACTCGTCCAGGAGCCGGTCGAGCGTCATCCTGTGCAGCGCGTCGAGCTTGGTCCAGGGAAGCTCGCCCCGGCGTACCCGCGCCATCGCCGGCTGATAGCCGGCGCGCCAGGCATCGACGAGCCGCGACCAATCGACCGCCATGCCCTTGCGTGCGCCCATCGCTTCGGCTTCGGCGATGATGCTGCCGCGCCAATCGACGACGGTGCCGAACACGTCGAAAGTGAGCGCCTTGATGGTTCGGGCCGAGTTTGTCATCGATGCCTCCCGGTTGCTGGAAAGGGCGCGCGTTGACGCCGCGCTTGCGAGCCGATCCGAACCTAGCACTATAGTGGCGCCGACAATGGTGCAGCTAGGGAAGAGACCGCGTGCGGCTTGGTACATATCTGATTTCGGCCATGCGAGCGCTGGTCGTTTCCCTCATCCTCGCGGTCATCTTGCGGCCGGTGCCCATATCGGCACAGCAAGCGGCTAGCACGGGCTCGGAAATCCGCGAATTCGAACATGCGCCAAGCCGCGCGCTCGGCCGCGATCTCCTCTATTCGCTCTATCTGCCGCCCGGCTACGCGCAAAGCACAGAGCGGTATCCGACGCTCTACCTTCTCCATGGCCATGACGGCAACCACCTCGAATGGCTGCATACCGGGTATTTGCGCGAGATTTTGGACGGGCTGATCGCCAATTATCGGATCGAGCCGATGATCGTCGTCATGCCCGATGGCGGCAATTCGTGGTACGTCGATTCGAAGGAAGTCGGTGGCCCCGGTGATTACGATTCGGCGATAGCGGGCGATCTCGTCGCGGCGATCGAGCGAACTCTGCGGACGAAGACGGGAGCACGCTACCGCGGCATCGGCGGGGTCTCGATGGGCGGCTTCGGAGCGTTGCATCTCGCCTTCCGCAAACCCTTCCGATTTGTCGCGGGCGCCGCATTCAGCGGTGCCCTGTGGACGGGGCTCACCCCCGACACGGATCTGGGCGAGCGGATCAATACGATCTTCGACGGCGCATTCGGCCAGCCGTTTCAGGTGACGCGGTTTCTGGCGCAGTCGCCGCTCGGGCTGGTCGATGGATTGATCGGCGAGCACGAGCCCCCTCCCGTCTTCCTGACCGTCGGCGACGATGATCGCTTCAAATTGTACCGCGACAACTTCCGACTGTTCGACCGTATGAGGGACGCGGGCCTCCCGGTCGAGATGCGGATGACCGAGGGCGACCACGAATGGGAGACATGGGCGGCCGAGCTGCCGGAAGCGCTTTTGTTCTTCGATCGCGAATTCAGGCGCGGCGAGTAAGGCCGCACCTTCCGCCGCGGCGCGAAACTGTGCGACCTTGCGGAAGGTGAAGCCTGCGGCATCGTCTTGTTTCCCGGAACAGCGAGCCTGTGTCACCCGGACGTGGCGGCAAAAGGGGAGACGCCGTCGTGACGTTGAGACGGCTCGCGTATCGGATTCTTCAACCCGACGAGCACGGTCGCGCGGCCGCGGCATTCCGTTGGGTGCATCACGGCTTCGTCATCACCGGGATCGCCGCGATGGTGCTGATGACCGTGCCCGGCAGCGGCGCGATGCAACGGGCGGCGCTGCTCGGGGTCTTCTATCTGGCGCTCGGCTTCTTCACGCTCGAATATCTGGCGCGGCTCTACGTCGTGCCCGAAGCACCCTGGGCGCATCCGCGACGTGCTTGGCGCGACCGCCGCCACTGGCTGATGTCCTCGGCGAGCGTCGTCGACCTCTGCTCGACTTGGCTCATCCTTGCGGCGACCGCGCTTTCCATCGATCCCGATGCCGCGCGGCTCACATCTGTCGTTTGGCTCTTCAAATTCGTCCCCTATTCCTCCGGCCTCTCGCTGCTCGCCAATGTCATCAGAAACGCCCGCTCGGCGTTGCTCTCGGTCCTCCTCACCTTCGTCATCGTGCTGCTGACCGCCGGCACGCTCGCCTATGTCTTCGAGCACGAAGCGCAGCCCAACACGTTCGGCAGCATCCCCAGCGCCCTGTGGTGGACCGTCGTCACCTTGACGACGACCGGCTACGGCGACGCGGTCCCTGTCACGATCATCGGGCGCATCCTCGCCGGCGCCGTCATGATCTGCGGGATCGGGCTCTTCGCCCTATGGACCGGCATCCTCGCCAACAGCTTTGCCGAGGAAATCAAGCGAAGCGATCTTCTGCGCACTTGGGACCTCGTCACCAAGGTCCCGATGTTCAATGCGATCGGCGACGGGACGATTGCCGAGGTGACGCGCCTGCTGCGACCGCGCGAGGTACCGGCAGGCTATGTCGTCATGCGGCGGGGCGAACCCGGCGATTGCATGTATTTCCTCGTTTCGGGCGAGGTCGAGATTCGGGTTCGGCCCAACGCGATCACGCTGGGTCCTGGCGACTTCTTCGGCGAGATCGCGCTCGTCACGGGCGGACCGCGCACAGCGACCGCGGTAGCGACGAAATTTTGCGTTCTTCTCGCTCTTCATCTGACCGACTTCCGGCATCTCGCGGCGCGGAAGCCCGAACTGACCGAAGCCATCAATCGCGAAGCGGCAAGACGCCTTGCCGAAGGCCGGCACATGCACGGTTGAGAGGGCGCGGTCAATATGACCGTGCGCTCCGCGCCGGCCAAGACGGTCTGCTCAATCCGACCTACTTTTGCACCCTCACCGACCCTGCTAGGCCCGCAAGCCCCTCGATGAGACGCGTCAGATCGGCCTTCAAGGACGCATAGTGTTCGTTTTTGGCGAGCGTCTTCTCGTTCATGTAGAGCGCGCGGTTGACCTCGATCTGCAGCGCATGGCGCTGTTCGGCCGGGCGGCCGTGACGGCGGACGATCTCGACGCCCTTATAGGGGTCGTTGATCTTGACGCTGTAGCCGCGGCCCTGGAGAAGCCGCGCGACGAAATCGGTCATCTCCGGCGCGCAAGTCGTGCCGTCGCGGTCGCCGAGCACGAAATCGGCGCGCACCGCATTGGGGCCGTCGCTCGACATCTTGCTGCCGCGCGCCGGCATGGAATGGCAATTCACCAGCCAGACGCCGCCGAACTTCCGATGGAGCCGGTCGGTGACGGTTTGGAGCGTCGCGTGGTAGGGCTCGTAATATTGCGTGATGCGGTTCCGCATCTCGGCGACCGAGAGCTTGCGCTCATAGACGGGCAACTCCGCCTTGGCGAGGCGGCGAACGAGGCCCATGCCGAGGCGCGTCTTCTCGCCGGGGTTGACCTTGCCCGGCCACGGCGCATCGAGCAGCGCCTCGTCGATGTCCTCGATATGACGGTTCACGTCGATGTAGCTGCGCGGGAAGAGCGCCGCCACAAGCGTCGATCCGTGCGCGGGCGCCTCGCCGTAGAGATCCTCGACATAGGCGTCCTCATTGCTGCGCAGGATTTCGAGCGGACAAGAATGGCAAAAATCCGCGGGATACTCGGTACCGCTATGCGGCGAATCGAAGACGAGCGGCACCTCGCTGGCGGCGGGATCGCGACGAAACAGAACGCCGGGAAGATGGTCGGTCATAGCGGGATCAAATCCGATCATTGAGGCGAGAAGCCGAAAGGCGGTGCGGAGCGCTCCTCCGCAGTTCATGGCGCCGGCGCGCCGGAGGGAGGAAGGTAGCGCCCGATGGAGAGGGCGGCAATGGATCGCCGGGTGCGGAGTCTGACCCGATGCTGTTCCTTGCGCCTGTTCCGCCGGTTATTTACAGGAGAAATACAGGCCACGAGCGCTCCCGCGCTTCAGTTGGTCGCGTTGTCGGGCGTCAATCGAAGCGCACCTGCCCCTGCATCTCACCGCTCTCTCTCGATGCGAAACGGAAATGA
>JBGPOZ010000168.1:0-11051 GCA_041488295.1 Allostellaceae bacterium
CCGATGTCGCCCGAGCGCCAGAAGCCGTCCGTGAACTCGGCGGCGTTCGCCTCGGGCCGCCGCCAGTATCCCGGCACGACCATCGCGCCCTTGATCCAGATCTCGCCCGCCTCCCCCGGCGGCACGTCGCGCCCCGCCTCGTCGACAACCCGCACCGTGCCGCCCGGCACGACCTGGCCAACGCTGTCGGGATATCGTGTGTTGCGGCCGGGCGGCATGATCGAGGTCGGCGAGGTCGTCTCGGTCGCGCCATAGGCGTTGACGAGCGTCAGATTCGGCAGCGCCGCTGCGAGCGCGGCGATCGTCGCCTCCGGCATCGGCGCGCCGCCGAAGGCGCCGATGCGCCACGCCCTGAGGTCGAAGCGCCCGAGATCGGGCTGCAAGAGGCAGAGAGTATATTGCGCGGGCACCATCACGGTGAACGTCGCGCACTCGCGCGCGGCGAGATCGAGGAAGTCGCGCGCCTTGAAGGCACGCATCATCACCGTGCAGCCGCCGCAACGCAGCATCGCGAAGAAGATCGCAACGAGCCCGGTCACGTGCGAGGCGGGCACGGTGAGGACCGCCCGCTCGCCCGCGGCGAGGCCGAGGCAGAGCTCGAGGGTCATCGCCGAGTGGATGATGCCGAGATGCGTCAGCATCGCGCCCTTCGGCCGCCCCGTCGTGCCCGAGGTATAGAGGATGATCGCCGTCTCTTCCTCGTCCGCCGACACCGCCGGCGCGGGTGGTGACGCGGCGAGAAAGGCGCTTCCCGGCTCGGCGCCCTCTTGCGTCCCGTCGATCAGGATCCTGAGGCGCAGGCTCGGCAGGAGCGTCGCCGCCGGCACATTGCCGGCATATTCGCTCTCGAAGACGAGCGCCGCCGCGCCGCAATCATTGATCGCGTCGGCCAGTTCCGGCGCTTTGAGGCGGGCGCCGAGCGGCACCGCGACGGCGCCGAGCCGGATCGAGGCGAGGAGGAAGATGGCGAACTCGACGCAATTGCACAGGAGGAGCGCCACCCGCTCGCCCGGCGTGATGCCCCGCGCCGCGAGATTGCCGGCGGCATGACGCGCGAGACGATCGAGCTCGCCATAGCTGAGGCGGCGCTCGCCGGCGACGATCGCCTCGCGATCGGCGTGCCGCGCTAGGGTCCGCTCGAGCAGCGCCGCCAGGTTCGCCGGACGCTCGGCGTAGCACGGGAAGTCGCGGCCGTCGAAATGACGCTCGTTGCGCAGCAACCCGTCCTGTTTCGGCCAAAGATCGTTGCTCTGCATGACGTCGCGTCGGGCTCCCCTTCAATTCGAAATATTCGCCAAAAAAATAAAATGCCGGATTTAATCCTTCTTCCACCAGTAGGCCACTAATCTTGTTGGGCATTTCGTCCGAGTGAGATTTCTTCGGTGCTCTCGATCAACAAATCTTGGCTGACGCTGACTGTGCTCGCGTTCCTTTTTGCGGGTACGGGAACCGTCATGGCGAGCCAAAAACGGGCCGTCTGCGCGGCCGAGACGACACGGACCTGCGTCAGCGGCGTCGCGTCGTGGTATGGCCGCGAATTTCAAGGCCGGCGCACGGCCAGCGGCGAGCCCTTCGACCGCGCGCTGATGACCGCCGCCCACCCTTCTCTGCCGTTCCACACCAAGCTGCGCATCACCAACCTCGCGAATGGCCGGAGCGTCACCGTCCGCGTCAACGACCGCGGTCCCGGTCTCGGCCGGCTCGTCGACGTCTCCGAGGCCGCGGCCGTTCGGCTCGGCATGAAAGACCGCGGCTTCGCGCAAGTCGAGATGACCCGCATCGAGTAAAGGGGCGCGGATCGGGCCGGCGGTCCCGCTGGCTCAGCGCAGCTCGTTCTTGAACAGCTTGCCGCCCTTCATGATGAGCTTCAGATGTGCACCCTGCTCTTGCAGGAGGCCGAGATCGTCGAGCGGATTGCCGTCGACGACGAGGAGATCGGCAAGGGCGCCCGGGGCGAGGATGCCGAGCTTCCCCTCCATCCGCAGCAGCTCGGCATTGGTCACCGTGGCGGAACGGATCACCTCGATCGGGCTCAGCACCTCGGCGCGGATCGAAAATTCGCGGCCCTGATGCACTTGCATCGCGCCGAGCAGATCGGTGCCGAAGCCCATCTTGACGCCGGCGCTCCGTAGGTGCTCGAGCGATCCCAAGCCCGCCTCACGCACGTCCTTCAGCTTGGCGATGCTGACCTCCGGGATGCCGAGATCGCGGCCGAAGCGCTCGAGCGCCTCGTACGTCGCGAGGGTCGGGACGACGAAAGCGTCGTGGGCGGCGGCGTGCCGCGCCGTCTCGGCATCGATGAGGTTGCCGTGCTCGATCGAGCGCACGCCGAAGCTGACGGCGCGGCGGATCGCCGCCGGGGTATAGGCGTGCGCCATGACATAGGTTTGCCACGCCGCCGCTTCCTCGACGATGGCGCGGATCTCCTCCTCGGAATATTGCAAGGTAGAGATCGGATCGTTCGGCGAGGCGACACCGCCCGAGGCCATGATCTTGATCTGATCGGCGCCGCGCCGCAGTTCATCGCGCGCCGCGCGGCGAACTTCCGAGACGCCATCGGCGATGCGCCCCAAGGATGCGACGCCCTGGCAGCAGGCGCAGCTGTCGATGCCGGCGGTGCGGGCGCGCAGATCGCCGTGACCGCCGGTCTGGCTGAGGGCCCGCCCGGCGATAAAGAGGCGCGGCCCAGCGACGAGCCCCCTCTCGACCGCCTCCTTGAGGCCGAAATCGGCGCCGCCGGCGTCGCGCACGCTCGTGAAGCCGCGCCGCAACATCGCCTCGAGGAGATCGCGCGCCTCGAATGCGAGAAGCGTCTGCGGCACGTTCGGCAGATTGGCGAGGTTCGCCTCGATGGCGATGGCGTGAACATGGGCGTCGATGAGGCCGGGCATCACGGTGCGGCCGCCGACGTCGATGATGTGATCGGCGGAGGCGAAGATCGCGCGGTCGGAGACCTCGCGGATGACATCGTTCTCGATGAGGATGGCGCCGCCCGGCCGCGCCGCCTCCTCTCGCGGATCGAGGATGGTGCAGTTCTTGAGATGGATGCGGGTCATCGTCGGCGCCTTCCCGGACGGAGCGTGGCTTTCGGGGCGGTATGATTGACACAGCACGCGGCCGGCCGCCAGCCCAGCGCTGCGGCTGAGGCCGAGCCTCATCGACGGCCCTCGCCACGGCCGGCTTTGTGCCGGTCATCAATTGCCGATAACCCTTTTGGTCAGGCGCTCTGGGCTGTGAGCAGCAGCGCCAGAATGGCGATGAAATGGGCGAGGCACCCGGTCACGACGCCGCTCTTGCAAATCGCGATTGTTCTCTTTATGTTCTTTCAATCGCGAGACGGCCGCACCGAGCCAAGGAGGGAACCATGTTCGCAAGGAAGCTTGATCGCGAAGGCGCCATCATTCTCGCATTCGGCTGGCTTGTGGCACTCGCCGTGACGCTCACCTGAGGGGCGCCCGGGCGAGGCGCGATCATGGGCGACCGACCAGAGTGAGAGCCTGCTCCAGGGCGTTGAACACCTGGCTCGGACGGAAGGGCTTCTGCAGGAAGCCGAGCGGCCGGGCGATCTTGGCACGCTCGAGCGTCGCCGGATCGTCGATCCCCGACAGGAAGATCGAGCGCACGCGGTAGCGCGTCAGCAGGGCGCGCGCGAACTCGATGCCGTCGAGCGAGCCCGGCAAGCGGATATCGACGAGCGCGAGCTCCGGCTTGATTTTGTCGACAAGGGCAAAGGCTTCGGCCGCGGTCGAGGCAACGCCGGAAACGACGAAGCCGGTCTCTTCCAGCACATCCTTGATGTAGGCGGCGACCAAGGTGTCGTCCTCGACGACGAGGATGCGCACCGGAAGAGCCGGAGACCTCGGCTTGATCGGCGTTGGTCCATGTTCCGTCATGGCGGACATCATCCGGTGCCGATCCATTTCTGCCGGCCGGAATTCTCTATGCGCTCCAAGTAACGATGAGAGCGACGTAAAAGTTCCGAGCCGGCTCGTCATACATGAACACGATTTAATGGTGATGCAGTCTAACCGTTAGTTTCCCGGAGTAGTGTGAGGCGCTTCACATTCGAGGTGACGGAGATGCAGATGGCGGGTCGATCGGCCGAGCCGAGGGCGGGTGATCTTCCGCCCGCGCGGGCGCCGCTCGAACAATCGAAGGCGATGCCGCCTCTTTCGCCGGCGGCGAGCGCCGGCTATGGTCGCTCGCAAGGACATGACGGGATGAAGATCCTGCTGATCGAGGACGATCGGGAAGCCGCCGAGTATCTGACGAAGGCGCTGACCGAGAGCGGCTACGTCGTCGACCACGCGGCCGAGGGGCGCGATGGTCTCTTTCTCGCGACTTCGGGAAGCTACGATGCGCTCATCGTCGACCGCATGCTGCCGGGAATGGACGGGCTCGCCATCATCGCGGCTTTGCGGGCCGCCGAAATCCGCACGCCGACCTTGATCTTGAGCGCGCTCGGCGCCGTCGACGATCGCGTCAAGGGATTGCGCGCCGGGGGCGACGACTACCTCGTCAAGCCCTATGCCTTTTCCGAGCTTCTGGCGCGGCTCGAAGCGCTGCTGCGGCGCGGCGGCACCGCCGCCACGGCGACGACCAGGCTGCGTGTCGCCGATCTCGAAATGGATTTGCTCGCGCGCGGGGTCAGGCGCGACGGCCAATCGATCGATCTGCTGCCGCGCGAATTCCGCCTTCTCGAATATCTGATGCGGCACGCCGGACAGGTCGTCACCCGCACGATGCTTCTTGAAAGCGTCTGGGATTACCATTTTGATCCACAGACCAATGTCATCGATGTTCACATCTCGCGCCTCAGGCAGAAGATCGACAAGGGCTTTGCGAAGCCCCTCCTCCACACTGTCCGCGGCGCCGGCTACAGCCTCAGAGCCGAGTGAGCGCGCGCACCCGATCGCGGTGCGCGACATGAGCGGACGCCGCAGCGCCTTCATTCGGCTGCTGCGCACCAACGCATTCCGCCTCGCCGTGCTCTATCTCGGCATCTTCGCGACCTCGGTGCTGGCGCTGCTCGCCTTCATCTACTGGTCGACCGCCGATTTCGTCGAGCGGCAGACCGAGGCGACGCTCGATGCCGAGATCGCCGGCCTTGCCGAGCAATACGATCAGCGCGGCCTCTCCGGCCTCGTCCAGGTGATCGCCGAGCGCAGCGCCGGCGAGCGTGGCGATGCCATGCTCTACCTCATCACCGACCCGCTGTCGCACCCGCTCGCCGGCAATCTCTCGGCCTGGCCCGACAGCGATGCCATCAGGCCGGGCTGGATAGGCTTCCCGGTCGAGGTCGGACGGGGCGCCGCACGCGTGACGCACATGGCGCGCGCCACCACCTTCTCCATCCCTGGCGGCTACCGCCTCCTGGTCGGGCGCGATCTGAGCGATGCGACGCTCTTCCGCCACCGCGTCACCACGACCCTCGCCTGGGCCGGCCTCCTGACGCTTGCCCTCGGCCTCGCCGGCGGCGCCTTCATGAGCCGCAACATGCTCCGTCGCGTCGAGGCGGTCAGCAACACCGCATCGGAGATCATCCACGGCGACCTCGGCAAGCGCGTGCCGCTCTCCGGAAGCGGCGACGAGTTCGATCAGCTCGCGACCAATCTGAACGCCATGCTGGACCAGATCGAGCGGCTGATGGCGGGCATGCGCCAGGTCACCGACAACATTGCGCATGATTTGCGCACGCCCCTGTCGCGGTTGCGCTCGCGGCTCGAAGTTGCATTGCTGGAGCGGCCCGAAGCGGCGCGCTCGCACGACATCATGCGCGAGACCATCGCCGAAGCCGACCGTCTGCTCGGCACCTTCAACGCGCTCCTCAGCATCGCCGAGGCCGAATCGGGCACGCAGCGCGCCGCCATGGCGGAGGTCGATCTCGGCGAGATCGCCGGCTCGGTCGCCGAGCTCTATGAGCCGCTCGCCGAGGAAAAAGGGCTGGAATTCACGATCGCGGCGGGGACGGGCGTAAGGGTGCGCGGCGACCGCCATCTCCTCGCGCAAGCGACCGCGAACCTGCTCGACAATGCGATCAAATATACCGACGCCGGCAGCGTAAGTCTCAGCGTCGGTGGGGAGGATGGCGACGCCGCGATCACGGTCGCCGACAGCGGCCCCGGCATTCCCGAGGACCGCTGCGCGGCGGTGTTCGACCGCTTCGTGCGCCTCGAGGGCAGCCGCAGCACGCCGGGCAACGGTCTTGGCCTCAGCCTCGTGCGCGCCGTCGCCCTTCTTCATGGCGGCACGGTTACGCTCGCCGACAACAGCCCTGGCCTCCGCGCGGTGTTTCGCTTGCCGGCCGCGCGCTGAGCCCGCGCGCCGGCGCTGCCGACGGGCTTCAGCAGCAGAGCGCCTTGCCGTCGCACATCCCGCGCGCCGAGCGCGTCTGCGACGGATTTTTTTCGGCAAGACGGCGCGCCGTCTCGGCGAGCGCGCTGCGCAGCCGGGCGGCGTCGATGCCGGCAGTGCGCAGAACCGGAATCATGATCTCGTCATCGAGCAGATCATCGAGCGTCGGTTCCACCGGGAGCTTCCACCGTGTCATCGCCGTCTCCACCAGAGGTTCGGCGAAGCGTGGCGGCAGAGCTTGGCGACTTTGTGGCGGGCGCTCGTTCTTTTCGCGGCATTCCCTGGCAATTTAGCAGCCATGCCCGGGCCTTAACGTTAATTGGCCCGAGCCCGCCCGATCCCCATCGGCGCGCTGAACCCCGGGGTCGATCAATCCGGAACGCCGTGGCCGGACGCGACCCGAACCACGCCGCGAACGATATCGACGAAGGCCTTGTCGTAGTTCACGCCGCTGACCCGCCAGGCGTAGTCGACACCGTGCCAGCGCATCCGCCACGACCCGACCCAGCCCGGCAAGGCCTCTTGAAACTCGAGCGTGCCGGCGACGACGGCTTCATGCGGCGATGATGCGCCTCGAGGCGTCGGGAATCCATCGAGGGTGACATCCCAGGCCGCAAACTCGGCCTCCGTCGGGATGCGCACCCTCATCCCGTATTCATCGGCCATCGTGGCGAAGGATTGGCGCTGATCGGCGCCCGCCGGAGTCTCGGCGCTGAGGAGATACGGGGCGACGACGCCATGCACCACGAGCACCGGTACCACCACCGGCCGCTCGCCGCGCCAGGGATGCTCACCCAGCTCCGCCAGCTCCTTGTCGATCCCATTGGGGTCGAAACGGACGGTGAGATCATGCGGCCGGTCGTACGTCCCCTGGTCGTCGTGAATCGGAATCCCGGCCAGTTGGTCGACATAGCTGAAAGATACGACCAGCGCGTCGGCATGCGCCGCCAGCTCGGCGATGCGCGGATCGTCGTGGAGCCGCGGCTCGCCCGACACTTTGACGAGAACCTCGCGCAGCGCTTGCGCGAAGCCGCTGGAGCGGTAACGCGTGTCCGAGCCGGTGACGATCGCTGTCGCCTGGTACAAATCGCTCGTCTCTAGCGCCCCGCCGGTCCGGGTGGCGGCCGCGATGAGCACGATCGACAGCATGACGAGCAACCACGCCGGCCGTCCCCGCGACCGACGAACTTGCCGATACGTCATCGCCACCTCCTGAAGCGGAAGCTACGGAATGCGAACGTGACGTGTCAAATCGTGAATATCGGTTAGAAGCGCAGCGTCGATCACCGTGCCAAGAACGACAGCCCTCAGGTCGCGGTCGGCCCCGACGCCTCACCCACGACCGAGAGCGCCGCACCCTCGCTGCCGGTGATGCGCACGCGGCTGCCTGCCGGAAGATCCGGCCCCAGGACGCGCCAGACGGTGTCGCCGATGCGGGCGCGGCCGGCGCCGTTCACGATCGCCTCGTCGAGCGTGACGGTGCGGCCGACGAGCTGCTCGCCGCGGCGGTTGAGGGTCGGCGCGTCGCTCCGCCCCGCGCGGCGGTAGACCAAGGCGCCGACCGGCGCCGCCGCCGCGGCGAAGACGGCGAAGGCCACGAGCTGGCGCTGGAGCGAGAAGCCGGGGATGGCGAGCAGCAGGATGCCGGTGGCGATCCCGCCGAGGCCGATCCACAGGAGATAGACGCCGCTCACCACCATCTCCAAGGCGGCGAGCACGATGCCGGCAGCGAGCCAGAGCCAGGGCGACATGGCTCAGCTCTTGCCCCAGGGTTGCGGTCGGGGCGGCCCGTCGCCGCCGCTCTTTCCGCCGCCGCCGGCCAGCTCGACCATGCCGGCGAGCGCGCCGAGGATGCCGGTCGTCTCGGTCGGCAGCACGAGCAGCTTCTGATTGGGCGAGGTGGCGAATTTCTCTAAGGCCTGGAGATAGCGTTGCGCCACGAAATAGTTGATCGCCTGGATCTGGCCCGAGGCGATCGCGTCGGAGACGAGGCGCGTCGCCTCGGCCTCGGCCTTCGCCTGCCGTTCGCGCGCCTCGGCGTCGCGCTTGGCGGCTTCGAGCCGCGCCTCGGCGGCAAGGATCTGCGCCTGCTTCTCGCCCTCGGCCTTCAGGATCTCGCCCTGCTTGAAGCCCTCGGCCGAGAGGATCGCGGCGCGCTTCTCGCGCTCGGCCTTCATCTGCCGCGCCATGCTCTCGACAAGGTCGGCGGGCGGCGCCAGCTCCTTGATCTCGACGCGCGTCACCTTGATGCCCCAGGGGCCCGTCGCCTCGTCGATGGTGCGCAGCAGCTTCAGATTGATCTCGTCGCGCTTCGAGAGCACCTCGTCGAGATCCATGCTGCCGACGACGGTGCGGATGTTGGTGAGCGTGAGGTTGGTGATGGCGCCGCCCAAGGTCTGCACCTCATAGGCGGCACGCGGCGCGTCGAGCACCTGATAGAAAACGACGCCGTCGACCGTCACCTGCGCGTTGTCCTTGGTGATCGCCTGTTGCTGCGGGATTTCGAGGAGCCGCTCCGACATCGGGATCTTGTGGCCGACGCGGTCGACGATCGGGATGATGAGGTTGAGGCCGGGCCGCAACGTCGTCACGTATTTGCCGAAGCGCTCGACGGTCCATTCGAAGCCCTGCGGCACCGTCTTTACCCCGGAGATGACGAGCACGGCCGCGAAGACGACGAGCGCCAGCACCGCATAAAGCGTTTCCATGTTCCCCCTCCAGCAGTCCGGGCCACGCTCGGCCGGACGAACGACATTAGCCGATCGCGACCGATCCGACACGCCCGTGATATCGCTCGGTTAATCGAAGGTTAACCGAAACGGCAGACCATGGCTGCGACTCGGGTGAGGAGAAAGCAATGCTCTCGACGGATGCATGGTCGGTCGTCTCTGCCTTCGCGCTCGCGGTGACGCTCGTCTTCGCGATCGGCGCATTGAACTAGCCGTCAGTCGCCTTCTCGCCTCGGCAGCTCGCTCAAATCGTCGACCCAAGGCATTGCGGAGCGGCACCAGAGCTGTCGTTTCGGGGCAAGCTCGCGGCGCTGACGGATGCTGCCCCAGCGGATGCCCCATTCCTCGGCATCGGCGCCCTCGCCGGTCGTGAAGAGCGGCGAGCCGCATTCGGCGCAAAAATACTGAAGCCGCTTGCGCCCGTTCTCCCCGGCCTTGACGTAAAGCTTGGGCGCCTCGCCGGTGAGGCGGACGTTGTCGCGCGAGGTTGATACGGTCACGCGATAGGCCGAGCCGGTGAGGCTCTGACAATCGGTGCAATGGCAGATCGAGACCCGCCCGGGGTCGATCTCCGCTTCGTATCGAACCCGTCCGCAATGGCATTGACCATCGATCTTCATTGCCGGCCCTCCGATCGCCGGCGCATCGCCGCCGGTCCCGCCCGCATTCTGGCACGAGCCGCATGGCGGGTCGCCGGTTCATCGGCCGGCACGAGAGCCTCGAAGGAGTAGATCAAGACTTTACGTGACGGCGGGGAGGGATTCGGGCGGGGCGATTTCGGGCGACACGATCCAAGGAAACCCGTGGTTGGTCGTACCTGACGACCGACGCATCGAGGCACACCCGGAACCGATTGCTGATCTGCCGAAACTCTCTGGCTGCGCCTTGACAGGCAACCTAACGGTTGCATAGTCCCACTCGATCGTTCCCGGCGGCTCGACATCACGTCGTAAGCGACACGGTTCCATCGGCCCGAAACGTCGAAAACCGGTCATGCAAGACCAGATCGGCTAGCTTGGCGCGGATCGTCGTTTTAGCGCTACGCCGCCGCCTCCGCTCGCGCGACTCGCCTCTGCTGCCATGGGTGATCTCGTCAAGCCGTACGGAGGCGGAAATGAATGGGAACGCCTGGATCATCGGCATCGGCATGTTCGCGGCATGCTGGCTTTCGCCAGCGGCCAGCGTCGTACGAAGAGCCTCATCAGGTGAGACAAAGCCCGCGATTACTGGCTTCATCGATGAGGCCGAGATTGTTCATCGATGGGGTGTGGTCTTTTTCCGCGGCAAGGCGGCGCGACATGGGTCCGGTATCCCGCCACTCCCACTCCCTGAGCGATGATCCCCCAACGCCGCGCCGACCCTCGCCCGCAAGACCGGCACAACGTCCCGTTCGAACCATGGATTTCGTTGCATCCAAAGACCGCTACGCCAGGATGGATGGGGCAACGGAAAGAATTCCGGCCCATAGACGCTGAAGTTGCGGACGATGTCCGTCAGGGTCTGACGCCTAGTTTGGCGGAGATAGTGTTGCTGGGCGTAGCTGCCGACCAGCAAGGTCAGGCGATCGGGAGGGAGCCTGGCCAAAACGCGCTCATGCCAAAGGGGCGCGCATTCCGGGCGCGGGGGCAGGTCGCCGCTTGAGCCGGTCCCAGGGTAGCAGAAGCCCATGGGAACCAGCGCCACCTTTGCGGGATCATAGAAACTGTCCGTCCCAAGGCCGGTCCACTCCCGAAGCCGCTCACCGCTTGCGTCGTCCCAGGGAGTTCCGCTGGCGTGCACTCGAGCGCCCGGCGCCTGGCCAATGATGACGATTCGCGACGAAGCAGAAAACTGCACGATGGGACGAGGGCCTAACGTCAGGCTGGCGGCGCAGGTGCGGCATCCCCGAATTTCGCGCAGCAGGACGTCGATGGGATCGGCGACGGGGTCCATGATTGACTTCCTCTTTTGCCGAGTAGGTTAGGTCCG
>JBGPOZ010000169.1:0-10819 GCA_041488295.1 Allostellaceae bacterium
CCGCACGCTCCTGCCGCTCTTGCGCACCAGCATGCTCGTCGTGCTGATCGTCCTCCTCTCGCTCATCATCCTCTCCGAGCTCGGCATCGACATCGGGCCGCTCCTCGCTGGCGCCGGCGTCGTCGGCCTTGCCATCGGCTTCGGCAGCCAGGCGCTGGTCAAGGACGTCATCACCGGCCTCTTCATCCTCATCGAGGATCAGCTCGCCGTCGGCGACGTCGTCGACGTCGGGAAGGGCCATGCGGGCGTCGTCGAGGCGATCTCGATCCGCACCATTCGCCTGCGCGACAATGCCGGCGCCGTCCATTCCGTGCCGTTCAGCGAAGTCACCTCGATCAGCAACATGACGCGCGACTACGCCTATTTCGTCGCCAACGTGCCGCTCTCCTATCGCGAGGATGTCGACCGCGTCGGCGATATCCTGAGCGAGGTCGCGCAATCCTTGCGCGACGACGCCGCCTTCCGGCCGTTCATCCTGGCGCCGCTCGAATTCATCGGCATCGACAAGATGACCGAGCTCGGGGTGGTGGTCCAGGCGCGCCTCAAGACATTGCCGCGCAAGCAATGGCCGATCGGCCGCGAGTTCAATCGCCGGATGAAGCAGGCCTTCGACCGCTATGGCATCGAGATGCCCTATGCGGTGAATCCGAATTATCTCGCCGACGCCGCAGCCGAAGCGGCCAAGCGCGAGCCGCCGGCGCAGGCGAAGACGGCGTAGCGCCGCATGACGTTGACGGGCCGCAAAGCGGCCCTAGGCATTAACCACCAAGGCACCAAGGACACCAAGGCGCCGGAGTTTGCTCGGTCGCTTGGTGTCTTGGTGCCTTGGTGGTTCAAGACTTGCTTGGCTTCGCCGCTGCCGACGCCGGGTCGAGGCCCGGCGCCGGGTACGCGTTTGAGAAGGCGCTTCTACTTTCCCTGGAGAAGATCCATGAAAGGCGGGAAGGTCAGGAGAAAGCCCACGACCAGAAGCGCGAAGGACGCGACGTTGATCTTGACCATGGGAACCGCTTGCATCCGCCACATGCGGTTCAGAGCGAACCAAGACCCGAGCCAGATGACGATCGCGAGGGTCGTCACGCCAGACAGCGCCCCGACCGGATTGTAGATGTTCAGGGCTTTGCCGATCGCGTCCGACGCGTCGCCTGCAAAGGCCAGGATGCCCATGGCGGCGCAACCGATGCCGGCGGCAAGGATCGCGGCACCGCCCGGTCCGTTGGGAAGGGTGTCGGCGTCCGCGCCGAGGCTGCTTTTGGTTCCCGACATAGTCATTTCTCACCCTCCATCAAGATGATCACCGAGCCGCCGCGGACCGGCGCGTACTTGTTCAGGAAGGCCCCGAAAGCGCCGGCGACTCCGGTCGCGACGAACGCGGCCACGGCGAAGCCCAACACGGCGGTGCGCATGTGCCGAGGTCTGGTGATGGCTCGCCCGTATTTCAGGGTGACGTAGGCCACCATCGTCATGGCGATCGGCGCCAGCCACGCCACGTGCTCCTTCCATTCCATGCCGATATTGTGCCATTCCGACGTCTTGCCGCTGGCCAGGAGCAATCGGCGAGGATAATCCGTCAGGTCGGTGAGGCCCGCGGGCGGCACGGCCCGATACCACGGATAGACGATGTAGGCGCCCGAGATCACCGTGAGCCAGGCGAGAATCACCATGGCGACGAGGTAGACCTTCAGCAGCGCCTCTTCCCGGTGGCTCGGCTGCGCTGCCGGGCCCGGAGCGGACATTCGATAAAGCTCAGCGAGAGCGCCGGAAAACGCCAGCATGAACAAGGCCCCGAACCCCATCCCGTGCAGGACCGTCCATAAGTCATGAGTTGAGATTTCCATGGCACACCCTCATGTTCCATCACGATGAGTTTGCCGGATTCTCAACCTCTGGCTTTGACATAGATCAGCGAGATTGTATTTCGGCACGATTGATCGCTCGTGCTCGGCGGCTGCCCATTCGTGCCGGCGCTGCCGTAAGCCGTCGCCGCGACGCCGCTCGATTGGGCATCTTCATTGGTCCGATACCAGGGCCTCGACCGCTTCCGGATTGCGACAGGCGAGGACGCGACGCGCAAGGTCGAGCGAGAATCCCGCTCGCGCGAAGGCGGCGAGGTCCTTGTCGCGATGCGCCGCGCGTTTCTCCGGTGGCCGGTAGGGGCCGAGGCGGCGCCGCCGCGCGAGGGCGCAGGCGGCAGCGAGATCGGCGTCGCCGGTCGCCGCCTCGACCTCGCCGAGCGCCGCTGCAATCAGCTCGCCCTCGACGCCGTGCTGAGCGAGGCGGCCCGCAATCATGCGGCGCGAGGCGCCGCGGCGGTTGAGCGAGGCCGCCTTCGCCTCGGCGTAGCGCGCATCGTCGAGGTACCCGGCGCGCTGAAGACGCTCGATCACCGCTTCGATGAGCGCGGCCTCGTTCGCGGCATCGGCGCTGTCGCGATCGGCGGCACGCCGCACGCGGCGCTGCAGCACGCGGCGCAGATTGGCCGCTGAGCTCGCAAAGCGCTCGAGATAATGGAGCGCCGCCTTCTCGAGCGAGGCCGCGGAAAGCGGGCGCGCTCCCGGTCGTCTTCGCTCCGCCACGAACCCTCCTCGGCTGGTGTCGCCCGCAGCATCATATCAGCTCGGGACGCGCCCTCGGACCTCACCCGCGATCATCCGCTCGTTTCGCCCGATCGCCTGCCGGTATAAGCTCGGCGGGATGGTCGGAGGCTCGGAGGACAGAGGCATGGGTGCGGTCGTCCAATCGTTCTATGATGCGGCGACCTCGACGGTGAGCCATGTCGTTCATGACGGCGCGGGCGGGGCCTGCGCGGTCATCGACCCGGTGCTCGATTTCGACGTGAGATCGGGCCGCACCTCGACGGCCTCGGCCGATCGCATCCTCGCACATCTGCGCGAGCACCGGCTCGACATCGCCTGGATTCTCGAGACGCATGTCCATGCCGATCATCTGACGGCGGCGCCCTATCTCAAAGCGCAAGCCGGCGGACGCATCGCCATCGGCGACGGCGTCGTAGCGGTGCAGCGGCATTTCGGCGCGATCTTCAACGCCGAGCCGGCATTCCGCGCCGATGGCAGCCAGTTCGACCGCCTCTTTGCCGATGGCGAGATCTTTGCCCTGGGATCGATCGAAGCGCGTGTCATCGCGACGCCCGGTCACACCCCTGCTTGCGTCACTTACCTCATCGGCGATGTCGCGTTCTGCGGCGACACGCTCTTCATGCCCGATGGCGGCACCGCGCGCTGCGATTTTCCCGGCGGCGACGCGCATCAGCTCTACCGCTCGCTGCGCCGCATCCTCGCCCAGCCGCCGGATACGCGGCTCTATGTCTGCCACGACTACCAGCCGGGCGGGCGCGAGCCGCAATGGCTGACCAGCGTCGCCGAGCAGCGCGCCCGCAACATCCATGTCCATGACGGCGTCGACGAGGCGGCCTTCGTCGCATTGCGCACCGGCCGCGACAAGGGCTTGGCCTTGCCGGCGCTGCTGATCCCGGCGGTGCAGGTCAATATCCGCGCCGGCACCCTGCCACCTGCCGAGGCGAACGGGGCACAGTATCTGAAGCTGCCGATCGATCTTCTGTGAGGCAACGGCAATCGCTGCGGCTGCCGCGCGGCCGCCGCAGCGTGCCATGTGACCTTCCTCACAGCGGAGATCGGCAGGAAGGGGCTAAAATTGAAAATTCGCCTCATGGTTTGCCGATCCTCGATAAGGTGATCGCCATGCCGACTCCGGATCAAGATCGATGGCTTTCGATGCTCGGCGTCCGCGCAGTGGCGCGCGATGTCGCGCCGTCGCTCGGATTGACTGGTGCGCCGTTGAGCAAGGCCGGGAAGAAACTCAACGCGGTCGGCGTGGAGCGGGCGACTTACGCCCACGCCGCCAAGGAGATGTCGCAGACCGCGAAGAAAGCGGCCGCGCTTGGCCTCGCCTCGGAAGACCATGCCGCTGGATCGGCGCACGGCTTTCGCCGGGCGATCGAGGCGGCGGCGCGGGAGAAAACGCCAACGCCGATCCGCAAGGTCATGGAGGCGCGGAACATCAAGAAATACGGCGATCCGCTCGGTCCCAGCCTCGAGACGCTGGCGAAGACGAAAACCCCCGCTCAGATCATCGAAGGCGCGGGCAAGACGAACAAGCTTGTCAATGCGCTGGGCAAGACGGCGGAAATCGGCGGAGCCGCATTGGAGTTGGGCGGCAAGGCGGCGGCCGTCGCCGGCGTCGGTGCCGCCGGATTCCAGATCGGGACCGGCGTCGACAACATCATCGAAGGCAAGACCGCCGAGGGTGTAACCGACATCGTCTCAGGCGGCACGACCCTCAGTCTCGATCTCGCGGCGACCGCTGCCGTCGAGGCCGGGACGGTCGGTGCCGGCGCGGTGGCGCTCGCCGGGCTTGCAGTCGGCGGAAGCGTGGCGCTCGCGACCGAAACCGTGCATGCAGCGATCGAGGGCAAGGAAACCCCGCTCGAGGTTGCCGACAAATTCTACGGAACACATTTCAGCGATATCAAAGGCTGGGTCAGCGGGGATTACAGGAAACGCTGACGCGCGCGAGGCGCCTCGTCTCCGCTCGATCAACGTCGTTCGATCCGACACTGGAAGCAATTGTTGCGCGCCGATCGCAGGTGAACGAAGGCAATGCCCGGGCGCTCGAGAAGGGCGGCGGCCGTCTCGGCGATCTGGTCGCTGGGGACGACCGTTCCGGTGCCGTAGACGATGCGCTGGTCCTCGCTGTAGCCGCGCACCATCATGGTTTGCGAGGTCAGGAACATCTCCGGCGTCGCCTCCGTCTCGGGGTGACGCGCGCATTCCTTCGCATGAAGAAAGATCGGCCCCGTCTCGGCGTAGGGCTGGAGGTTCGAGAACGGCCGATGCGCGAGGATCAAATACTCGGCGCCCTTCTCGACATTGCAAAGGCAGTGGCGGCACGGGATCGAATCGCCGTCGGAGATCCGCCTCTCGGGCTTGTGGCCGTAGGCATCGAGGCCGCCCGCCTGGTAGGTCCGGGCGATTGCGGTGGGCATTGCGAGGAAACGGATATGTGGCATGGATCTGAACCTTTCCGGCCAATGAACGGGTCCCGGCAGTCAATGGCATCGAAGGAGAGAGATGAGCTATCCGTTTCTTGCTCCTCTGCTCGGGCGTGTCGGTTTCCCGCGTTGACAGCCTTGGCTATGCCCTTCATACTCCCGCGCTTTCCGCGTCGGGTTCTCGCCTTTTCGGCGAGTTCGACGCTGCAGGGAGCCTGGAAATGGCGCGCGAGGCTGGCTCGAAAGGCCGGGTGATGCAGGGACCGACGCTGCGACGACGACGCTGAACGCCGTCGTTTCCGTCCGTCCCCCATCATTGCTGTCGCGCAGGAGAATTCCGTGATTCCAGCTGTCATGCCGACTTATGGTCGGTTCAACCTCGCTTTCGAGAAGGGCGAGGGCGCTTATCTCTTCACCGGCGATGGCCGGAAATACCTCGACTTCGCCGGGGGCATCGCCGTCACCATTCTCGGCCACGCCCATCCGCATCTGGTGGCGGCTTTGACCGAGCAGGCGAAGAAGCTCTGGCATTGCTCGAATCTGTTCGAGATCCCGGGCCAGAAGCGCCTTGCCGAGCGGCTCGTCGCCAACACCTTCGCCGACACGGTCTTCTTCGGAAACTCGGGTGCCGAGGCGATCGAATGCGCACTGAAGATCGTGCGCAAATATCATGATGACAACGGCTCGCCGGAGAAGTATCGCGTCATCGCCTGCGACGGCTCCTTCCACGGGCGCACGCTCGCGACGCTCGCCGCCGCCGGCAATCCCAAATATCTCAAAGGCTACGGCCCCGACGTCGAAGGGTTCGATCACGTCGCCTTCGGTAATCTGAACGAGCTGCGCCAAGCCATCACCAAGGAGACGGCGGCGATCCTCGTCGAGCCGGTGCAAGGCGAAGGCGGCATCAGGCCAGCATCGCTCGACTATCTGCGCGGCTTGCGCGCGGTCGCCGACGAATACGGCCTCCTTCTCGTCTTCGACGAGGTGCAGTGCGGCATGGGCCGCACCGGCAAGCTCTTCGCCCATGAATGGGCCGGGATCACGCCCGACGTCCTCGGCGTTGCCAAGGGTTTGGGCGGCGGCTTTCCGGTGGGCGCGTGCCTTGCGACAGAGCGCGCCGCCTCGGGCATGACCGCGGGTTCGCACGGCTCGACCTTCGGCGGCAATCCGCTCGCCATGGCGGTCGGCAATGCCGTGCTCGATATCGTGTTGGCCGATGGCTTCCTGCCGAGGGTCGACCGCATCGCCCGGCGCCTCTGGGGGCGGCTCGAGGGCCTCGTCGCGAAATACCCCAAGGTCTTCGCCGAAGTGCGCGGCGCCGGCTTGCTGCTCGGCCTGCGCTGTATCCCTCCCAACACCGAGATCATCGACAAGCTGATCGAGAACGGCCTCCTCACCGTCGGCGCCGGCGAGAACGTCATCCGTCTCCTGCCGCCGCTCATCATCGAGGACAGCCATGTCGAGGAGGCGATGAGTGCCCTCGACCGGGCGGCGGCGAGCTTCTCGCAATGAGCGCGGCGGCGCCAGCGAAGCCGGTCGACGAGTCCGAGGTGGAGCCCAGGCATTTCCTCGATCTCGACCGCATCGACACGCCCGAGCTGCGGCGTATCCTCGACATGGGGGTTGCCTATAAGCGTGCGGGCAAGACCGGCGAGCGCATCCTCGCCGGCAAGACCCTCGCGATGATCTTCGAGAAGCCTTCGACGCGCACGCGCGTCTCCTTCGAGGTGGCGATGCGGCAATTGGGCGGCGAGGTCGTCATGCTCGGCGCCGAGACGACTCAGTTGCAGCGCGGCGAAACGGTCGCCGACACGGCGCGCGTGCTCTCGCGCTATGTCGACGCCATCATGATGCGCACGACCCAGGTGGCGAAGCTCGAGGAGATGGCGCGCTATGCGACCGTGCCGGTGATCAACGGCCTCACCGACACCTCGCACCCCTGCCAGCTCATGGCCGACGTCATGACGCTGGAGGAGCGCAAGGGCAAGGCGGCGGGCAAGGTCGTCGCCTGGAGCGGCGACGGCAACAACGTCGCGGCGAGCTGGGTCCACGCCGCCGTGCGCTTCGATTTCGACCTCCGCATCGCCTGCCCAGACGATCTACGGCCGCCGGCGCCGCTCCTCGAATGGGCGCGCCGGGCCGGCGGGCGCGTCAGTGTCACCGCCGACCCCGCGACCGCGGTCAAGGGCGCCGATTGCGTTGTCACCGACACTTGGGTCTCGATGGGGGTTGAAGCCAGCGTCAATCGCCACAACATGCTGGCGCCTTACCGCGTCGATGAGCGGCTGATGGCCGCCGCCAAGCCCGACGCCATCTTCATGCACTGCCTTCCCGCCAAGCGCGGCGAGGAGGTCAGCGCGGGAGTGATCGACGGGCCGCAATCGGTGGTGTGGGACGAGGCGGAAAACCGCCTCCATGCGCAGAAGGGCATCCTCGCCTGGTGTCTCGCCTGACGGTCTCCCGCATCGGCGCATCCCGCCGCCAAGGAGCCGCGTCTTGACCACCGCTACTGCCGACGATCTCGTCCAGCCCTTCCAGGTCGAGGCCTCCGCCTTGCGCGGCCGCCTCGTGCGCTTGGGGCCTCTCGTCGAGACGATCCTCACCCAGCACGCCTATCCCGAGCCGGTCGCGCGCATGGTGGGCGAGGCGATCCTGCTCGCGGTCATCCTCGCCGGCGCCCTCAAATATGACGGCATCTTCACCTTGCAGACCAAGGGCGACGGCCCGCTGCATCTGATGGTCGTCGACGTGACGACGGCAGGGGCCGTGCGCGGCTATGCGCAGTTCGATGCGGCGAAGCTGGATCGCGCGCTGGCGGCGGAGGCGGCGGGCGGTCTTGCGGTCGAAGGCTCCGTGCCGCGCCTCCTCGGCGCCGGCTACATCGCCTTTACCGTCGATCAGGGCGAGCACACCGATCGGTACCAAGGGATCGTCGAGCTGCAGGGTGCGAGCCTCGCCGAATGCGCGCACCACTATTTCCGGCAATCGGAGCAGCTCCAGGCGGGCATCAAGCTCGCGGTCGGCCGCGACCCGGCGGGAGGGTGGCGCGCCGGCGGCATCATGCTGCAGCGCCTGCCGGAGACCAGCGGCTTCGCCGAGGCGCCGCTCTCCGAAGTACAGGAGGATGGCTGGCGACGAGCGATGATCCTGATGAGCTCCTGCACCAATGGCGAACTCCTCGATCCATCGCTCACGCCTTACGATCTCCTCTTTCGCCTCTTCCACGAGGACGGCGTGCGCGTTTTCGCGGCGCATCCCCTGGAGCCGCGCTGCCGCTGCTCGCGCGAGCGCATCGAGCGCATCCTGCGCGCCATGCCGACGGAAGACATCGCCGAGCTCGCCGCCGATGACGAGGAGGTCAGCGTCACCTGCGAGTTCTGCAACGCCACCTATGCTTTTCCGACGGCGGAGATCGCGGCGCTGCGAACGGCTTGAAGCACCGCGCCGAGCGTGCCAGTCTCGGCGCCGTCCCCTTGAACCACTCTCTTGCGTCGAGGCTTCAATGATCCGTTCCATCGGGCGCACCGCGTTGATTGGTCTTGCTCTTCTCGCCGTCCTGGCGGCCTGCCAGACGCCGGCGACGCGGCCGGTCTTTCCCGATATCCGTTTCACGCAAGAGCCGAAGCTGCGGCTCGACGTCGCGGCGATCGATCTGCAGGACGAGTTCCGCCCGACCTTCCAGGCCCCTCATGTCGAGCACCTCTTCCCGGTGCCGCTGGCGCGCGCGGCGGCGAACTGGGCTCATGACCGGCTCGAAGCGACCGGGACGACGCGGCGCGCGCGGGTGCGCATCACCAATGCCAGCGTCGTCGAGGTCGAGCTGCCGCGGACGAAGGGGATCACCGGCGCTTTCACCACCGATCAGGCGGAACGCTACGATGCCGCCCTCGAGATCACCGTCGACATCCTCGGCGACCGCGGCTTTCCCGAACGCACGATCACGGCGCAAGCGGCGCGCTCGCAATCGGTCGCCGAGGGCATCACGCCGAACGAGCGCGACCAGGCGTGGTACGATATGACGAAAGCGATGATGACCCAGATCGATCAGGATCTCGAGAAGCAGATGCGCGCGACCTTCGGGTATTTCATCCAGTAGCGAAGGACGCGCGGGAGGAGGATGCCGATGATGCGATTGCTCCTGCCCTTGCTGGCGCTCGGCTTGTTTGCCTGCTCGGAGCCTTACGATGCGGCGCATCAGGGCCAAGGCCCCGACACCGCCGTGGCGCGGTTCGTGCCGGGCGGCGAGGTGACGGTCATCCAGGTGACGGTGAGCGACCGCCAGGCCGTGCGCGGCGCCGATCTCGTCTATTCCGACGGAGAGACCATTCCGGCCTTTTCGATCGATGCCGATCGCGCGGTCAGCTATGGGCAGCCGGCCTTCCAGCCATCGCCCTCGGGCGCGGTGGCCGCGGGCGGCGGCTTCGGTGGCGGCGGCGGCAGTTTCGGGACGGGGATCGGCATCACTTTCCCGATCGGCTCATGGTACACGCCCGGCTCGCAGGTGGTCTATTCCGGCCAGATCCAGTCGACGGCGCTCATCCGCATCGCCAATACGAACGCCTACCGTCAAGGTTGGCAGGAGGCGAAGGTGCGGATCCGCATCGGCGATCCGCCCGACGTCAATTTCGTGTCCCTCCCCGCGCCATCGCCCCCGGCTGGGCTTTAGATCGGCTAAGTGGAGATTTTCGGGTTCATGCACTCATGACCCGTTGGTGGCTCACCGAGGTTGCGTCACGTTGACGGGCCGCGAAGCGGCTCAAAGGAATGAACCACCAAGACACCAAGGACACCAAGGCGCCGGTGCTTGCTCGGTCCCTTGGTGTCTTTGTGTCTTGGTGGTTCAAAATCTTCTTATCGCGCCGCCCAATCCGCGAGGCGCCGCTGGAAGCCCAGCCCCGCCGCGATCTGCTCCAGGGCGATGAACTCGTTCGGCTTGTGCGCCTGATCGATCGAGCCCGGGCCGCAGATGATCGCCGGGATGCCGGCGGCCTGGAAGAGCCCGGCTTCGGTGCCGAAAGCGACGACGATCGTGTCGTTGGCGCCGGTGAGCTGGCGCGCGAGCTCCTCGGCGGGCGAGCCGAACTCCGGCAGGAGGCCCGGGACCATGGCCGTCGTCTCGGTCAGGATCGCGGCGCCGGGATGGGTTTGCCGCAAGCGCGGCAGCAGGTCCGAGCGGATGAAATCCTCGACGCGATCGCGCAGCGCCTGCGGATCGACGCCGGGAAGGGTGCGGAACTCCCAGGTGAAGCCGCATTCGCGCGCGATGATGTTGGCCGCCGTGCCGCCCGAGATCATGCCGACATTGAAGCTCGTATAAGGCGGCACGAAGCCGCTTTCGGGTCGTGCCGCGGCGCGCGCCTCGGATGCGAGGCCGGCGATGAACTGGATGATCTCGCTCGCCGCGAAGATCGCGTTGACGCCGCGCTGCGGCTGGCTCGAATGCGCCTCGAGGCCGGTCACCGTGGTGCGGAAGACGTAAGAGCCCTTATGCGCGTTGGCGACCGCCATCAGGGTCGGCTCGCCGATGATGACGAGACGCGGCCGGGCAGCCCCGCGCGGCAGGTCGGCGATGAGGTGATGGACGCCGTTGCAGCCGACCTCCTCGTCGAACGAGAAGGCGAAATGGATCGGCCGCTTCAGGGCGCGCGCCTTGAGCTCCGGAACGAGCGCCAGCGCGATCGCGATGAAGCTCTTCATGTCGGCGGTGCCGCGGCCGTAGAGCTTGCCGTCGCGCTCGACGACGGCGAAGGGATCGCTGTCCCAGGGCTGGCCCGCGACGGGGACGACGTC
>JBGPOZ010000170.1:0-10654 GCA_041488295.1 Allostellaceae bacterium
CTGCAAAAGCTCGCCGATGGCGGCGGGGCGCAGCGCGGCGCCGACGAGGCGCTGCGCGGCCACATGCGCAATGTCGAGCAGTACCTGGCGCGGCTGATCGAAGAGCTCTCGCACGGCCGCCAAGAGACGATCCAGGAGGTGCGCGGCGAAATCCGCCTCCTCGCCCGCACCATCGCCGCGCTCGCCGAAGAGGGCGAGCGCTAGAGGGCGGAAAAGCGCATGGCGATCGCGCGCCGCTCGCGCCGCAGCGAGCTCAACATCTGGCCTGCCTTCGTCGATGCGCTGGCCCAGCTCGTCATCGCCATCATCTTCCTGTTGCTGATCTTCACGGTGGCGCAGTTCCTGACGACGGATGCGCTGTCGGGCCGCGATCAGGCGCTGCAGCGCTTGACCCAGCAAATCAACGAGCTGACCGACATCCTCAACCTCGAAAAGCGCGCCAATGGCGATCTGCGCCTCAACCTTGCGCAGCTCTCGACCGAGCTGCAGAGCGCCAACGCCGCCAAGGACAGCTTGACGACGCGCCTTGCTGAGCTCGCCGCCAAAGCCCAGGACGAGACGGCGCGCGCCGACCGCCTGTCGCGCGATCTCGCCGACGCCAATCAAGCGATCTCGGCCGACAAGGAAAAGGTCGAACTGCAGCTCAAGGAGCTCGAAAGTCTGCGCCGCGACATCGAAGCGCTGAAGAAAATCCGCACCGATCTCGAAGCGCAAATCGCCGGGCTCGCCGCAGCGCAGCAGAAATCGCAGCAGGATCTGACGGCGGCGCGCGACCGCTCGAAGGAGTTGGAAGCGAAGCTTTCGACCGCCGAGGAGCGGACCGCTCTGGCGCAGAAGGAGATCGACCAGCGCGACGTCCGCCTCGCCGAGCTGGCGCAGCAGGGCCAGAAAAGCGAAGAGGCGCTCGGCGCACAGCAAAAGTTGACGAAGGATGCGCAGGACCAGGTCGGGCTCTTGAACCAGCAGATCTTGGCTCTACGCGAGCAACTGCAGAGGATTTCGGCGGCGCTCGATCTCTCCGAGTCGAAATCGCAAGATCAGCAGGCGCAGATCGTCGATCTCGGCCGCCGCCTCAACCTCGCCCTCGCCAGCAAAGTCGAGGAGCTCGCCCGCTTCCGCTCCGAATTCTTCGGCCGGTTGCGCGAGGTGCTGGGCGACCGGCCCGACATCCGCATCGTCGGCGACCGCTTCGTCTTCCAGTCCGAGGTGCTGTTCGCCCAGGGCAGCGCCGATCTCGGTGACGGCGCCAAGCGCCAGCTCATGCCGGTCGCGGCGGCGATCAAGGAGCTCGTCCCGAAGATCCCCGGCGATCTCAACTGGGTGCTGCGCGTCGACGGCCACACCGACAAGCTGCCGATTGCGACGCCGCAATTTCCCTCGAACTGGGAGCTCTCGACCAAGCGCGCCATCTCGGTCGTCCGCTTCCTCGTCGACAACGGCGTCCCGGCCGAACGGCTCGCCGCGGCGGGGTTCGGCGAGTTTCAGCCGCTCGATGCGCGCGACGACGAGGTGGCCTACCGGCGCAACCGCCGCATCGAGCTGAAGCTGACCGAGCGCTGAGACGCGAAAGATTCACCACGGAGGCACGGAGGTCACGGAGAAGAAGGAATTGGGCGACAAGGCGGCCTCAAGAAAATTTCGTTTCTCCGTGTTCTCCGTGGCTCTGTGGTGATTCTTGTTCGGAGGCGCCTCTCCCCGATTGCCATGGCAAGCGTCGCCTCCAGGGTTGCCTCAGGCGTTTGCATTGGTTATAACCGCGCCCTCTTCAGGAGTTGCGGCGATGAAGGACGGCATTCACCCCGATTATCATGAGATCACCGTCGTCATGACCGACGGGACCTCGTACCAGACGCGCTCGACCTACGGGAAGGCGGGCGACACCTTGCGCCTCGACATCGATCCGAAATCGCACCCGGCCTGGACCGGCGGTCAGCAGCGCCTCAACGATCGTGGCGGCCAGCTCGCCCGCTTCAATAAGCGATTCCAAGGGTTTAACCTGAAGAAGTAGCGCGTTCCGGCGTCACGCGGTCTGCCGGCGAACCATCTCGTCGAGCCGGGCGACACGGATATAGAGGCGGTGGCTGCGATCGAGGAGGCCGCGGAAATACCGCGGCAGCTCGGCGAGTTCGCTCTCGCCCTCGCTCTGCATGCAGACTTCGATGGCAGCCAACGGGCCGTTCTTGGCGACGATCTCGGCGTTGCTGAGCTCGCCCGAATGGACCGCCTTCTGCGCCAGAAGCCAGGCCATGATTTGCGTCAGCCGCGCCGTGACCCGCAAGGTCGCGCAGCACAAACGCACCCCTTCCGCCGGCGAGAGCGTCGACCGATCGCGCGGCTCGGCGAAGGCCACGTAATCGCGCATCTCGACCAGGAGGTCCATCGCCTCATCGTAAGTCTTGTTGAAGAATGCAGTCGGTGCTGCGGTGACGGACACGCTCGGCCTCCTCGGCCGCAGTATGCCTCGAACGGGTTAATTTTCCAGCCCCAGTTAAGCTTAAGGGTACGCTCACCCCCGCTCTTGAACCATGCCTCGCGCCCCCTTATCTCCACTATGTCGGATGCCGATGTCGGGTCCGACGTTCGATCTCGGGAGGTCCGGCCAAAAGGCGGCTTCCCTCGAACCATGTTGCTCACTGGAGGATATGGCATGACCGCTTTCGATTTTTCCCCACTCTTCCGCTCGACCATCGGTTTCGACCGGCTGATGCAGCTTGCCGATACGGCGACGCGCGGCGACGTGGCGACGACCTACCCGCCCTACGACATCGAGAAAACCGGCGAGGATTCCTATCGCCTGACCATGGCGGTGGCCGGCTTCGGCCAGGACGACCTCGATATCCGCGTCCAAGAGAACGCCCTCTTCGTCACCGCCAAGGCGAAGACGGAAGAGGATCTCTCGCGCTATCTCCATCGCGGCATCGCCCGCCGCGCCTTCGAGCGGCGCTTCCAGCTTGCCGAGACGATCAAGGTCGTCGGAGCCAGCCTCGATAACGGGCTCTTGCACGTCGAGCTCGTCCGCGAAGTGCCGGAATCGATGAAGCCCCGCACCATCGAGATCAACGCGGCGCCGCAGCCCAAGACGATCGACCACAACGCGACGCAGAAGGCGGCGTAATCGGCCTGCAACCTCGATGAGGGAAATGCTCTCGGACGGTGCCACCGCTCCTGGGCATTTTCTCACCACAAAGGCACAAAGGGCACGAAGGGAATAATCGGCGCGAAGCGCCATCGACGAAACCTTTGTGTCTTCGTGTCTTTGTGGTGAAATCCTCGATCACTCCCGCACCGTCCGTAGTTTTTCCAACGCCGCGCGGATTGCGCCCGGAATCGCCGCCGGCCGCCGCGTCGCGCGGTCGACGAAGACGTGAATGAAGTGGCCGGTCGCGGCCGGCGTTTCGGCGCCCTCGCGGAAGAGGCCGATCTCGTGGCGGACGCTGGTCCGGCCGAGATGCGCGACGCGGAGCCCCGCATCGACCGTGTCGGGATAGGCCAAGGGCTGGTGGTAGCGGCACTTCGTCTCGATGACGAGCCCGATGACCGGCGCCTCGTAGATGTCGAGCCCGCCCGCCTCGATGTAATAGCGGTTCACCACCGTGTCGAAGAATTCGTAATACCGCACATTGTTGACGTGGCCATAGACGTCGTTGTCGATCCAGCGCGTCGGAATCGCGAGGAAGTGCGGGTAATTCGCGCGTTGCTCGTCGGCGGGGCCTTTGGCCCGAGAAGCGCTCCCCTCCATCACGCGACCTCCTGAAGCGCGGCAAGAATCCGCACCGGGTTCTCGAGCATCATCATGTGACCGATCCCCGGCAGTTCTTGCGCCCGCCCGGCGGAGAAAGCGCGCGCGAAATCGACCGCCTTTGCCGCGGGCGCCATGCGATCATCGCCGCCGAGCAGGAGAAGCGTCGGAGCCGACACCTTCGCCGCCGCCGCCATCGCGCCGCGATAGGCGGCGCAGGCGGCAAGGTCGCCGGCAAGGCTCCGCGGATCGGCGCGCTCGAGAAGGCGCATCGCGGCACCGGTGAGCCAGAGGCCCGGCGCGTCGTTGGCGCCGAGTTGCGCACGCCGGCCGATCGCCCAGGAGACCATGAGATCGATGGCGCTGTGATCCCCACGTTCGGCCTCGGCGAGAAGATCGGGATGCACCGGCATCGTCGGCGTCATGCCGAGGAGGGCAAGGCCCGTCAATGCCGCGCCGGCGCGCGCCGCCGCCTCCATCGCGACGAGCGCGCCCATGCTGTGGCCGATGAGCGCAAAGCGCCGGGCGCCCGCGGCAGCGAG
Source organism: Allostellaceae bacterium (assembly GCA_041488295.1). Taxonomy (GTDB): domain Bacteria; phylum Pseudomonadota; class Alphaproteobacteria; order ATCC43930; family CGMCC-115725; genus URHD0088. The sequence continues at coordinate 4,282 of JBGPOZ010000170.1, forward strand.
GACGGCAAGAACGCATTCCGCCATGTCCTCGATGCGCCGCAAGGATGGCCCGGCGCTGCGGCCGTGCCCGGGCAAGTCGAGCGCGAGGACGTTGCGGCCGTGATGGGCGAACCAACGCGTCTGGAGCGCCCAGACCGTGTGATCCATGCCGGCGCCGTGGATGAAGACGGCGGCCGGGAGCGCCGGGTCGAATTCCTTGCCGCCGGTCGAGGCGAAGAGGGCGCGGTCGGCGAGAGCGATCTCCATTCAGCCGACCTCGCCGTAGCGACGGAAGGGTTGAACCACGAAAACACGAAGGCACGAAGGTACTTTCTTCGCGCTACGCGCGATCATTCTTCTTCGTGCCCTTCGTGTCTTCGTGGTGAAATTCTTCTGTTTCATCGCCTACTCCGCCGCCGCTTTCGGCGCCGCCTTCTGCGCAGCGCGCAGGGCCTGCGCCAGATCGGCGATGATGTCGGCCGGCTCCTCGAGCCCGACCGAAAGGCGGATCATGTCCTCGCCGATGCCCGAGGCGCGCAGCGCCGCCGCGTCCAATTGCTGATGCGTCGTCGAGGCCGGGTGAATGACGAGCGTCTTGGCGTCGCCGACATTGGCGAGGTGCGAGACGAGCTTCAAATTGTCGATGAAGAGCTTGCCGGCGGCGCGCCCGCCCTTGATGCCGAAACTCACCATCGAGCCCGCGCCTTTCGGCATGAGGCGCGCGGCGAGAGCGTGGTCGGGATGGCTCGGCAGGCTCGGATGGTTGACCCAGGAGACCGCCTCGCTCGTTGCGAGGAAACCCAGCACCGCCTTGGTGTTCTCGACATGCCGCGCCATGCGCACCGGCAGCGTCTCTACGCCTTGCAGGAGATGGAACGCGGTGGTCGGGCTCATGCAGGCGCCGAAATCGCGCAAGCCCTCGGCGCGCGCGCGCATGATGAAGGCCTGCGGCCCGAACTCCGCGGCGAAATCGATGCCGTGATAGCCGGCATAGGGTTCGGTCAGGGTCGGAAATTTGCCGGAGACTTCCCAATCGAAGCGCCCGCCATCGATGATGACGCCGCCGATGGCGATGCCGTGGCCGCCGAGCCATTTCGTTGCCGAATGCATGACGATGTCGCAGCCATGCTCGATCGGGCGGATGAGATAGGGCGTCGAGAAGGTGGCATCGACCATGAGCGGCAGCCCTGCCGCGTGCGCGACCGCGGCGACCGCCTCGATGTCGAGCACCTCGAGCGCGGGATTGCCGAGCGTTTCGGCGAAAACGAGGCGCGTCTCCGGGCGGATCGCCTTGGCGAAGGCCGCGGGGTCGCGCGGGTCGACGAAAGTCGTCGTGATGCCGAAGCGCGGCAGGGTCAGCTTCAGCATGTTGATCGACCCGCCATAGAGCGAGGTCGCGGCGACGATGTGCGCGCCCATCCCCATCAGGGTCGCGATGGCGAGGTGGAGCGCCGCCTGACCCGAGGCGGTGCAGACCGCGCCGACGCCGCCTTCGAGCGCCGCGAGCCGCTCCTCGAGCACGGCGACGGTGGGATTGCCGATACGCGAGTAGATGAAGCCCGGCTGCTCCAGATTGAAGAGCGAGGCCGCCTGGTCGCTGTTCTCGAAGACGAAGCTCGTCGTCTGATAGATCGGCACGGCGCGCGCGCCGGTGGCGGGATCGGGCCGCTGCCCGGCATGGAGGGCGAGAGTGGCGAAATCGAGGAATTTGGCGTCCGGCATGGCGGGCCTCGCGGCGGCAACGGAGGGAACTACGCCGGGTCACGATACACGAGGCGGAGCACGGATTCACAGATCGAGATGCATCTGACGCTGATGAGAGAACCTCTTTAGCGCGGAGGTCGCGGAGGATGCGCAGGGTACGCAGATAACGCAGCCGCCCTGCGTCCATTGCGGCGCCTCTGCGGCCTCCGCGCCAAAGAGATTGAACGATCTACGGGAAGGCTTCGCTTCCGTTGCCGCGGAAGTAGATGGTGATGGCAAGGGTCATATCGACATCGCGTCCGTTGCGCGCCAGCGGCAGGATGACCCGCTCCATCTCATAGAGGTCGGGATCGACGTGAAAGCCGGGAGTGCCCTTGCGGTAGCTCGCTCGGCGGTGGGTCACGAGATCGACGTATTGCGGATAGCTTGGCGAGGTCAAGAAGCTTGGATGAACTTCATCGAGCCACTGCCCAACGAGGTTGCGACGCATCGCCGCGACGTGCACCGTGCCGAGCAGCCGATAGCGGAACCGCAGAGGGTCGCGGTGGATGTCGAGAAGCCACAAATACCGCAGCAAATTCGGAATATCGACCGGATCGAAATGCTGCCGTCCCGGCAATTCGCCCGTCGGCGGATGGATTTTGCGCCAATATTCGTAGAGCCGTCGCACCTTCGGGTGCCAGTCGGAAACTGGCCGATCAAACAAGCAATGCGCATCGCCGTTCATTGGAATTTCTTATACCATCGAATCCTTAAGGAGTAAAAAAGCGGGATCCGCGAAGGCGGCACTTCATATCGTTTATTCAAACGATGTCACAACATTGGCGAGGACAACGCCCATGATCGATTTATCGGGTCACGCCGCTCGAGCGAACGGGCACGATACTGCTTGGGTCGAGCAAGGAGCCGAAATCTCGAGATAGTGTTATGATCCGCCCGGCGATTTGAGAGCAGAGACCCGCATGGCCAACGAACCCGACAGCCCGGCGGCGCCAGTCCTCATCCGTAAGCTGGCGACCATTCTTTCGGCGGATGTCGCCGAATTCAGCCGCCTCATGGCGGAGGACGAAGAGCAAACCCTGCTGACATTCCGCTCGCACGCGCGGGTCTTCGAACAGCTCGTCGCGATGCACCGCGGGCGCATCTTCAACACGGCGGGCGATGCGATCCTGGCGGAATTCGCGAGCGCCGTCGAAGCCGTGCGCTGCGCGACCGAGATCCAGGCCGCTCTGCAGACCCGCAACAGCCAATTGCCGGCGTCCCGTCAGGTCAGGTTCCGCATCGGCGTCAATCTCGGCGACGTCATGGTGCAGGGAACCGATCTGCTCGGCGACGGCGTCAATGTCGCGGCACGGTTGCAAACGGCGGCGCAGCCCGGCGGGATCTGCCTCTCCGGCAGCGTTTACGACCAGATCCGCAACAAGCTGTCGCTGTCCTTCAAATCGCTCGGCGAGAAGACCTTCAAGAACATCCCGCAGCCGGTCCGCACCTTTTCCATCACCGAAGCGGACGGTCAGGGTTCCCTGCCATCGCCCAAGGCCGCTCGGCGCCGCTGGATTGCGACGGCAGCATGGCTGGCGATGCTCGCACTCCTGCTCGCGGCGATCGGCTTCTATTGGGCCTACTCGCAAGACCGGCCGGGCAAGGCGCAACAAGCGCGCAGCCCGGCCGAAGCGGAACAACCGAGGGCGACGCCGGCTCCGGTCGACGGCACGCCGCCGCGACCGGCACAAAGCGCCTCCACCGCACCCGCTGCAACGAGCGGCCCGGGTTTCGACGGCGCCTATGCGGGGCCGATCTGCTATGGCCCGGGCCCCAACGACCGGGCGCGCTGCTATCGGGCCGAGGGCACGGTCGAGCAAGGTAAGATCTCCGCCAAATGGCCCGGTCGCGAGCCGGGCATGAACATGATCTTGTCGGGCGCGGTTTCCGCGTCGGGCGACGTCACGATCGAATTGCATGCCGAGAACGCGGACGGGGCGCGGATGGTCACGATCGATTTCCAGGGAACGCTTCGCGACGGCAAGATCGATGCGTCCGGCAGCTTCCGGAACGGCCGCCCTGCAACGCTTAGCTGGCGCCGCAACTAGGGGCGCGGACTCAATACGCGCGGGGCCAAATCCGGATGGATGCGAGTTTGATGAAGGGAGCTGGAATCACATCTCCACCGGCGCCATCACGACCCATCCGTCATGCCGCAGTCAGCCGCCAAGCTGACATGGCGCGAAGGCTGCCGCTCTTCGTACTTTGACCCCAAGCAGGCATCTCAACAGGTCCGTCACTGGAGCCCAACCTTGCGCCAACCCTCCAAGTAGCTCTTCATTGGGCCTGGCGTGTAGGGCACGTTCTTCTCGATCCAGGCGAGCGAAATATCGGGCTGAAAATCTTTCAGACGTTCGAGTTCCTTCCGCGCCTCCTCAAGGCGGCCGCCCTGGGCTAGAGCAGCTACAAGCAAACGGCGGGCCCCGTTGAATGTAGGCCGGAACCGCAAAACACAGAGTGCGCTATTAATAGCTTCATCATAGCTTTCCGCGAGATAGTGCGCCGCTGCCAGCCCGCCATGGAAAAACACCTGCTGTGGATCGTGCGGGCTCATGCGAATTGCGGTTTGTGAGTGAACAATGGCTTTGTCGGATTGTCCATCGAATGACAGTGTCCAACCGAGATAGCCATGAGCCGCAGCAAAGTTCGGATTGAGATTCAGGGCGCGCTGGAAATGGGCTATTGATTCATTGGTGTGTCGTTCAGTGAAAGCGGCAAATCCAAGCGCGACATAGGCCCACGGATCGTTGCGATCGAGTTCGGCGGCGCGGGCTGCCAGTACGGCGGCCTCATTCGCCTGTACATCGATGTATCCTAGATACCCAAGCAACAGTATCGCGAAAGCGAGCATGCTGTGGGCAGGCGCATAGGCGGGGTAGAGTTGGGTGGCGCGCCTGAGAATGGAAATCGCGGCATCGCCGTCTGTCTTATTGAGCCGCCAGAACAAAAAGCTCGCCTGCATCAACAGGTCCCAGGCGCGGACATCGTTTGCGGTCCGGTTCTGCGAGCGGACGCTCTCGGCCTCCAACAGGTGAGGTTCGATGGTGGCGACAACACTGTTGGTAACCCTGTCCTGCAAGGCAAAGACGTCGTTCAAGTCGCCGTCATAGCGATCCGCCCAGATGTGGTTGCCGTTGGAAGCGTCGATGAGCTGCGCAGTGATGCGCACCCGTTGTCCGGACTTTCTTACGCTGCCCTCGAGCACATATCGCACGCCGAGCTGGCTTCCGATCTGTTTTACGTCGACCGCCTTTCCCTTGTAAACAAATGACGAATTTCGGGCGATGACGAAAAACCAATGTAGTTTGGAAATGGCTGTGATGATGTCCTCGGACACACCATCGGCGAAGTATTCCTGCTCTGGATCGCCGCTCATATTAGCGAAAGGCAGGACGGCTATAGATGGTTTGTCGGGAAGTGCCAGTGGTTGTCTCGCAGATTGCGCTGACACTCCAGCCAGTTCTATCCGATATGCTCTCACCGTCTTGGAAATATTCTTTAATTGCCGGTCGCCCATATCTTCGAAAGCTACATCCAGCTTGCCGAGAGCATCTTCCTGCGCTCGCGAAGACACGCAAATGCCTCCAGGAATTGAGAGCGCTTCCAGACGGGCGGCGACGTTTACGGCATCACCAAAGGTGTCACCGGCGTCGCTAATGATGTCGCCTTGGTGAATGCCGATCCGGAACTCGATTCGTTTGTTCTCTGGCACCAACGCATTGCGCTCGGCCATACCTTTCTGCACCTCGATAGCGCACCGCATGGCATCCACCACACTCGCAAATTCCACCAGCATGCCGTCGCCGGTGGTCTTTACGATCCGCCCTGCGTACTCGCCAATCTTCGGGTCAACCAATTCCCTTCGGTGGGCTTTAAATTGTGCGAGCGTTCCCTCTTCGTCAGCACCCATAAGACGCGAGTAGCCAGCCACATCGGCCGCGAGGATGGCCGCTAGGCGCCGTTCCATGCGCTCCCTAGGCAAGCAAAGGTCTCCTCGGCACAGAGCACTACACGCCGAGAAGATACTGAAAAGTCGCTTCGGCGTCCCGGATTTCAGAAACTAATCGCGCCTTTTTACGAGGCGGCGCGGCAAGCCAGGTCTGTACCGTTTCCTAGATCGATGCGACCGGCAGCTTCCGGAACGGCCGCCCTGCGACCCTCAGCTGGCACCGCAACTAGGGGCATGGAATCAATACGCGCGTGGCCAAATCCGGATGGATGCGAGTTTGATGAAGGGAGCTGGAATCACATCTCCACCGACGCCATCACGACCCATCCGTAATGCCGCAGTCAGCCGCCAAGCAGACATGGCGCGAAGGCTGCCGCTCTTCGTACTTTGACCCCAAGCCGACCTGTCCGAGGCAAGGATAGGAGGCCGCTCGTCAGTCGGGGTTTGTGCCGATAGTATGCCGGCTTGTGCTAGCCTACGTGGCGAAGTGACACGGCCCCGAGGAGGCGTAATGCTGAAGACTGCTTTGTGTGACCTTCTTGGAATCGAGGTGCCGATCATCTTGGCGCCCATGGGCAGCGCGTCATCCGCGGAGTTTGCCGCCGCTGCGTCGAATGAAGGCGCGTTGGGCAGTATTGGATCGCTCTTTCGAACCACCGCTGCCATCAGGCGCGACATCGACGTGGTGAAAGAATTGAC
>JBGPOZ010000171.1:0-10483 GCA_041488295.1 Allostellaceae bacterium
CAGACAGCAACGACGAGGCCCGGTTTGCGCCTCGCACTCGCCGCGATCGTCGCCCTCGCGGTCGGCGCGAGCGCCGCGCCGTGCGCTCGCGCCGCTGACGACAACGTCGTCGTCTTCGCCGGGTGGGGCGGCAGTTGGCAGAAAGCGGAGCGGACGTTCTATTTCGACAGCTTCGAGAAGGCCACCGGCATCAAGGTGATCGACGTCCCCGACATCAATCTCACCAAGATCAAGGCGATGGTCGAAGCGAAGAACGTCGAATGGGACGTCGTCCAGTCGCTCGGCATGTGGGTCCCGCAGAAGGCAGGCAGCGCCGCGCTCTGGGAGGAGCTCGACTACGGCGCCATCGCCCATGACGGGGTCCCCAAGGAGCTGATCGAGAAATACGGAGTCGGCGTCGCCACCTTCGCGCAGATCCTCGCCTACAACACCGAGGCGTTTCCGGAGGGTAAGCGGCCGACATCGTGGGCGGATTTCTGGGATCTCAAGAAGTTTCCAGGCAAGCGCGGCACCCTCAACCAGCCGCGCTACGCGCTCGAGATGGCGGCGATGGCGCAAGGCGCCAAGTTCGACCAGGTCTATCCCGTCGATGTCGACCGCTCGTTCAATGCGTGGGACGGGATCAAGAACGACACCCTCTTCTGGGAGCAGTGGCCGCAAGGGCCGAGCCTTCTCGCCTCGGGCGAGCTGGTCATGTCGCTGTCCTCGCAGGCGCGCGTCCAGGGGCTCCTGCAAAGCGAGAAGAGCGCGCCCGTGGCCTTCATCTGGAACCAGGGCATCATGACCACCGACTATCTCTCGGTGCCCAAGGGGACGAAGCACAGGGCGGCGGCCTTCAAGCTCATCGCCTGGATGCTCGATGCCAAGCGCCAGGCCGACTATGCCAAGGACACGGCGGTCGGCCCCTCGAACATCAAGGCGCTCGAGCTGCTCGACGACAAAACCAAAGAGACGCTGCCGAGCTACCACTATCAGAAGGGCGAGCTGATCGCCGTCGACAGCACTTGGTGGGCGGCCAATCTCGATGCCGCGACCGAGCGCTGGAACCAGTGGAAGCTCAAGAACTGAGCCAACCGGTCGACGACGCAATGCCCGGCTCGGGCGCAGCCTGATGACGGCGTCGCCCGAGCGATGAGCGCCGCGGCGCAAGATCACCTGCTCGGCCGTTTCGGACCGACGTTGCTGGCGTTGCCGGCGCTCGTCGTCATCGTGCTGTTCTTCCTCATCCCGGTCGGGCTCATCCTGGCGCAGAGCGTGCTCGATCCGGCGCCGACCACGCGCTTCTACGTGCAGCTCTTCACGACTCCCGAGTACCTCACCGTCTTTCTCATCAGCTTCAAGATCGCGCTGCTCACCAGCGCCATCAGTATGGTCGCGAGCTATCCCGTGGCGTATCTGCTCGTGATCGCGCCGCCGCCGGTGCGCTCGATCATGCTGACGCTGATTCTGCTGCCGTTCTGGACCAACGTCCTCATCCGCTGCTACGCCTGGATGCTGATGCTGCAGACCAAGGGGCTGGTCAACACGCTGCTGGTCGGCTGGACCCACCTCTTCGCGGCGCCGCTGCTGCTCGTTTTCAACTTCACCGGCGTCATCATCGGCATGGTGCACTACGTCGTGCCGATCAACATACTGGTGCTGTACAGCGTCATGAAGGCGATCGACCTGCGCCTCGTCCAGGCAGCAAAGGGGCTCGGCGCTAACCCGCTGCGCGCCTTTGCCGCCGTCTTCGTGCCATTGAGCCTACCGGGGGTGCGCGCCGCCGCGATGCTCATCTTCGTCATCTCGCTCGGCTTCTTCGTGACCCCGGCGCTGCTCGGCGGACGGACCGAGATCACCGCGGCGATGCTGGTCACCACCTACTTTTCCGACGTCCTCAACTGGGGCTTCGGGTCGGCCATTGCGACCGTGCTCCTGGTGGTCACGGTGATCGGCCTCTGCCTTTATTTCGCCTTCCAGCGTGGCGGCGCGGGAGCGCTGCCGAGGTGAGGCGACGCTTCGATTTCTTCACCCTCACGGCGTGGCTGCCCTGGGCCTTCGCCGCGCTCGTCCTCCTCTTCCTGGCGGCGCCGCTCTTCGTCGTCGTTCCGGCCGCCTTCAACAATTCGAGCCTTCTCCAGTTTCCGCCGCGCGCCTGGTCGCTGCGCTGGTTCCACGAGTATCTCGACAGCGCGAGCTGGATCGACGCGACCAAGACCAGCGTCAAGGCCGCACTCATCGTCTCGCTCGCCTCGACGGTGCTCGGCCTCACCGCGGCGCTGTCGCTCGACCGGTACGCGGTTCCCGGGCGCAATGTCCTGCGCGCCCTCATCATGGCGCCGCTGCTGGTTCCCGTGGTCGTGACTGCGGTCGGCCTCTACTACGTTTTCCTGCGGGTCGGCCTCAACGGCAGCTTCTGGGCGCTCGTGATCGGCCACACCGTCGTGACTTTCCCTTATGCGACGGTGGTGATCGGTGCCTCGCTCGCCGAGGTCGACATCAGGCTCGAGGACGCCGCGGTCGGACTCGGCGCCATCCGGGCGCGCGCCTTCCTCGAAGTGACGCTGCCGCTGATCCGCCCCGGCCTCGTCGTCGCCGCGCTGTTCGGCTTCCTCATCTCGTTCGACGAGGTCGTCATCGCGATCTTCGTCACAAGCGCCGAGACGATGACCTTGCCGCGGCGCATCTGGGACGGCATTCGCTTCGAGCTCAACCCGACGATCGCCGCCGTGTCGACGATCCTCATCGCCGTCTCGGCGCTCGTCATGCTGCTCAGCGAGGCGCTGAAGCGCGCCTTGCAACGCCGCAGCGGTCTCGTCAAGCGGCCGGCGCCGTGATGCGCGCGATCCCGGCAGCGCCGCTCGCCCTCCGCGGCATCGTCAAGCGCTACGGCGCGGTCACCGCGGTCGACGAGCTCTCGCTCGAGATCGCTGCCGGAGAGTTCGTGAGCTTCCTCGGGCCGAGCGGCTCGGGCAAGACGACGCTGCTGATGATGCTGGCCGGCTTCATCGCGCCGAACGCGGGCGAGATCGAGCTCGGCAGCGAGGACATCACGCGCCAGCCGCCCTACCGCCGCAACATCGGAATGGTCTACCAGAACTACGCGCTCTTCCCGCACATGACGGTGGCGCGCAACGTCGCCTTCCCGCTGCGTATGCGCGGCATGAGGCGGCCGGCGATCGCCGAGCGCGTCGCCCGGGCGCTCGCGCTCGTCCGCCTCGAGGGCTTCGACGAGCGGCTGCCGAACCAGCTCAGCGGCGGGCAGCAGCAGCGCGTGGCGCTCGCCCGCGCGCTCGTCTTCGAGCCGCCCCTGCTGCTTCTCGACGAGCCCCTCGGCGCGCTCGACAAGAAGCTGCGCGAGGAGCTGCAAATCGAGATCCGACAGATCCAGCGCGCCATCGGCAGCACGATGATCTATGTCACGCACGACCAGGAAGAAGCGCTCGGCATGTCAGACCGTATTGTGGTTATGAACCACGGGCGGATCGAGCAGGTCGGCCCGCCCGATGAGCTCTACGAGCGACCGCGGACCCGCTTCGTCGCCGACTTCCTCGGCGCCGCCAATTTCCTCCCGGTCGAGATCGTCGAGGCCAAGGCGTCGACCCGTGTGCGCACGCCGGGCGGCGTCGCCTTCGAGGTGCCCGAGGTGGCCGGAGCATCAATCGGAGCGCGCCTCACCGTCGCCCTCCGGCCCGAGCGCATCCGCCTCGCCACCTCGGACGGTGCGCCCGGTCACAAGGCGACGGTGCTCGACGGGCTCTACCACGGCGAGACGCAGCGCTTTCGCGTCGCGCTCGCCGGCGGCGACGTGCTCACCGCATCGCGCCACAACGACGGCGAAAGCCTGCTTGCGCCGGGCACGCCCGTCACGGTCGCCTGGCGACGCGAGGATTCCTGGGTCATCCCCACCGAACGCTGAGAACCGCTGGGGCCGAGAACCCGCGGCCGCTCACTCGTACGGCTTGAAGAGGTCGGCCCGCCACTTGAGCGCCGCGGCGAGACCTTCGGAGCGGCGGATCCGGCTCTCCTCCTCGGCTTCGGGCGAGCCCGTCGCATCCATGATCGCGCAGACCTCTGAGCCGTATTGGATCGCCTGGCGCAGCCCCATGATCTCGAACGTCTCGTTGATCGCGCGCTTGTTGTACTTGAGACAGTCGGCGGCGACGCGCGACATGCGCTTGGCGATCTTCAGTGTCTCGGCGGTGAGGTCCTCATTGGGGAAGACTTGGTCGACGAGCCCCAGGCGAAACGCCTCGTCGGCGCCGAAGATGTCGCCCGTATAGAGGAGCGCGCGGCAGCGTTGGCCGACGAGCCACGGCATGATCATGGTGGCGATGCCGGCCGAGAAGCGCGCCTCGACGGCGCCGAACTTGGAATCGTCCGAGCAATAACGGATGTCGCAGCACATCGCGAATTCGAGGGCGCCGGCGAGGCAGAACCCGTCGATGACGGCGATCACCGGCTTCGAGCAATCCCAGACGGAGTAGGTGAAGCGGATGTCCTTCTGCATCCGCGCCCGCCACTCGGGGAGGCCGCGCCGCGGCTTGTCGAGCGATTCTTTGATGTCGTAGCCAGCCGAGAAGGCCTTTCCGCCGGCCGCCTTGATCATCAGGACCCGCACCTCGGGGTCGCGGTCGGCGGAGCCGACGGCATCGATCAGCTCGCCTACCAGCTTCTCGCTCAGCGCATTCATCCGATCGGGCCGGTTGAGGGTGATGGTGGCGACGCGGTCCTCGACGCCGTAGATCAACTGCTCGTAGCTCATGGGGCGGTCTCCAGCTTTGTCTGGGCGGCAGGCTCGACCAGCAGGTCGACGCCGGTGGCGCCGCGCTCGTGGACGATGAGGGGATTGATCTCGATGCTGCTGAAGGTGTCGACAGTGGCGGCGCCGAGGTGCGAGAGCGCGGCGATCGCGGCGGCGGCGGCATCGGCGTCGTAGGGGCCGCGGCCGCGCACGCCGGCGAGCAGCGTCCCGGCTGCGGTCTCGCGCAGCATGGCGCGCCCCTCCGCCGCGTCGATCGGGCCAGCGCGCAGGCTCGCCTGCTTGATCACCTCGACGAAGAGCCCGCCGACGCCGACCAGCACGAAGCTGCCGAAGCCGGGCTCGTTGCGGATCCCGAGGACGAGCTCGATCCCCGGCTTCGCCATCGCTTGAAGATAGATCTGGCCGGGAGAACCATCGCGCGCATGCCTGGCGAGGATTGCCGCGACCTCGGCATAGGCATCAGCCAGCTCGCCCTCGTTGCCGAGGTTGACGCGCACGAGGCCCAAATCGCTTTTGTGCGGCAGATGCGGCGCCGAGCCCTTGAGAACCAGGGGGAAGCCGAGCCGCCTTGCTGCCTTTCCCGCCTCGCCTGGCGAGGCGACTGGCAGGGTCTCTGCCATCGGTAGCCCGGCCTCGGCCAGCGCGCGAAACCGTTCGGTCTCATCGCCGGAGAGCGCCCGGCGGCACCACTCCATGGCAGTGGCCTCCGCTGGCGCTGCAGGGGCGACCGCGGGAGCCCGGAGATGGTGCCCGATCGCGGCGAGCGCGGTGCGCACGCCCGAGAGATAGGGCATGCCGGCGCGATCGAGGATGGCGCGAACCTCGGAATTGGGGCCGGTGCCGGTGACGTTGTTGAAGAAGATGAAGCGCACATCGGACGTGGCGGCGGCAGCGGCGCAGGCTTCCGCCATGATGCAGGCATAGGGCACGTCGCCGCCGCCGATACCCGGCGCATCGACCGAGAGGGCGATCGAGCCGATCTCGGGATCGGCGGTCAGCGCCTTCACCACCATGGCAAAGCGCTCTGGGTTGAAGCCGAGGCCCCAGGCATCGACCGGGTTGCGGATCGTCGCGTAAGGTGGGAAGGCCGGGCGCAGCCGTGCCAGCGTCTCGGCGGAGAGCGGCGCGAACTCGATGCCGGCCTCGCTTCCGACGTCGGCGATGAGGGCCGCCTCGCCGCCCGAGAGGGTCACCGCGACGAAGTGCTTGGGTGCGGCTGGCTGCGGGTAGGCGGCGAAGAGCAGGGTGGTTTCGAGCATCTCGTCGAAGTCGCGCACGCGCACGATGCCGAGGCGGCGGAAGAACGCGTCGTAGAGCCGATCCTCACCGGCGAGGCTGCCGGTGTGGGCCTGGACGAGCGCGCGGCCGCCCTCGCTGCGGCCGAGCTTGAGGGCGATGATGGGCTTGCCTCGGCGCCGTGCCGCCTCGGCGGCCCGCGCGAAGGCCTCCGGGTGGCGTACCGTCTCGAGAAAGAGGAGGATGACGCCGATCCGGTCGTCATCGGCGAAGTGCTCGAGATATTCGGCGACCGTGACGACCGCCTCGTTTCCCGTCGTCACGAGATAGGAAAAGCCGATCCTGCGCTCGTCCTCGGCGAGGATCAGCGCTACCGAACCGCTCTGCGAGATGAGCGCCAGCGGTCCGGGCTTCACCCCTTCGAAGAAGCGCGGCGTCCAGATGGCTGCGCGGTCGTGCACGTTGATAAGCCCGAGATTGTTCGGTCCGGCGAGCGCCATGCCGTGCTGCCGGGCCGTCTCTTCGAGGCGGCGCTGCAGGGCAATCCCGTCCGCGTCGCCGTCGGCGTAGCCGCTGGCATTGGTGAAGACCGCCCGGATACCTGCAGCGGCGGCCTCTTCCATGAGGCCCGGCCCTTGCGCCGCCGGTACGGCGAGGAAAGCGGCGTCGACCCGTTCCGGCAGCGCCGCGAGGGAAGGAAAGCAGGCCAGGTCGCCGAGCTTCTCGTAGCGCGGGTTGACCGGGTAGATGGTGCCCGGATAACCCATCACGCGGAGATTGCGGATGACCCTTGTACCGATTGCCTCCGGCCGCTCGGAGGCGCCGACCACGGCAATGGCGCGCGGGTTCATCAGCTTGTCGAGGGGCAGGGAACTCAAGGCGTACTCCATGAGGTTGCCGTATGACGCGGGGGCCTCCGCCTATCCGGTAGGGCGCGCCGAAGCGCGGCCTGGTTGGCTCAATTCAACGGCTCGGGGACCGCGTCGGTCGGCAGCTCCATCATGCTCCCGAACCATTTCATCTGCAGCTCCTTGACCTTGCCGGCCTTGGTCAGCTTGACCAGCGAGGCGTTGATCGCCTCGACCAGCGGCTTCGACGCGTCGTCCTTGCGCGCCAGCCAGGCGAGGTAGGATTTTGGCCCGAAGGGCGGCTGCACAAGCTCGAACGTATCGCCGCGCGTCGCCGCAAGATAGGCGAGATTCGGCAGCGAGCCGGCGACGGCGACGATGCGTCCCGCCTCGAGATCGGCAAAGGCGTTCGGGCTGCCGATGTACTCCTTGATCTCCTTGACCCCGCCCGGCAGCTTTGCGGCGTATTCGGTCAGCACCTTGGTCTGCGCCGACCCTTTGGTGCCGCCGACGATCTTGCCGGCGATGTCCTCGGGCCTCGAAACGCTGGCGTCGCCCTTGCGCTTGACGAGGGCGACGGTGCCGTCGGCGATCGGCAGGGTGAACCAGTAGCGCTCGGCCCGCGCCTTGGTCATCGTGGTCGTCGCCTCGACCATGTCGAATTTCTTAGCCTCGAGGCCCGGGATGACGCTGACGAACGGCAAGTCGATGTAGCGGAGCTTGACGCCGAGATCGGCCGCCACGAGATCCATCAGCTCGATGCTGTAGCCGACCGGCTTGTTGTCTTTGAGGAACTCGAAAGGGGCGAACTGCATCTCGGTCCCGAGCACGAGCTCGCCGCGCGCCTTGGCTTCGGCGAGGAGATCGTCGGCGCGTGCCGGCGATTGGGCCGCCGTCCATCCCGCGAGCACGGCCAGAGCGAGGCCGAGTCGCGTGAGGGTGCTTTGAAAGCTGCGGGTTGTCTCAGGCATGGTCTTCCTCCCGGTGTGAGAAACGTTGCTCAGGTTCCGGCATTGCGTCGCGCCGTCGCATCCAGCGGTTCGGCGAACAGCGAATTCCGCTCGATCCACGTCTGCAGGAACTGCCGGGTCCGCTCGTGCTTCGGGTTGAAGAAGACGTCGCGCGGCGGTCCCTCCTCGAGCTTGCTGCCGTGGTCGAGGAAGACGACGCGGTCGGCGACCTCGGCGGCGAAATGCATCTCGTGAGTGACGATGATCATGGTCATGCCTTCGCGCGCCAGCTGCTTCATCACCTGCAGCACCTCGCCGACCAGCTCGGGATCGAGCGAGGAGGTCGGCTCGTCGAAGAGGATGACCTTGGGGTCGACCGCCAGCGCTCTCGCGATGCCAACGCGCTGCTGCTGCCCCCCGGAAAGGCGCAGCGGATACTGGTCGAGCTTGTCGGAGAGCCCGACCTTGTCGAGCATGCGCCGGGCGATCGCGCGCGCCTCCTCGGACGATTTCTTGTGTACGAGCATGAGCGGCTGGGCGACGTTGTCGATCACCCGCATATGCGGCCACAAATTGAACTGCTGGAAGACCATGGCGACGTCGCGACGCAGCCGCTCGACGCTGCTCTCCTTCGCCGGCCGGCGTCGCCCGCGTGCGTCGACGGCATAGCCGACCCGCTCGCCGCCGATGTAGATCTCGCCGTCGTCGTAGGGCTCGAGGAAGTTGATGCAGCGCAGGAGCGTGCTCTTGCCTGAGCCGGATGGACCGACGATGCAGACCACCTCGGAGCGTGCAACGCTGAGCGACACGGAATTCAGCACCTTGAGAGTGCCAAAGCATTTGGAGACCCCGACGATCTCGATGAGCGGCCGTGCCTTGGCGTCTGGGGCGTCGTGCATTGCGGCTCAGGCGGCCAGGTAGGCGCCGAAGCGGAGTTCCGCCTGGCGTCCGCAATACGAGGTAAGCTCGGTCAATCCCCAATAGATGATGGCGAGGACAAGGAAGGGCTCGACGAAGGCAAAGGTCTCGATCGACATGCCGGTGACCTCGAAGGTCAGCTCCGGCACCGTCACGATGGAGAGAATTGCCGTGTCCTTCAGCAGGATGATCAGCATGTTGGTGATCGGCGGAACCACCAGGACCAGCATCTGCGGCAGCAGGATGTAGCGGATCCTGTCCGATCGGCGCATTCCGAAACTGCGTGCCGCGTCGAGCTGGCCGGGCGGGACGCTGGCGAAGCCGGCACGAAAGATCTCGGCGAAATAGGCGGCGCCGTAGAGCCCAAGGCCGAGCACGCCGACGGTGAAGGCATCGAGGGCGATACCGATGGCGGGACCGCCGTAATAGGCAATGAAGAGCTGCACCAGCAGCGGCGTACCGCGAAAGAACTCGATATAGCAGCGGGTCGGCAGGG
This sequence comes from Allostellaceae bacterium, assembly GCA_041488295.1. GTDB lineage: Bacteria > Pseudomonadota > Alphaproteobacteria > ATCC43930 > CGMCC-115725 > URHD0088. The sequence goes on from JBGPOZ010000171.1 coordinate 9,193, forward strand.
TCACCGCACGACGCCCGAGCGACAAGGCAAGGCTGAAGAAGAAGCCACCGAGGATGCCAAGCAGTGAGCCGAGGAACCAGACGATGATGGTGAGCTCCAGACCATGCAGAAGCTGCGGGGCATAGCTACGGAAGAGTGTGAAATCGATGCTCATGAGGCGGCTGCATTGAACCCGCCGCCGAGGCGTCCCTCGAGGGCGCGGCCGAAGGCGGCTAGGACGAGATTGATGACGAGATAGACGAGCGCCGCCGCCGCATACCATTTGATCGCATGGAGGTCGCGCGCGACGATGTTCTGGCTGGCGCGGGTCAAGTCGGCGACGCCGACCACCGACACGAGCGACGACGCCTTGAGGATCATAATCATCTCGTTCATCAGCGCTGGCAGAGCAGCGCGCAGCGCCTGCGGTATGAGGATGTGGCGGCGGGTCTGCGCGCCGGTGTAGCCGAAGGCGCGCGCCGCTTCTTCCTGGCCACGCGGGATGATGAGGAAGCCACCGCGCAGATTCTCGGCCTGGTACGCGGCGGTACAGAGGCCCAGCCCGATCACCGCTGCGACGAACGGCGGCAGGTCGAGACCGAGGACCGGGAGGAAATAGTAGACGATGAGCAGTTGGACGAGCAGCGGCACGCCGCGAAAAAAGCTGACATAGGTGGTCGCCGCGAAGCGCAACAAACGCCTCTTCGCGAGACGCAGCAGGCAGATCGGGATCGCGACGAGCATGCCGAGCGCGATAGCCGTAAAAGAGACCAAGACCGTCGTTCCCGCTCCGAGGAGCAAGACTGAAATGCCCTGTATCGATGCGGCATAGAAGCTCACCCGGTCGGCACCCGTCCCCAACGCCTCGGTACCATATCGGCCTTCATTTGGGCGATCAATTGGCAGATGGGTTCAACCGGCCGCGGGAGAACGCTTGCTTGTGCGTCCCCTGGGGCGAAGGTGCACGAGATTTGGCTGACCCGGGTTGGCGTCAACGAACGTCTGGTTTGAGAAGTCTGCGTAGATCGTTCGTACGGCCGGGTTCGGCCCGAAGGTGCTATCGCCAGACGGCGCTAAATGTCCGGTTCCGGGATCGCGCAATCAACCGCCAGGCGGCCGACTTGGGTCGAAACCGGCCGAACGGTTAAGGCGGAACGAACGGCAGGTTCCCGGCCCCGCCCGCTCGAGAGCTGTCATTCCGGTTTCGGCCAAGCCAGCCTAATGACCAATGCTCACGGACGGCTTTCGGGCGTCCGTTTCCAGGGAGTAGCCGACGCTCCTTCCGCGAAGTGGCGCCGGCCGCTTTCCACCC
>JBGPOZ010000172.1:0-10456 GCA_041488295.1 Allostellaceae bacterium
CGCGGCTTCGACGTGCTGTGGCAGCCGGGCACCGACCATGCCGGCATCGCGACGCAAATGGTGGTCGAGCGCCAGATCGAACTCGAGCAGACAAACCGGCACAAGCTCGGCCGCGAGAAATTCGTCGAGCGCGTCTGGCAGTGGAAATCGGAATCGGGCGGCACCATCTCGCACCAGCTCCGCCGTCTCGGTGCCTCGGCCGATTGGGCGCGCGAGCGCTTCACCATGGATGCGGGGCTCTCGGCTGCGGTGCGCAAGGTGTTCGTCGCCCTGCATCGCAAAGGCCTCATCTATCGTGACAAGCGCCTCGTCAATTGGGATCCGAAGTTGCACACGGCGATCTCCGACCTCGAGGTCGAGAGCCAGGAGCAGAAGGGCTCGCTCTGGCATTTCAAATACGCGATCGAGGGAAGCGCCGGCGAATATGTCATCGTCGCGACGACGCGGCCGGAGACGATGCTCGGCGACACCGGCATCGCCGTTCATCCCGAGGACGAGCGCTACCGTCATCTCGTCGGCAAGCACGCGATCCTGCCGCTGGTCGGCCGGCGCTTGCCGATCGTCGCCGACGAGCACGCCGATCCCGCCACGGGGTCGGGCGCTGTCAAGATCACGCCGGCGCATGATTTCAACGATTTCGAGGTCGGCCGGCGCCACAAGCTGGAGCTTGTCAACATCTTCGATCGCGATGCGCGGCTGAACGAGAACGTGCCGCAGGCGTATCGCGGCCTCGACCGTTTCGCGGCACGCCAGCGAATCGTCGCCGATCTCGAAGCGCAAGGCCTCGTCGCGCAGATCGAACCCCATGTCTACATGGTGCCGTTCGGCGACCGCTCCGGCGTCGTCATCGAACCCTGGTTGACCGACCAGTGGTATTGCGACGCCGCGAGCTTGGCGAAGGCGCCGATCGCGGCGGTCGAGACGGGGCGCACCGTCTTCGTGCCGAAGCAATGGGAGAACACCTTCTTCGAGTGGATGCGCAACATCCAGCCCTGGTGCATCTCGCGGCAGCTTTGGTGGGGACATCAGATCCCGGCCTGGTACGGGCCGGACGGCGAGATCTTCGTCGCGGAAACCGAGGCGGAGGCGGTTGCCGCGGCAACGAAGCACTATGGAAGGAAGACGCCGCTCCGCCGCGACGACGACGTGCTCGACACCTGGTTCTCCTCCGCGCTCTGGCCGTTCTCGACCTTGGGCTGGCCCGAGGAGACGCCGGAGCTCAAGCGCTACTATCCCGGCGACGTGCTCGTCACCGGCTTCGACATCATCTTCTTCTGGGTCGCGCGGATGATGATGATGGGCCACGAATTCATGGGAAAGGAGCCGTTCGGCACCGTCTACATCCACGCTCTGGTGCGCGACGAGCGCGGCCAGAAGATGTCGAAATCGAAGGGCAACATCATCGACCCTCTCGACCTCATCGACCGCTTCGGCTGCGATGCGTTGCGCTTCACCCTGGCGGCGCTCGCAGCGCAAGGCCGCGACATCAAGCTCGCCGAGGGACGTGTCGAGGGATACCGCAACTTCGCAACGAAGCTGTGGAACGCCGCGCGTTACGCCGAGATGAATGGCTGCGTCTATGAGACCGGATTCGATCCCAAGGTTTGCCGAGAGACCGTCAACCGCTGGATCGTCGGTGCGCTCGCCGCTGCCGGCCGCGAGGCGGCCGCGGCGATCGAGGCGTTCAAATTCAACGATGCGGCGAACGCACTCTACCAGTTCGTCTGGGGCAATTTCTGCGACTGGTATATCGAGTTCACCAAACCGATCCTGCTCGGCACCGATGAAGCGGCGAAGGCCGAGACACGCGCCGCCACCGCCTGGGTGCTCGGCGAGATCACCCATCTCCTCCACCCGCTCATGCCGTTCATCACCGAGGAGATCTGGGAGCATCTGACGGGCGGAGGCGCTGGCCGTCTCATCACCGCGCGCTGGCCCGATCATGCCGACAGGGTCGCCGATCCGGCCGCGCGCGCCGAGATGGATTGGGTCGTGCGGCTCGTCTCGTCAATCCGCACCATCCGCTCGGAGATGAATGTGCCGGCCGCGGCGCAGATCTCGCTGCTGCTGAAAGAGGCGAGCCCCGCATCGCTCGAGCGCCTGTCGCGCCATCGCGATCTGATCCTCCGCCTTGCGCGGCTCGACCGCGCCGAGCCGCTCGTCGGCGAGGCGCCGAAGGGCGCCGTCCAATCCGTGCTCGACGAGGCGACGATCGTGCTGCCTTTGGGTGGGGTCATCGATCTCGCGCAGGAGCGCGCCCGTCTTGCCAAGGAGATCGCTCGCCTCGACGGCGAGATCGACAAGATCGGGAAGAAGCTCGGCAACGAGCAATTCATCGCCAAGGCGAAGGCGGAGGTGGTCGAGGAACAGCGCGAGCGGCTGACGGAGGCCGGGGAGGCGCGCGTGAAGTTGCGCGCGGCCCTCGATCGTCTGGCAGTGCGATGAAGCCGCAAGCGGCGGAAGGGTGCCGAGCGCCGTGAAAGGGTGGCTGACCCTCGCCGCGATCGTCGTCTCCGCGCTGTCCGTCGCGGCGAGGGCGGAGGGCGAAGCTAAGCATCTCGACCTCGCCGGCCGCACGGTCATCCTCGCGCCGCCGAACGGTTCCTGCGTGCTCGATCCCATCAATCCGCGCGAGTCGCAATTCATCGACTACGCGGCACGACTTCAGGCCGGCCGCAACAAGCTTGTCCTAACCTTCGCCGATTGCGCCGAGTTGCAGGAGTTCCGCGATGGCAAGCGCGACGGCTTCGCCCATCACGGGATCGTCCTCGTGACGCTGCAAGAGGGCGAGGTTCGACCCGTCGATATGTCGCGCGCGGAGCTCATCGAGTCCGCTGCGCGCTCGATCCCGAGCATCGATACGGGCGCCATGCTGGCCGAAATTCGCGACAAGATGACGGCGGCCGGCGGACAAGCGGTCATCAGCGATCTGAAGTCGCTGGGCGTGCTCGATCGCAATGCCGACGCGCTCCATGTCGGTCTCCTCATCGGCGGCGCCGTTACCCAGTTCGCTGTGACCGCGATCACGACCCTTAATGATATCCCGGTCTCCGTCACCCTTTACGAGCCGTTCGACAACAGTGTCGACGTGACGAGCCTCGTTGCCGCCCAGCGCTTCTATCTGCACGATCTCGTTGCAATGAACGCCGAGTATGAGGGACGGCAAGCGTGGGTGGGCGGTATCGCGCTGCAATGGGTCCTCATCGTCGCGGCTGTCGGCGTCGGCCTTGCCGCCTTGGCGGCCCTCACATGGCGCCTCTTGCGACGGCGGCCAAACCCGCCCGGGCACTAGCGCTCTCTCCTGGCGTGCGGGTGCCGTGCGATCATGGCAGTCCTTGGTAAAGTGCCGGACTCTTTGCATTTGCGACGAATCGAGCGTACCTCCGCTGGCAAACGGGGATAGCGCCCGGTATGTTTTTTGCTTCAAGTACGAAATTCGCTCATAGGGGAACCGGCCATGTATGAAGACGCAAAACGACTCCCGCTCCGGATCCGGCGCACGCCGGATCACTCTTTGACCAGAGCGAGCGAGAGGTGTGTCAGGCGGATACGGCAATGGTTGATCGCCGGCATCGCTTTCGTTTTGTTGTCCGTACCCGCCGGCGCCGAGGTCTTGCGCGCCTCGCACCAATTCCCCGGCGGCAAGGGCGATGCCCGCGACGAGATGGTGCAGATCATCGCTCGCGAGGTCGCCAAGGCCAATGTCGGGCTCGAAGTCCAAGTCTATCCCGGCGCCTCGCTCTTCAAGCCGAACGATCAGTGGAATGCGATGGTGAAGGGGCAACTCGACATCTCATCCTTCCCGCTCGACTACGCCAGCGGCAAGGTGCCGCAATTCGGCGCGACACTGATGCCGGCGCTGGTGCGCAGCCACGAGCGTGCGGCACGCCTCAACAAATCGCCGTTCATGACCGATATCCGCAGAATCATCGAGGATAACGGCGTCATCGTTCTCGCCGATGCGTGGCTGGCCGGAGCCTTCGGCACGAAAGAAAAGTGCATCCTGGCGCCCGCCGACGCCAAGGGGCTGAAGCTTCGCGCGGCCGGCCCGACTTTCGCCGAAATGTGGGCGGGTGCCGGTGCGTCGATCATCGCGACGCCGAGCAACGAGGTCTATAACGCCCTGCAGACAGGCGTGATCGACGCCACCGACACGAGCACGGGGAGCTTTGTGTCCTTCCGTCTCTATGAGCAGATCAAATGCATCACGGCGCCTGGCGACAATGCCCTCTGGTTCATGTACGAGCCTGTCCTGATGTCGAAGATGAAGTTCGACCATTTGAAGCCCGACCAACAGAAGGCGTTGCGCGCGGCCGGCAAGAAATCCGAGGAATACTTCAGCGGCGCCGCGAAGTCGCTCGACGACGAGATGGTACAATCGTTCGAGAAAGCCAACAGCAAGGTCGTCACGATGAGCGCCGCGCAATTCGATGCGTGGCTCGATCTGGCGAAGCAGACCTCGTACAAGGAGTTCGCCGAAAAGGTCGAAGGCGGCCAGAAGTTGCTCGATGAGGCGCTGGCGGTAAAGTAGGTGCGAACAGAGCGCGGCGAACTGCGTATCATGGATAATTTCATCGCTGGTGTTGCCGCGCTCTCACGGCTGTGCGGCGTCGTCGCCGCAGCGCTCATCCTCGTCTCGGTCATCGTCATCTGCCAGATGGTGTTCGTGCGTTACGCGCTGAACCACGCCACGATCTGGCAGACGGAATTCGTGACCTACTGCCTCGTAGCCGCGACGTTCGTTGGCAGCCCCTATGTCTTGTTGCATCGCGGCCACGTCAATGTCGATCTATTGCCGCTCCATCTCGGCAAGCGCGGTCGCCTCCGTCTGGCTTTCGTCTCCGGCATCGTCTCGTTCGCCTTCGCGTTGCTCCTTACCGTGCTCGCTTGTGCCTGGTGGGAGGAGGCGTGGAGCAAGGGGTGGCACTCCGACAGCATTTGGCGCGTCCGGTTGTGGATCCCCTATCTTGGGATGCCGGTTGGCATGGGGATTCTCAGCCTGCAGTTCCTTGCCGATATCTGCGGCCTCGTGACCGGCCGCGCACTGCCCTTTGGTTTGCCGGAAGATAAGCAATGACGCCGATCCAGACCGGCGTCGTCGTCCTTGTCTGCACGCTCGTCGTTCTCTTGTCGGGGGCGCCCGTCGCCTTTGCGCTCGGCGCGCTTTCCATCACCTTTCTCATCATCTTCCAGGGCTTCCCCAGCCTCGGCATCGTCGCCGATACGCTTTATGGCGGGCTCAACGACTTCACCCTCGTCTCGATCCCGATGTTCGTCATGATGGGGGCGGCGATCGGCTCCTCGCGCGCCGGCAGCGACCTGTACGAGGCGCTCGACCGATGGCTCTACCGAGTGCCCGGCGGCCTCGTCATCTCCAATCTCGGCGCCTGCGCGCTCTTTGCGGCGCTAACCGGCTCCTCGCCCGCGACCTGCGCCGCCATCGGCAAGATGGGCATTCCGGAGATGCGCCGGCGCGGTTATCCCGACGACATCGCCACGGGTTCGATCGCAGCCGGCGGCACGCTCGGCATCCTCATCCCGCCGAGCCTCACCTTCATCGTCTACGGCATCGCGACGGAGAGCTCGATCGGCCGCCTTTTTCTCGCGGGCGTGCTTCCCGGCATCATGCTGACTGGTCTCTTCATGGTCTACACAATCGCCGAGATCTGGCGCCGCGGCTTCCGAGCGCACGCTGCCGAGTTCCGTTACACCTGGCGGCAGAAATTCGAAACGCTGCCCAAGATCTTGCCGTTTCTCGCCATTGTCGGCGGCGTGATGTTCGCGCTCTATGGCGGCGTTGCGACTCCGTCGGAGGCGGCTGGTGTCGGCGCCATGCTCTGCCTCGTCCTCGCAATCATCATCTATCGCATGTGGCAGGCGGAGAGCGTCTGGCTGATCCTGCGCGACACGACGCGCGAATCGGTGATGATCCTCATGATCATCGGCACTTCGGCGCTGTTCGGCTACATGCTGACATCGCTTTATCTGACGCAATCGCTCGCCGAGGGGATCGCCGCCATGGCGGTCAATCGGTGGGTGCTGATGCTGATCGTCAACATCTTTCTCCTGGTCTGCGGCTTCTTCATCCCGCCGGTCGCCATCATCCTCATGACCGCGCCGATTCTGCTGCCGATCATCACCGCCGCCGGCTTCGACCCGATCTGGTTCGGCGTCATTGTCACCATCAACATGGAGGTCGGGCTCATCCACCCGCCGGTCGGTCTCAACCTTTACGTCATCAACGCCATCGCCCCGGACGTGCCCTTGACGACCGTGCTCTGGGGCTCCGTTCCCTACGTCCTCTGCATGTTCCTCGCGATGCTGATTCTCTGCGTCCTTCCGGAGATCGCGACCTGGCTGCCCGATCACGTCATGGGCGCCGCGAAATAGCATCACCCGGATAGCACGCGCCGCTAAAGCCGCGGCGCGATGAAATCCGGCCAGATGCCGCTCTCGGCGCACAACGCCAAAGCGTCCCGCCCGCGACAGAACCCGTCCTCGACGAGCATGGCGCTGTAGCCGGCAGCCCTGGCGCCGAGCACGTCGGTGTGTGGCGTGTCGCCGACGCAGAGGATTCGCGCCGACGGGATGTCGGGATGGCGCGCGGCGACGCGCCGGTAGATTGCCGGAAACGGCTTTCCGAGGAAGACCGGCCGGATGCCGAGCTCGGCGGCAAGACGGTGCGCGTAGTAGCCGGGTTCGATGGCGATCGTGACGGCGCCGGGCGAGACGATGTCGGGATTGGCGATGATGAGCGGCCGCGGCCGCGCGGCGAGGCTGGTGCGGAGCAGGGCCTGGCGCTCCTCGGTCCACTCATCGCTCGAGAGAAAGACGAAGCCCGCGACACGGTCATAGGTGCGGGCATCGTCGCCGAGGCGGCGCATGCGGTGCGTCAGATCGGCAAAGGGCAGGGGATCGTCGGCGATCAGGCCGAGGGTCTCGACCGGCGGCAGGCTCGCGAGGGTTTCCGGCAAGAGGTCGATACCGGTGATGATCTCTTCCGCGCTGAAATCGAAGCCGCGCCGCCGGTATTTCGCGACCGCCATCGGTTTGTCGCAGCTCCCGTCATTGCTGAGGACGAGGACGTGTTTGCCCATGCGGCGCAGCGCATCGACCGCTGGCCGTGCGGTCGCGATCGGCGTGTCGCCGAGATTGAGCACGCCCCATGCGTCGAGGACGAAGAGATCGAACGCCGCGGCGATCTGGGCGACATTGCCGATACGGCGCGGCGCGATGCGTGGCGGAGGCGAGGGAAGACGCGCGCTCGCATCAAGGTATTCGCGCCAGGCGCGGCCGAAATCGAGGACAGGCATGCCCGGCTTTTACGCGACGCCGCCGACCTTTGCCAGCGGCAGAACGCACCCGATTCGACCGACCGGGCTAGGCAAACCCGCCGCTCTCTCGCTATGGTCCGTGGCAGAGACGAGATGCCGAAGGAGTCCGGTCATGCCCGATGATGTGAAGCGCTTGCCGATCGACAAGGCGCGCCTACCGAGCCGCCACGTGACGGTGGGACCCGAGCGAGCGCCGCACCGCTCCTACCTTTATGCGATGGGCCTCACCGACGAGCAGATTGCCCAGCCGCTCATCGGCGTCGCCACGACCTGGAACGAGGCGGCGCCGTGCAACATCGCGCTGTCGCGCCAAGCGCAGGCCTCGAAGAAGGGCGTCGCGGCGGCCGGCGGCACGCCGCGCGAATTCACGACGATCACCGTCACCGACGGCATCGCAATGGGCCATGCCGGGATGAAATCGTCGCTCGTCAGCCGCGAGGTGATCGCCGATTCGATCGAGCTCACCATGCGCGGCCATTGCTATGACGGGCTCGTCGGCCTCGCCGGCTGCGACAAATCGCTGCCCGGCGTCATGATGGCGATGGTGCGCCTCAACGTGCCCAGCGTCTTCATGTATGGCGGCTCGATCCTTCCCGGGCGCTTCCGTGGACGCGACGTGACCGTCCAGGACGTCTTCGAGGCGGTCGGCGCGCACAGCGCCGGCAAGATGAGCGATAACGATCTCCACGAGCTGGAATGCGTCGCCTGTCCCTCGGCCGGCTCGTGCGGCGGGCAGTTCACGGCCAACACCATGGCCTGCGTCTCCGAGGCGATCGGTCTCGCACTGCCGGGCTCGGCCGGGGCGCCGGCGCCCTACGATTCGCGCGACGGCTATGCCGAGGCCTCGGGGCAAGCCGTCATGGACCTCGTCCGCCGCAACCTCCGGCCGCGCGACATCGTGACGCGCAAGGCGCTCGAGAACGCCGCGATGGTCGTCGCGGCCTCGGGCGGCTCGACCAATGGCGCTCTCCACCTGCCGGCGATCGCCCATGAGGCGGGGATCGAATTCGACCTCCACGACGTCGCCGAAATCTTTAAGCGCACGCCTTATATCGCCGATCTGAAGCCCGGCGGAAAATACGTCGCCAAGGATCTCTTCGAGATCGGCGGGGTCCCGGTCCTGATGAAGGCGCTGCTCGATGGCGGGTTCCTGCACGGCGATTGCATCACCGTTACCGGCAGGACGATCGCCGAAAATCTGGAGGACGTGGTGCTGCCGAAGAACCAGGACGTGGTGCGCCCGACCTCGGCGCCGATCACCGCGACGGGCGGCGTCGTCGGGCTCAAGGGCAACCTTGCGCCGCAAGGCGCCATCGTCAAGGTCGCGGGAATGACGGAGCTGAAATTCCGCGGCCCGGCGCGCTGTTTCGACCGCGAGGAGGATGCCTTCGCCGCGGTCGAGCAGCGGCAATATAAAGAAGGCGACGTTTTCGTCATCCGCTACGAGGGGCCGCGCGGCGGTCCCGGCATGCGCGAGATGCTGGCGACGACGGCGGCGCTCTACGGCCAAGGGACGGGCGGCAAGGTCGCGCTCATCACCGACGGCCGCTTCTCCGGCGCGACGCGCGGCTTCTGCATCGGCCATGTCGGCCCCGAGGCCGCTATCGGCGGCCCGATCGCGTTGCTGAGGGATGGCGACATCATCGCGATCGACGCCGAGAACGGCACGATCGCGGTCGAGCTCGACGACGCCGAGCTCGCCAAGCGCCGCAAGAGCTGGAAGCCGCGCCGCCACGACTATCAATCGGGCGCGCTGTGGAAATACGCGCAAACGGTGGGCGATGCCGAAAAGGGCGCGGTGACGCACCCCGGCGCCGCGATGGAGACGCATGTCTACGCGGATATCTAGCATGTTGCGATGCACGGATTCCGGAACCCTGTCCCGCTAGCGAGACTTCTTGAAAGCCCCGCCCCCGCAAGCGGGGGAGGGCAGGGTGGGGGATCTCGACGCGATGCTGCTTTGGCCAAATCCTGGGTAGCCGGCGCTTCCCCCACCTCAATCCTCGCCCGCTCTCGCGGAAGGCGAAGGCTTCCGCTGTCGCGGCAGGCGAAGCGAAGCTTCGCCGAGAGCTTGCGGGGGAGGAGGCTGTCGTCGCTGGTCTCAGCAACTATGAAAAAGTCCGGCAAGCGCCCTGATGCCGGTGATCGGCAACCCTTTCTTAACCGCGGCAGGCGACACTTCCGTGTTCGCCATCACGCGCCGTGGTCCCATGAAGGTCGTCAAGACAAGTTACGACAGACGCGATGAGCGGCGCGACCGGCGCTATCCGTTGCCGGCGCTCGACGTCCTCATTGGCGGGACCGGATACTCGACGGTCAACTGGTCGCTCGGCGGGTGCCTCATCGGCAGCTTTTCCGGCGAGGCCGTGCCCGGGGGCACGATCACCGGCACCTTGCGCGCAGCCGGGAGCGACACGATCCTGCGTTTCACCGGAATGGTGGTGCGGGTCGGCACGCCGCCGGACGGACTCCTCGCCATCCAATTCACCGACCTCGGCGAGGACGGGATCGAGATCCTCGATCGCTATATCGCCCGCCGCATGTTCGGGCGGCGCAAGGGAAGCTCAAGCTAGTTCGCACCAGATCGGCGTGTGGTCGGAGGCCTTGTCCTTGCCGCGCGGCCCCTTGTCGACGGCGCAGGCGGAGAGCCGATCGGCCGCCTGCGGCGAGAGCAGCAGGTGATCGATGCGCAGGCCCTCGTCGCGATACCAGCGCCCGGCCTGATAGTCCCAGAAGGTGTAGACATGCGGCTCGGCGTGGAGCGCACGGAAGGCGTCGGTGAGGCCGAGATTGAGGAGCTTGCGGAAGCGCGCCCGTGATTGCGGCCGGCACAGCGCGTCGTCGCGCCAGCCGACCGGGTCATAGAGGTCTTCATCGCCCGGGCAGATGTTGTAATCGCCGGCGAGGACGAGCGGCAGCTCGCGCTCGAGGAGGGCTCCGGCATGGGCGTAGAGCCGGTCCATCCAGGCGAGCTTGTAGGGGAATTTCTCGCTTTCGACCGGGTTGCCGTTCGGCAGATAGATCGAGGCGACGCGCAGATCGCCGATCGTCGCCTCGATGTAGCGCGCCTGCTCGTCGGCCGCATCGCCCGGCAGCCCCTTGACGATGTCGCGCGCCGGCTC
>JBGPOZ010000173.1:0-10433 GCA_041488295.1 Allostellaceae bacterium
CAAGGTGGCGCTCGCGCGGCGCCTCCACGATTTCGCCTGCAATCGATTCAGCTTGCCCGCCTCCGATCTCCTCTTTGACCCGCTCACCTTCACGATCTGCACCGGCAACGAGGACGACCGCAAGCTCGGCCTCTGGACCCTCGAGGCAATCGAGCGCATCCGCGCCGAGATCCCGGACTGCCAGATCATCCTCGGCCTCTCCAACATCTCGTTCGGGCTCAATCCGCCTGCGCGCCACGTTCTCAACTCGGTCTTCCTCGACCACGCGCTGCGCCGCGGCCTCACCGGCGCCATCGTCCATTTCTCGAAGATCATGCCGCTGCACAAGATCGCCGAGGAGGAGGCGCGCATTGCCGAGGATCTCATCTTCGACCGTCGCCACGAAGGCTACGATCCGCTCCAGGCTTTCATCGCCCTCTTCGAGAACCGCACCACCGAGAAATCGGTGAAGAAGGCGCGCGCCGAGCGCGTCGAAGAACGGCTGCCGCAGCGCATCATCGACGGCGAGCGGCTCGGCCTCGAGGACGACCTCGCCGAGGCGATGAAAATCCACCAGCCGCTCGACATCATCAACACCTTCCTGCTCGACGGCATGAAGGTGGTGGGCGAGCTGTTCGGAGCCGGCAAGATGCAGCTTCCCTTCGTGCTGCAATCGGCCGAAACGATGAAGGCCGCGGTCAACTACCTCGAGCCTTTCATGGAGCGCGTCGAGGGCCAACAAAGGGGAACGGTGGTGCTGGCGACGGTGCGCGGCGACGTCCACGACATCGGCAAGAACCTCGTCGACATCATCCTCACCAACAACGGCTACAAGGTCGTCAATCTCGGCATCAAGCAGCCGATCGCCTCGATCCTCCACGCCGCGGCCGAGCACAAGGCCGACGCCGTCGGCATGTCGGGGCTCCTCGTCAAATCGACCGTCGTCATGCGCGAGAACCTCGAGGAGATGACGCGGCAAGGCATCAAGGTCCCGGTCATGCTCGGCGGCGCCGCCTTGACCCGCCGCTATGTCGAGGAGGATTGCGTCAAGGCCTATGGCTGCGGCCGTGTCGCCTATGCGCGCGATGCCTTCGACGGCCTCTCGCTCATGGACAAGGTGGTGAATGGCAATTTCGACGGCCACCTCGCGGCGTTGCACGCCAAGAACGAGGGCCGCGTCGTCAACGAGAAGCGCAAGCTGGGCCGGGCCGCCGACGCACGGCCGCTCCGTCCGGTCGATGTCGAGGAGATTCGCCTCCGCCGCGCCGAGCTGACGGCCGATGTCGCGGTGGCCGAGCCGCCCTTCTGGGGCGCCCGCACCATCGCGCGCGTCCCGGTGAAAGCGCTCGTCCCCTTCCTCAACGAGCGGATGCTGTACCAATTCCAATGGGGCTTTCGAAAGGACGGCCGCTCGCTCGATCAGTACAAGGCGTGGGCGCATCGCGAGCTGCGCCCGATCATGCAGCGCATGCTCGACGTCGCGATCCAGCAGGACATCCTCGTGCCGCAGGCGGCCTACGGCTATTGGAAATGCGCTGCCGAGGGCAACGATCTCATCCTGTTCGACGAGGGCGGCACGACCGAGCTGACGCGCTTCACCTTCCCGCGCCAGAACAAGGAAGGCGGCCTCTGCATCGCCGATTTCTTCCGCGATGTCGGCGACAAGGCGCGCGACGTCGTCGGGCTGCAAGTCGTGACGATGGGGCGCCGAGCCTCGGAAGTCGCGCGCGAATGGTTCGCCGAGAACCGCTATCAGGATTACCTCTACCTCCACGGCCTCTCGGTCGAGATGGCCGAGGCGATGGCCGAATACCTCCACAAGCGCATCCGCGGCGAATTGGGCTTCGCCGCCGAGGAGGCGCGCGATCTCGACGCGATGCTGAACCAGGGCTATCGCGGCAGCCGCTATTCCTTCGGCTACCCCGCCTGCCCCAATCTCGGCGACCAGCGCCAGCTTCTCTCGTTGCTGCGCGCCGAGGAGATCGGCGTCGTCCTCACCGAAGAAGACCAGCTCGACCCCGAGCAATCGACCTCGGCGATCGTCGTCTCGCACCCGCAGGCGAAGTATTTCTCGGTGTGAGGGGGCTCACTCCCTGCCGCGACCGTCCTTGCGAGCGTAGCCCTGGGCGCTGGATTGCTTCACCTTCGGCTCGCAACGACGGTTGAGGAGGCCTGCCGACAGAAGAGCGATGCGGTGCAATCGGGTCAATTGATCGCGTCCTCTGTGGCCAGCCCGTTGAGTGATGCCGAACTGGTAGCGACTGGTAGAAGCGCGCTACTTCGAGTGCCACTCCACATTGTGCTAACGGTCAGATGAGTCTACCTTCATAGCCCAAATGCAGCTCGACATAAGCGCGGTGCTTCCGCTCATTCGGAGTTTTGGCGCTGGGCAGCCTGCGGGGAATGCTTCGATCGAAATCGACGGAGAATCCGCGCCGCTCGTGAAGCCCTATATTGACGATCTTCATATCGTCTACGTTGCCGATGTCGGTAGCGCCTATCGGTACGTTAATCGTGGCGACCTGCAGAGACTTGAATTAACGCTTGAAGAGCTCGATGCCAAGGCATGGAGCAACTTTCTGAGCAGATGTCGTGACTTGGCGCTGCGGATCACGCCGACCCAATCCGGCCTGTCGCATATCATCACGATTGGCGAGAATCTCGAGGCCTCGCTCCTGATGTATGAACCCCTGTGGGTGAATTTGGCTGGGCGAGTGGAGGGGCGCCTCGTCGCGGCGTGTCCCGCGCGCGACGTTTTAGTTTGCTGCGATGCTGACAATCCGGCGGCGATCCAGGAGTTGCGCGACGGCGTCGAAAGGGTATGGGCGCATGCAGACAAGCCACTATCGCGCACCCTCTTGGAGTGGATGGGGGATGGGTGGCTGCCGTTCGAAGATGATTGAGATCTTTTCGTACTTCGAGCGGTACGTGTTTTCGAGTGAGATCAAGGCTGTGCCTGCGTCGCAAATGATGTAAAACCTCCTTACATGGGCTGGTCGAGAGATTCCGACGGCGGGCGGCGCGGCTATCATCACGGCAATCTGCGCGAGGCGCTGATCGAGGCGGCGCTGGCGCTCATCGCCGAGAAGGGCCCGGGCGGCTTCACCGTCGCCGAGGCGGCGCGCGTCGCCGGGGTCAGCCCGGCCGCGCCCTATCGCCATTTCCGCGACGGGCAGGATCTCCTCGCCGAGGTGGCTTTGCGCGGCTTTGAGCGTTTCGCCGCCGCGCTCCACGCCGCCTGGGACGAGGGCCGGCCGGAGCCCTTCGCCGCCTTCGAGCGATTGGGGCGCGCCTATCTCGCCTTCGCGCGCGATGAGGCGGCCTATTACGCCGCGATGTTCGAGGCAGGCATCCCGCTCGAGACCCATCCGGCATTGGCCCGTGCCGGCGAGGCCGCGTTCGCCGTCCTGCGCGAAGCTGCCGAGACGCTGTGCGCGCGGCTGCCGAAGGAAAAGCGGCCGCCGCCGCTGATGGTGGCGCTCCATGTCTGGTCCATGTCGCACGGCATCGCCGCGCTGTTCGGCCGCGGCGACGGCGCGCGCCGCGCCTTGCCGATGTCGCCCGAGGAGCTGCTCGAGGCCGGCGTCCTCGTCTATCTCCAGGGGCTCGGGCTCACCGCTGGCGGGGATGGACAAAAATCCGAGTGACCGCCGCTTGACAAAAGTGCGGCGCCTGGCCAATTATGTGAATGTAAGTGACATTTACATTCGGAGAGACACCATGGGCACCATCGCAGCAAGGCTGGACGATCTGCCGAAGGCGGCATGGATCGCGCTGACGATCCTCGGCTTCGCGATCTGGTGGCCGCTGGGTCTCGCAGCCCTCGCCTTTGTCATCGGGAGCAGGAAAATGGGATGCTGGCATCACGGCCGCCATCGGCGGTGGAACAATGACGAGATCCGCGACACCGCGTCGCGCTGGTTCGGCGGACGCGGACGCGAGAGCCGCAGCGGCAATCAGGCCTTCGATGCCTATCGCGAGGAGACCTTGCGCCGGCTCGAGGAGGAGCAGCGCGAATTCCACGATTTCCTCGACCGTCTGCGCTTTGCCAAGGACAAGGCCGAGTTCGACGAATTCCTCGCCGCGCGCCGCAACCGGCCGCAGGAGCGGCCGCCGGAGGGCCCGCATCCACAATCCGTCTGAGACGGCGACCCTCGACGATGTCCTAACCGTCGTGCCCGGGCTTGGCCCGGGCACCCAATTCTTTCCCGTCTGCCGTGGGTTTCGTGGATGACCGGGACACGCCCGGTCATGACGGCATCAGGGAATTGTCAAGCGGCGGCGCCGAGCTGGCTGGCGATCGCCTTCTTCACCATCGGCCGCTCCCGCATGCGCTGGAAGTGGTCTTGCACCTTTGGGAAGCGGGCGCGGTCGACGCCGTCGCCGTCGAGCCATTGCGCGAGGGTGAAGAGGTAGGGATCGCAGATCGTATAGCTCTCGCCCATCACCCACGGACCTTGGATCATCTCGCGCTCGATGAGGGCGAAGCACTCGCCGACGGATTGCGGCACCTTCCGCTGCATCGCCGCGATCGCCTGGGGATCGTCGGCCCAGCGCACTCCGCGCATGCGATGGGCGTGCGCGACATGGACGGTCGAGCAGAGATAGCTGTTGAAGGCCTGAACGCGCGCGAAGGCGAAGGCGTCGTCGAGCGGCGCCAGCTTCGCCCTGGGGAAGCTCTGCGCGATGAAGGCGAGGATCGCCGGTGTCTCGGTCAGAATGCCGCGATCGGTCGCGAGGGCCGGGACGCGGCCCTTGGGATTGATCGCCAGATATTCGGGCTTGCGCTGCTCGTTTGCGCCGAAATCGATCCGCACCGTCTCATAGGCGGCGCCTGCCTCGTCCAACGCGATGTGCGAGGCGAGGGCGCAGGTGTTGGGGGCGTAGAAGAATTTCAGCATGGGGCCTCCTTTGCGGGCCGTGAGATAGCATCCTCGCCATGGCGCCGGCAATCGGGCGACGCTCCGCCCGCGAAGCGCGATCACATCCCGGTGATCGCTCTACCATCCGCGCTGCATCCCGTTCGTCATTCGCGATATCGTCGCGACCCTCAACGGGCGAGAAGGGAGCACGTGGCATGGACGGGTTCGATTCCCATATGAAAAGTTTGGCGGCGACGACGGAGTTTTCGCGCCGCGGCTTCGTCATGACGAGCCTTGCAACGGGGTTTGCCCTCGCCGTGCAGCCGGTCACGGCGCAGACCATCATCACCACCGACACCAACGGCCTCGAGGCCGGCGAGGTGAAGATTCCGGTTTCGGGCGGCGCCCTCCCTGCCTATCGCGCGATGCCGGCGTCCGGCGGGCCGTTTCCGACCGTGCTCGTCTTCGAGGAAATCTTCGGCGTGCACGAGCACATCGGGGACGTCTGCCGGCGCCTCGCGAAGCTGGGCTACATGGCGATCGCGACCGAGGTCTTCGCCCGGCTCGGCGACATCAGCAAGGCTCCCGATGCGCAGACGGCCGTCCGCGACTTCGTGGCGAAGACGCCGGATGCGCAGGAGATAGGGGATTACGATGCGACGGTGGCATGGGCGAAAAGCACCGGGAAGGCCGACACGAGCCGTCTCGCCGTCACCGGATTCTGCCGCGGCGGCCGCGCCGTTTGGCTCTACGCGGCGCACAATCCGAACGTCAAGGCCGCCGCCGCCTGGTACGGGCCGCTCGCCTTCCCGGTGAGCGAGATGAAGCCGAAGAACCCGATCGACATCGTCGGCGAGCTCAAGGTCCCGGTGCTCGGCCTCTATGGCGGGGCCGATTCCGGCATCCCGATCGACCAGATCGAGAAGCTTCAGGCGGCGCTCAAGGCGGCGAACAGCGGGTCCCAGATCATCGTCTATCCCGACGCGCCGCACGGCTTCAACGCCGACTATCGGCCGAGCTACCGGCCGGAAGCGGCGAAGGATGGGTGGAATCGCATGCTCGCTTGGTTCAAGGCGAACGGCGCCGCCTGACGTGGAAACGCGCCGCCGCTGCTCGTCGTGAGCGGCGGCGCGGTCTTGTCCCTAGCGTTTCCTCAGGCCGAGAGACCGCGTCCGGAGCGCCCCAAGGTGTCGATCGCCGTCTTCTCGATATCGCTCGCGACCTGGATCACCTTCAGATTCGCCTCATAGGCGCGCGCCGCCGTCAGCGTGTTGACCGCCTCGGTCGCGAGATCGACATTGGGCGCGGCGACCTCGCCCAGATTGTTGGCGAAAGGCGCGGTCGGATCGAAGCTGATGGTGAAGGAAGGACTGACGTTCGCGTTCGTCGCCACCGTCCCGCCCGAGGGAATGCTCTGCTGATCGACGCGCAGCGGCACATAGGCTTGCGGCGCGTTGGGATCGGTCGTCGCGCCGGGCAACGCCCCGGTCGAGCCGGCATTGGCGATGTTCGACGCCGCGACTTCGATGCGCTGGCGCGCCGCGTTCAAGCCGGACAAGGCATTGGAGATGGCAATGCTCATGAAATGTGCTCCTCTATCGCAGTATCGAAGCACAGGTGGAACCGATCGGCAACTAAATCAATTTCTGGAATATTTGCCTAAAATTGTCGCGATTTGTCTCTGTCTACCGAATATTTTTTAGCGCGAAGGTCGCGGAGGATGCGCCGAGGACGCAATCAACGCACGCCTTCTGCGTCCTCTGCGAAACCTCGGCGTCCTCTGCGCTAAAAACTTCTCTCGGCTCAGAACCGCGCCCAATCCGGCTTGATCGGGTGGATCGCCGAATCGCCGGCGCGAAGATCGCCGGCCGCCGCCACCGCTTCCAGGCGCAGGAGCGCAAGAGCGATCCCGTCCTGCCCCGAGCGGATCTCGCCGACCTCCTCGCCGTTCCGCCGGATGATGGAGCCGGGCGCCGGCATCGCACCCTCGACCCGCACCGGCATCAGCCGCTTCTTGATGAGGCCGCGATACTTGGTGCGCGCCGTCAGCTCCTGGCCGATATAGCAGCCCTTCTGCCAATCGACGCCGTTCAGCTCCTCGAAGCCGGATTCGAGCAGGATCGATTTCTCGATGACGAGGTCGCGGCTGCCATCGGGCGCGCCGGCTTCGAGGCGAAGGCGGTCATAGGCCGCGAATTCGGTTTGCGTGAAGCCGGCCGCGCGCAACGCCTCCGCCGCCGTGTCGCGCGGCAGGACGAGCCGCGCGCCGAGGGCGGGAAGACGGGGATCGACGTAAGCCAAGCCGCCGGCGAAGGGCGCCGCCGCGCCCGCTTCATGCGGCAGGGAGAGTGTGTCGAGCGCACCGGGGCCGAAGGCGACGAGGATGGCGAGGCCGGGATCGGCGGGCGCCACAGTCACCTTGGCGCGAAGCTTGTAGAGCGAGAGGCGGCGCTGCAGATCGGACAGGCGCGCGGCCTCGCCATCGAGCAGGAAGGCGCCGTCGCGCTCGGCGATGAAGAAATCGTGCAGGTACTTGCCCTGCGCCGTCAGCAGCGCGGCGTAAATGGCGCGCGCGGGCGAGACTTTCCCGACGTCATTCGAGACGAGCCCTTGCAGGAACGCGCTGCGATCGGGGCCGCCGATGGCGAGCAGCCCACGCTCCGGCAACGCAACGAACGATCTCTCCGCCATCGGAACAGCACTCCAAACCCCGCGCCAAGACGTAGGCAATCGCGCCCGGCTCCGCAAGCGCATCGCTCCTCATTCGCTCTCCCGTGAACGGGACCCTTCCCTCCCCCGCTTGCGCAAGGGCATGCACACAATGGCAATAGGCCATTCTATGACTGATATTCGGCGGCCTCCGGGCGAGATGGTGCGTCTTTCGAGACGCCTGCGCTGTCGCGCCGGCTCCTCAAGATGAGGTAATCGTTGATGTAATTCACAATTAACCTCATCCTGAGGAGCGCTCAAGGAGCGCGTCTCGAAGGACGCTTGATCGCAGTGCAGTTCTCCCCGCAAGATGTATGCACTCCTTGCGGGGTCTTTACATAACCGAATCGGATTGATACTATTTCATTTCGGAAACGACGAGGGAGTTGCCCGCAATGAGGGAGGTACGGATCGAGCAGAGGCGGAGTTTGTGTCTTCCCGACATGCCCTTGTGCGGGGCGACGGACCCGTTGCGCCACCCTCCTGACTCATCAACCAGCCCTCTGCGCCTGTATTTCACCTGTATTTAACAAGAAGATCAGGGCGGCGGTGACGACACCCCCGCGCCGCTCTGCCCCGGCGGACCCAGCGGCTTCACAAGCGGCGGCCCTCCCTATATCACTCCGCGGCAATGAAGCTGCTCTTCGTCACCGCGACGCGAATCGGCGATGCCGTGCTCTCGACGGGGCTCCTCGGGCATCTCGTCGCTCGGTATCCGGGCGCACGCATCACCATCGCCGCCGGCCCCGCCGCAGCGCCGCTCTTCGCGGCGGTGCCGGGGCTCGAGCAGGTGATCGTCGTCGAGAAGCAGCCTCTCTCGCTGCATTGGCTGAAGCTTTACGCCCGCGTCGCCGGCACCCTCTGGGACCTCGTCGTCGATCTGCGCGGCTCGGCGATCTCCTACCTCCTCTTCGCCCGCGAGCGCCGCCGCATGGTCGGCAAGGGCGGCACCGATGAGCATCGCGTCGAGCAATTGGCGCGCGTTCTCCAATTGGCGCCGCCGCCGGCGCCGCGCCTCTGGACCCTTCCCGAGCACGAGCGCGCCGCGTCCGCGCTGGCGCCGCCCGGCGGTCCCATCCTCGCGATCGGCCCCGCCGCCAATTGGCGCGGCAAAGAATGGCGCGCGGGGCGCTTCGCCGAGCTCGCGCTGCGCCTGACGGCGCCCACCGGCATCCTGCCCGGCGCGCGCGTCGCGGTGATGGCGGCGGCGCATGAGCGGGAGGCGGCGGCGCCGCTCCTCGAGGCGCTCCCCGCGGAGCGCCGGCTCGACCTCGTCGGCAAGGCCGATCTCCTGACGGCGGCGGCGGTGCTGCGGAGAGCCGCGCTCTTCATCGGCAACGACACCGGCCTCATGCACATCGCCGCGGCGGTGGGTGCGCCGACCCTCGGCCTCTTCGGCCCGACACAAGCGGCGCAATACGCGCCCTGGGGCGCGCGCACCGCGGTGGCGCAGACGGCAATCCCGTCGCTGCAGCTCTACGGTCCCGGCTTCGATCACCGCACGACCGATACGATGATGGATTCGCTGAGCGTCGCGGCGGCGGAGGCGGCGGCGCTTGGCCTCTGGCGCCGCAGCGGCGGCGCGGCGGCGTGATAGCGTGACGGCACCGCCCCCGCTCCTCTCGGCCCTCGTCGTCGCGCATGACGAGGAGGCGCAGCTCGCCGCCTGCCTCGAGCGCCTCGCCTTCGCCGACGAGATCGTCGTCGTGCTCGACCGCTGCACCGACGGCTCGCGCGCCATCGCGCAACGCTTCACCCCGCGCATCGTCGAGGGCGCCTGGGAGCGCGAGGGCGAGCGGCGCAACACCGGCATCGCCGCCTGCCGCGGCGAATGGATTCTGGAGGTCGACGCCGATGAGCGCGTCTCCCCTTCCCTCGCCGAGGAGATCCGCGGCACGATCGCGACGTCGCGCTTCGATTGGCACGAGGTCCCGGTCGACAATTATATCGGTGACCGGCTCGTCCGCTGGGGCTGGGGCGCCTCCTTCGGCAGGTCGGCCTATCCCGGCCTCTTCCGCAAGGGCGCCAAGAGCTGGGGGCCGCAACGTGTCCATCCCCAGCTCGCCTTCATCGGCCGCAAGGGCCCGGCCCTCCGCTCTCGGCTCGATCACTTCGTCGACCGCGACCTCTCCGACATGATCCGGCGCCTCGACCGCTACAGCTCGGCGCGCGCCAGAGATCTGCGCGAGAGCGGCGAGATCGGCTCCTACGCCGCCAATCTGCGCCGCATCGTCTCGCGCTTCTGGAAATGCTACGTCGCCCGCCGCGGCTACCGCGAGGGTCCCTACGGCTTCATGATCGCGCTTTGCGCTGGGCTCTATCCGATCCTCTCCTACCTCAAAGCGCGGCTCGAGCGCGAGTGACGGCGCCGATGCGGGTCCTTCAGGCGATGGGCGGGGCGCGGCATGGCGGGGCCGAGGAATTCTTCCTCCGCCTTCTCCCCGCGCTGCACCGCGCCGGCCAGGATCAGCTTGCCCTCGTCCGCCATCCGGCGCATGCCGAGCGGCTGCGCGCGGGCGGGGTCGCGGTGCGGGAGCTGCCGTTCGGCGGCCTCCTCGATCGCGCGACCGGTGCCGGCTTCCACCGCGCCATCGCCGAGTATCGCCCGGACATTGTCTTGACCTGGATGAGCCGGGCAAGCCGGCTTTGCCCGCGCGGCGAATTCGTGCATGTTGCGCGCCTCGGAGGCTATTACGATTTGAAGCATTACCGGAACTGCGACCACCTCGTCGGCAATTCAAAGGATCTCGTCGCGCACTTCGTCCGGCAGGGCTGGCCCAGGGACCGCGCGCATTACCTGCCGAATTTCGTCGATGCGGCGACGGCGCCGCCGGTCGCACGCTCGAGCCTTGGAACGCCGGATGACGCGCCGCTCGCCTTGGC
>JBGPOZ010000174.1:0-10407 GCA_041488295.1 Allostellaceae bacterium
CGATGCGCGCACCGTCGAGCGCGATCGCCCCGGATTTCGGCTTGATGAGGCCGGCGATCGTCTTCAGCAAGGTCGACTTGCCGGCGCCGTTCGGGCCGATGATGGCGACGATCTCGCCGACCTCGACATCGAGATCGACGCCTTTCAGGATTTCGTCGGCGGCGCTGTAGCCGGCGACGATCTGCGTCACGGTCAGGAGCCTCATTGGCGGCGACCCATATAGGCTTCCTGCACCTCGTGCCTGCCGGCGATCTCGGCGAAGCTACCCTCCGCCAGCACGCGGCCCTCGGCCATGACGATCACGGGATCGCAGATCCGCGCGATCATGTCCATGTGATGTTCGATGACGAGAAAGGTGAGGCCGTCCTGCCGCAGGCTTTGCAGATGCGCGCCGAGCTCGTCGGCAAGACGCGGGTTGATCCCGGCGATCGGCTCGTCGAGCAGGATGAGCTTCGGATCGGTCATGAGAGCGCGGCCGATCTCGAGCAGCTTTTTCTGCCCGCCCGATAAAGCGGCGGCGGGATTGTCGAGCACACGACCAAGATCGAGGCGGCCGGCGACGCACAAGGCGCGTTCGACGAGCGCCTCCTCGCGGCGCCGCGCGGCCGGCGAGCGGCGGAGGGCGGCGAGCAGCGTCTCACCGGGCTGGCTTGCGCCATAGAGCAGCAGATTCTCCATGACCGAGAGCCGGGGAAAGCCGCGCGCGATCTGAAAGCTGCGGACGAGGCCCTGCCGCGTCACTCGGTCGGAACGCCAGCCGGTGATGTCGATGCCGTCGAAGCGGACCCGCCCGCCCTGCGGCGGAACGAGGCCCGAGACGCAGTTGAAGAGCGTCGTCTTGCCGGCACCGTTGGGGCCGATGAGGCCGGTGACGCTGCCTTCGGCGACGGCGAGGTCGACGCCGTCGAGCGCGGTGATGCCGTAGAAGCCGCGGCGCAATCCGGAAATTTCAAGCAGCGCCATGGCGGGCGCCTATGTTCGGTCCTTGCCGATGTGATGATGCAAGGGACCGGGAAATGCCTCGTCTGCTTCCGCGACGAGCCGCGCGTGATTGCGCCGGAAGATCATGAAGCCGACGATGGCGAGCGCGATCACAGCGATGAGGATGATCAGTCCGACCGTGCTGAGGAGGCGATGCGCTTCCTTGCCGAAGACGTAGCCGCCGAGGCCGAAGGCAGTCGCCCAGGCGACGGCGCCGGCGACGTTGAAGATGCTGAAGCGTCCCCAGTTCATCTGGTTGATGCCGGCGAGGAGCGAAGCGAAGGCGCGCAGGAACGCAACGAACCGGCCGAAGAAGACGACCGTCCCGCCATACCTCAGAAAGAGGTACATGCCGAGCTTCATCTTGGTCTGGTCGAGATGGATGTAGCGGCCGTAGCGGAGCAGCAGCTCGTAGCCGAACTCGCGCCCGATCCAATATCCCCCGCTGCCGCCGATCGCAGCCCCCGCCGACGCAGATGCGATCACAAGCGCGATATCGAGCTCATGCGTCGTCCCGGCATAGATCGCCGCTGCAAGAAGAATCGTCTCGCCGGGAAGCGGTATCCCAAAGCTTTCGAGCGCGACGACGATCATGACCGCCCAATAGCCGTAGGTCGCGACCAGCTGCTGAAGGTCGTGGAAATGGAAATGCACTCGATCCTCGTCGTCGTCAGGCGCGCCGATCGCAACCCGATCGGCGGGCGCGAGCATTTCACGGATCGCGCAATCCTTGCAATCGGGACGTGGCCGCGACAAGCTGATCGGCGGCAAACCGGGTCAAAACCCAAGGGAGGGGACCATGATGAGTAGATTCGAGATCGGACGGCGTGAACTGATGACGTCGGCGTTGATGGGCAGCGCGGCGCTCGCTTTGAGCGGTCGGCTGCGCTCGGCGGCGGCGGGCGAGGCGGTCAATTTCGCCGATATCGGCGTCGGCGATCCGGGCGGCGATTGGACGCGCTACACCAAGGCGTCGGGCGACACGGTGAACCTCGTCTCGATCGGCAACGCGCCGTCGGCGATCCTCAACGTCCTGGTCGCCGGCGGCGGCACCAAGACCTACGATCTCATCAACATCGTCGGCGGCATGCAGAAGCCGCTCGTCGACAACGATCTGATCGAGCCGATCGACACGGCAAAGATGCCGAATTGGGGCAAGGACAATTACGTCGCCGAGTTCCTGAAGCAAGGATCGCCCGGCTTCGATTTCATCGGCTACAACGGCAAGATCTACGGCGTGCCGACGGTGCTGCAGGGCGACAGCTTCGCCTATCTGCCGGATGCGACCGGGCCGCTCTACAGCTACGGCGCGCTGTTCGATCCGAAATTCAAGGGCTTCGTCGCGCTCGAGGACAATTACACGACGGCGGGGCAGAAGACCGCGCTTTACCTCAAGGACAGCAAGCAGGCGACGATCGGCGACCCCGCCAACATGACGCCGGGCGAGATCAAGGCGGTGGTCGACTTCCTCATCGCGAAGAAGAAGGAAGGCCAGTTCCGTACCATCTGGTCGAGCTTCGAGCAGGCGGTCAACCTCATCACCAGCAAAGAGGTGAAGGTGATCGATTGCTGGGAGCCGATGGTGTTCGTCTCGAAGAGCAAGGGCGTCAACGCGGTCTATGCCGCACCGAGGGAGGGTTATCTCCTTTGGGCGATGGCCGCTTACATGGTCAAGAATCCGGGGCGCAGCGCGGCCCGCACCAAGGCGAGCTACGATCTCCTCGACTTCATGCTGGGCGGCTGGTACGGCGCGAAGATCACCGAGCTGCGCGGCTACATGACGAACCCGCAGGCGACGCCCTATGCCAAGGCGCATGCCGACGAGTTCCCCGCCGACAAGGCGCAGCGCATCGCCGAGATCGATGCCGGCGTCAAAAAGAAATTCGAGAAAGGCGGCACCTGGCAGCAGCGCTGGCCGACTCATGTCGAGACCTATGAATCGGAATGGGCACGATTCAAGGCGGCGTAAGTCTCATGCGCATCTCGAATACCGAGCATCCCACCCCCGCCCCAACCCTCCCCCGTCAAGGGGGAGGGAGCAGTCGGTGGCGCAGCTGAAAGATTCCCTCCCCCCTGGCGGGGGAGGGTTAGGGTGGGGGGCTTCGCGATGGCAGACATCGCGCCTGCCGCGCCTTGCCCTCCTCTCGCTCCCGATCGTCTTCGTCGCGATCTTTCTCGTGGCGCCGCTCGGCCTTGCCTTCGCGATCAGCTTTTGGCAACGGGTCGGGTTGCGCGTTCGACCGGCCTTTCAGCTCAATGCCTATCTCGATTTCTTCTCCGGCGTTCGCCTCTTTCTGCTCGAGCGCGGCCTCCTCGTCGCGGCGGAGGTGACGGCGGTCAGCCTCCTCATCGCATATCCCATCGCGTATTTTCTGTGCTTTCGCGTCAAG
The DNA here is from genome assembly GCA_041488295.1 of Allostellaceae bacterium. GTDB lineage: Bacteria > Pseudomonadota > Alphaproteobacteria > ATCC43930 > CGMCC-115725 > URHD0088. The sequence continues at coordinate 3,372 of JBGPOZ010000174.1, forward strand.
CGCGAGACGGCGCGCCTCGTCCTCGTCCTCTTCACCCTCCCCTTCCTCGTCAACTACATCATCCGCACCTTCTCCTTGTCGTGGCTGTTGGAGCGCACGGGTCCGATCAATCGGGCGCTGATGGCGCTGGGCCTCACCAACGGCCCCGTCGACTGGCTGCTCTACAGCGATTTCGCGGTGCTCCTCGGCCTCGTCACCTCGGTCATGCCGTTCATGATCTTCCCGATCTATCTCGCCCTCGCCGGGCTCGACCGACGCCTCGTCGAGGCGAGCTGGCTCTTGGGCGCGGGTCCCGCGCGCACCTTCCGCCGCGTCACCCTGCCGCTGTCGATGCCGGGCGTCTTCGCCGCACTCGTCTTCGGCTTCGTCGGCGCCTTCGGCGACAGCGCCGTGCCGATCATCCTCGGCGGCACCGGCTACCAGCTCATGGGCAACGCCATCACCTCGACATTGGACGTGCTCAACTATCCGCTGGCCGCTGCGATGTCGAGCGTCGTCGTCTTCGTCATGCTGGCGCTGCTCCTCTGCTGGTATCTGGTGTTCGATCTGCGCTCCTTTCTCGGCAAGATCCTGCGCTGGCGGGTCTGAGCGATGCGGCGCCGCCCGATCGTCAATCCGGTCATCTGGTGCCTCCTCGCCCTCGTCCTCGTCATTCTCTATCTGCCGCTGTTCCCGCCGGTCCTGTTCTCGCTCGGCGGCGGCGGCAATGAGAGCCTCACCTTGCGCTGGTACGGCTCGCTGGGCGAGAGCTCGTTGCTGCTCGCCGCCATCGCCACGACCCTCGCCGTCGCGCTCATCGCCGCGATCGTGACGCCGATTCTCGGCCTTCTCGCGGCGATGGCGGTGCGCGAATTGAAGGCGCCGCGCCTCATCCTCATGCTCGTGCTGCTCCCGCTCTTCATTCCCGGCATCAGCATGGGGCTCGCCACCGCCCTCTTCTTCCGCGAGCTCGATCTGCCGCCCTCGCTGTGGAGCATCGCCATCGTCCATGTGCTGTGGGCGCTGCCCTTCGCGACGCTCATCATCCTGACGGTGATGGCGGGGTTCGATCCCATTTATCTCGAAGCCGCCTACATGACCGGCGCCAATCGCTGGCGCGCGTTTCGCGACGTCGAGTTTCCGCTGATCCGCCCTGGCATCATCGGCGCCGCCACCTTCTCGATGATCCTCTCGTTCAACGAGACGGTGCGAACACAGCTCGTCCAGGGGCCGCGCAACACCGTGCAGACCTATATCTGGTCGACATATCTGCAGGTCGGCCTCTCGCCGGCGCTCTACGCCCTGATGAGCCTTCTCATCGCGGTGACAATCGTGCTTCTCGCGATCTTCCTTATCGCCGAGCGCCGCCGCGCGGCGTGAACTCAGTCGTCGAGAAGGACAATATCGGCGGGATCGCAGCCGACCCAAACCTCGCCCGAATCGGGAGCCAGCATGCGGCTCGTCGCGGTGGCGTTGACGGTCTGGCCGTCCGCAAGACGCAGCACGTGGTCGACATTGGTTCCGCGATAGATGATCTCCTCGAGGCGGGCACGAAGCCGCACGGCCGACGCCTCGCCGCGCGCGCCGAGATGGAAATTCTCGCAGCGGATGGCGAGACCGACACGCGCCTTCGACGACATCGTTGAACCTGCGCAGGGGATCACGATCGGCGTGCCGGCGAGCGAAAGAGTGACGGCGCCGCCCGTCGCTTCGTTCACCGCCGCGTCGAGGACGTTGCAACCGCGGAAGAAACCGGCGACGAAGCGCGTCTTCGGACGGCGAAACAACGCTTCGGGCGCATCGCACTGAACGCAGATGCCGCGATCGAGGACGGCGATCCGATCGCTCTGCGTCAGCGCTTCCTCCTGATCGTGCGTCACATAGAGGAAGGTCGTGCCGGTCTGCCGCTGGATGTGCTTCAGCTCGCTCTGCATCTCGCGGCGGATCTTCTCGTCCAAGGCCGAGAGCGGCTCATCGAGCAGAAGCATGCGCGGCTCGGGCGCCAAGGCCCGCGCCAACGCCACGCGCTGCTGCTCGCCGCCGCTCAACAATGTCGCATTGCGCGCCGCGAAGCCGGGGAGACCGACGAGCTTCAGCATCGCCTCGACCCGCATCCGCGTCGCATCGGCGGCGAGGCCGCGCATCTTGAGGCCGTAAGCCACGTTCTCGGCGACCGACATATGCGGGAAGATGGCGTATTGCTGGAAGACCATGCCGAGATCGCGCTTCCAAGGGGGGAGCCCGGCGACGTCGTGCCCCTCGATGAGGATGCGGCCGGCATCGGCTTGCTCGAGCCCAGCGATCATGCGCAGGATCGTCGACTTGCCGGAGCCGCTGGGTCCGAGGAAGGTGAAGAACTCGCCGCGTGCGATTGCGAGCGAGAGGCGATCCGCCGTCACCGTGGCGCCGAAGCGCTTCGAGACGGCGTCGAGCTGAAGGATCGGGTCGGTGCTTCGTCGCTCGTCGCGCATCACCCCCACCCCAACCCCTACGACGCGGCGGCGATCTCTTCGAGCGAGACGCCGATCGCGATCGACACCGCGCGCACCTGGCGGTCGAGCTCCATCGAGGCGAAATCGGCGCGCTGGTGCAGCTCGAGCCGACGGTCGTTCTTGGCGTCGGCGAGCATCAAGGCGACCTGCTCGGGCATGTAAGGGAGGTGGATGAAGCCGCCGAGCGCCGGTCGCGGCGCCGCTTCGATGACGCGCATCAGCGTATAGAGCGTGACGTTGCACAGAAAGGTGCCGGCGGTGCTCGACAGCTTCGCCGGAATGCCCTCCGCGATGAGCGCCGCTTCGATCCGGCGCAGCGGCAAGGTGGCGCGCATTCCGGTGGCGCCGTTCGCCGCGATCGGCTCGTCGTCGACGCGCAAGCCGTCATTGTCGGGGATCTCGAAATGCGCGAGGTTGAGGCCGAAACGCTCGAGCCGGATCGTCGGCTCGCCGGGCCAGAGGCCGAGGCAGATCGCGAGGGCGGGCTCGACCTCGCGAACCAGCCCTTCGAGGCGCCGGCCGAGCTCGCGGTAGGAGACCGGCAGGGTTCGCCCGACAACGGCATGGCCTTCGATCGTCTTGCCGTCCAAGGACTTGACGATCTCGGCGGCAGGGTTGAGGCCGCGCCCGCCATAGGGCTCGAACCCCGTCAGCAGGACGCTTCGCGCGGCCTTGCCTCGTTTCTCGTCCGCGGCCTGCCGTGTCTTCGCCATCCCGTCCCCTCGCGCGTCAGAGCGGCAATCAGGCGGCCTTCGTCGCTTTGCCGAGGAGCGGCTTCATCTGCTTAAGCGCCGCGAGTTTCGCCATGAGCTCGCTCGCCTGCGCCGCGCTCAAGGGCCGGTTGGGCGGCAGGATGTTGAGCCAAGCGGCATTGCCGTTGATCGCGGCGCACACCTGCTTCAGCGCCGCCTGCATCGGATAGCTCTGCAGGATGAGGCGCACTTCAGTCAGCGATTTCTGCAGCTCGTCCGCGCTCTTTTCCTGCCAGGCGAGGTAGACGGGGCGGGCGAGCGGCGCCGTGACGTTTGTGCTGGCCGAGATGCAACCGACCCCGCCGGCGCGTAGATTGGCGAGGAGGAATTCCTCGGAGCCTGAGAAGACGCCGAAACGGGGGAATTCCTTCAGGAGCCGCGCCGTGTTCGACCAATCGCCCGAGCTGTCCTTGAGGCCGGCAATCGTGCCGTTGGGATAAGCCTTCATCAGACGGGCGATGAGGCCCGAAGTGATCGGCACGGTCGAGAGCTGCGGGAAGTGGTAGAGGTAGAGGCGCAGACGCTGATCGCCGACGCGCTGGATCACCTCCGAGAAGAAGGCGAAGAGCCCGTCCTCCGACGGGTTCTTGTAATAAAAGGGCGGCAGCAGGAGCGCGCCCGCCGCGCCGGCCGAGACCGCGGCCTTCGTCACCTTGATCGCGTCGGCGAGGGCGCAGGACCCGGCGCCGGGCACGAACTTCGCCATCGGGATGCCGGAGCCGGCTGCCGCCTCGATGAGGCGGATGCGCTGCTCGACAGAGAGCGAATTCGCCTCGCCCGTGGTGCCGAGCGGCGCCAAGCCATCGCAGCCATTGTCGAGCAGCCAGCGGCAATGCTGGACGAAGAGCCCCGCATCCGGCTCGAAATTCTGGTCGAACGGCGTCAGGACGGCGGCGTAGACGCCGCGCGGCTGCGAGGAAGCGGGATTGGCCATGATCGTCTCTCCGGCAAGTGCGTAATGGGCTGATGCGGATTTAGCACGGGCGGCGCCGCATGCGAAAGCGTCTCAAGCGAAGAGCCGCTTTTCCATTCTGAGCGAGGTCGGTTGGCTGAACCCTTCATGCGTCTCGCGTCCGACCTCGCGGTAGCCGAGCTTCGTGAAAAACGCGATGTTGTCGGGGAGGGCGATGCGGACGCCGAGCGCCACCGCCGGAAGCCGCGCTCCCCGCGCCGCCGCCTCGACATGCTCGATGAGGCGCCGCGCCAGACCTTGGCCGCGGCATTCCGGCAAGACCGCGAGCCGGCTGAAATAGCAATGATCGCCCATGTTCTTGTAGAAGAGCGCGGCGAGGAGGCGACGGTCGCGCTCGGCGACGACGCAGCTCTCCTCGCCGAGGCGGCGGGCGATCGTCGCCACCGTCTCGCGAAAGGTGCCGGATTCCGGGACGAGCCGGCCGCGGTATTGCGCGAAGGCAGCCTGGAGGATTGCGAGCACCGAAGCCGCCTCGCCCGGCTCGGCGAGGCGCAGCCGCGCCGTCTCGTCAGGCAAGGCGCCCGGCGAGCGCATTCTCGTAAAGTCCCTTCAGCTCGCGCGGCCCGACCTTGACGGGATTGCTGGGCGCGGTCGGATCGGCCGCTGCCATCTTCGACATCTCATCGAACCGCTCGGGCCCGACCTTCAGCCCTTCGAGAGTGTGCGGGATGCCGATCGTCCGGCGCAGCTCGAGCGTCCAATCGATGAGCCCGTCGAGACCGGGCTTCTTGAGATCGAGATAGCGCGCGACCCGCGCTGCCTTCTCTGCGATGGCCGGGCGGTTGAAGGCCAGGACATAGGGCATGAAGACGGCGTTGGTGAGGCCGTGATGGGCATCGTAGAGCGAGCCCACGGGATGGCTCAGCGAATGGATGGCGCCGAGGCCTTTCTGGAAGGCGGTGGCGCCCATGCTCGCCGCCACCGCCATCTGCGCCCGCGCCTCCAGATCCTTGCCGTTCGCGACGGCACGGGCCAGGAACTCCTTGACGAGGCGGATGCCTTCGAGCGCGATGCCGTCCGCCATCGGGTGATATGCCGGCGCCATGTAGGCTTCGAGATTGTGGGCGAGCGCGTCCATCCCGGTCGCCGCCGTCAGATGCGGCGGCAACCCGACCATGAGCTGGGGGTCGATGATGACGATGACCGGCATCATCTTCGGATGAAAGATGATCTTCTTGGTGTGCGTGGCGCCGTCGGTGATGACGCCGGAACGGCCGACCTCCGAACCGGTGCCGGCGGTGGTGGCGACGGCGATGACCGGCGCGATCCCCGCGGGGTCCGCCCTCGTCCACCAATCGCCGATATCCTCGAAATCCCACATCGGCCGCGTCTGCCCCTGCATGAAGGCGATGACCTTGCCGGTGTCGAGCGCGCTGCCGCCGCCGAAGCCGATGACTCCGTCATGCTTGCCGCGGCGGAAGGCGGCGATGCCGTCCTCGACGTTCTTCGCCACCGGATTGCCCTTGAGGTCGCTGAAGAGCCCGGTCGGCACGCCCTCCCGCTCATTGGCCGCGATGGCGTCGCGCACCATCGCCGAACCGGCAAGGCCGGGGTCCGTCACCAGCAAGGGCCGCTTGATGCCGACCGTCTTGCACGCCTCGGCGAGCTCGGCGATGCGGCCGACGCCGAAGCGAACGCTCGTCGGGTAGTTCCAATTGGTGCGCAAGGTGTCAAGGGTCGAGGTCATGATTGCCTTTCCGGAGATACGTCGCGCCGTGCTCGATGCGCCGCCCTTATCATGCCGGGTGCAACCGCAATATGCCAGACCGCACGCCGCCCAAGTAACTGACGGCATCTCTCGGTATTTGTCGAACATTTTAGATAAATCAACTTTGTATTTGTTGATTAATTTCTATAGGAACCGAGCATTTTTAGATAAAGATGCGTCATAGACGAATCAAAATTCTGGAGTACTCGCGATGCAATTTGCGACCGAGACGAACGAGACGCCCTTGTTCACCGTCAAGGCGGTGACCGGCACCTGCGTCAACAACGCGACCGCGCGCGCCTTGCTGTCCGCGGCATTGCTGCGGCGACCCGGCCCCGATGGTGCCATTCTCGACGGCAACGGACCTCTCGCCGGTCGCGGCGTCTCCGCCTCGTCCGGGCCGTCGGTCATTCAATGGATGGCGAGCCGCCGCCTTCACGACCGGACGCCGCCGCTCAACAACCGCACGGACTTTTTGCGCAGCGATGCCGCAACGCCGCCGGCCAAGGCGCGGCCGGCGAGCAAACGCGGCCGTCTCGAGCAACGCCTGGGCGAACTCACCCGCATACTCTCGGATGGGGATCTGGCGCTCGCCTTCGCGCAGATGCGCCTTCTGGCAAGAGCGCGGCGGCACGGCCCGCTCTGAGCGGCGGCGCCGGAGCTGGCGCAGATTATTTCGGGGTCACGTCGCAATCCGCAGATGGAATGATTTCGGCCGCGTCAGCGCCGCGAAGCCGAGGCGCGAGAGGGTGCAGCCGCGGCCCGAATCCTTGACCCCGGTCCAAGCGAGGGCGGGATCGAGATAGTCGCAGCGGTTCATGAACCAGGTGCCGGTCTCGACCTGGTCGCCGATCGCGATCGCGGCCGCCTCATCGCGCGTCCAGATCGCCGCGGTGAGGCCGTATCGGCTGTCGTTCATGAGGCGGATCGCCTCCTCGTCCGAGCCGACCTTCATGATGCCGATGACCGGGCCGAAACTCTCCTCGGTCATGACCCGCATCGAATGGTCGACATCGACGAGGACTTGCGGTGCAAGGTACGGGCTGCCCTCGCGCGCCGCCGGAAACACCTTCGGGTCGATGAGGGCGCGGGCGCCGCGCTGCACCGCCTCGGCGGTCTGGCCGCGGACGAG
>JBGPOZ010000175.1:0-10385 GCA_041488295.1 Allostellaceae bacterium
TAGCGCTTCGTTGCGATCTCGCCGAGCTTGCAGCCGACGACGAGAAGGCAGTCGGATCGTGCGATGAGATCGTTGGCGATCCGCGCGTACCGGCCGAAGAGCCCGGCCGAGAGAGGATGGGTGCAGGGACTGCCGCCCTTGCCGCTCATCGTGTGCGCGACCGGAATGCCGACGCGTTCCGCAAGGCGGAGCAGCGCCTCCTGCGCCTGCGAGAGATGGATGCCGCCGCCGACGAGGAGGAGCGGGCGCTTCGCCACGGCGAGGAGGCGCGCGGCGCTTTCGATATCGGATGACGCGGGCCGCGTGCGGCGCGCCGGCGCCGCCAAGGTCGCGGGCTCGATCGCGAAATCCTCGGCGGCGAAATCATGCTCGCCGTGGCAGACATCCTCGGGAATGTCGAGGAGCACGGGACCAGGCCGGCCGGAGGTGGCGACGGCGAAGGCGCGGCGCAGGAGCTCGGGGATGCGGCTCGTCAGCTCGATACGGATCAGCTCCTTGACCGCGGGACGCAGGATCTCGGTCTGGCGGCATTCCTGCGTCATGTTCTTCCAGGAATGGGCGCGGTGCGTGTCGCCGGCGAGGGCCACCAGCGGCACGCCGGCATTGAGGCTCTCGACGAGGGCAGTGACGAGGTTGGTCGCGCCCGGCCCCAAGGTGCCATCGCATACGCCGGGGCGGTTGGTGACGCGCGCATAGGCGTCGGCGGCAAAGGCGCCGCAGCGCTCGTCATTGATGAGGAAGTGCCTCATTCCGAGCTGGTTCAGCGCGTCGTAGAAGGGCAGGAGCTGGAAGCCGCCCATGCCGAACATCGGGCCGATGCCGGCGAGGCGCAGCATCTCGGCCAGCGCCCGGCCGCCATTCATGCGCCCTTGCGGCCGATTGGCGACCCCCTGTGCGGTCATCGAAATCCTCTGATATTTGCCCGTGCTGGCGCCGTGCTTACTACGCGGGCTCCAGTTTACAAGCGGAAAGTTCCGTTGCAGGCTGCCCGCATCGCCTCAGCCGGAGACGCCGCCACGCGCGAAACATCGAGAAGCTCGGACCTCGCCGATCGGGTCGCGATCGTCACCGGCGCCGCCGCCGGGCTCGGCCTTGCCATCGCGCGCGAGCTCGCGGAGCGCGGCGCCGCCGTGCTGCTCGCCGATCGCGACGAGAAGCGGGTCGAGGCGGCCGCAGCGGAGCTCGGCGGGACGGGAGCGCGGGTTCGCGCAATCGCCGCCGATGTCGGCGTGCCCGGCGACGTCGACGCGATGGTCGAGACGGCGATCCGCGATCTCGGCCGGCTCGACATCCTCGTCAGCAACGCCGGGATCGGCGATCTCGCGCCCTTCCTCGAGGCGTCGCTCGAGCATTGGGAACGCGTGCTCCAGGTCAATCTGACCGGCGTCTTTCTGTGCGGTCAGGCGGCGGCCCGCCACATGGCGCGGCATGGCGGCGGGCGGATCGTCAACATCGCCTCGATCAGCGGCATGCTGGCCGGAACGGGCCGCGCCGCCTATGGCACCTCGAAGGCTGCCGTCATCCATCTGACGCGCCAGATGGCGCTCGAGCTGGGGCCGCTCGGGATCACCGTCAATGCCGTGGCGCCGGGCCCGATCGACACGACGATGGCGCGCGCCGCGCACACGCCGCAAACGCGCGCAGCATATCTCGCGCGCATTCCGCTCCATCGCTACGGCTTGCCCGAGGAGGTGGCTGCGGCGGTGGCCTATCTCTGCTCCGACGCCGCCGGCTACGTGAACGGCCAGGTCCTCGCCGTCGATGGCGGCTTCGTGATTTCCGGCGTGACGGCCGGCGATCTCGTGTAAGAATTGACGGAAATCAACGGGGAGAATTTCGCATGACGAAAGTAACGCGCCGCAATTTCGTTCGCGGCTCGGTCGCCGCTGCCGGCGTCGTCGCCGGCGCCGCCATTCTGCCGCGCCGGGCCCGCGCCGCGGAGTTCACCTACAAATACGCCAACAACTCGCCGGTGACGCATCCGACCAACGTCGCCGCGGAGAAGATGGTGCAGCGCATCAAGGAGGAATCGAAGGGCCGCCTCGAGATCCAGATCTTTCCGAACAATCAGCTCGGCGGCGACACCGACATGCTCTCGCAGCTGCGCTCGGGCGCGATCGAGCTCTTCACGCTGTCCGGCCTCATCCTGGCGACCCTCGTCCCGGCGGCCTCGATCAACGGCATCGGCTTTGCTTGGAAGGATTACGACGCGGTGTGGAAGGGCATGGATGGCGAGCTCGGCGCCTATGTGCGCGCCCAGATCGCCAAGGCCGGCCTCGTTGCGATGGACAAGATGTGGGACAATGGCTACCGCCAGACCACGTCCAGCACCAAGCCGATCAACACCGCCGCGGATTTGAAGGGCTTCAAGATCCGCGTGCCGGTCAGCCCGCTCTGGACCTCGATGTTCGAGGCGTTCGGCGCATCGCCCGCCAGCATCAATTTCAACGAGGTCTATTCGGCGCTCCAGACGAAAGTCGTCGAGGGCCAGGAGAACCCGCTCTCGATCATCCAGATCGCCAAGCTCTACGAGGTGCAGAAATACTGCTCGCTCACCAATCACATGTGGGACGGCTTCTGGTTCCTCGCCAACGCCCAGGCCTGGCAGGCGCTGCCGAAGGATTTGCAGGAGATCGCCGCGCGCAACATCAACGCCGCGGCCGAGGAGCAGCGCGCCGAGATCCTTGGCCTCAACAATTCACTGCAAGGCGATCTCGAGAAGAAGGGTATGGTCTTCAACAAGCCCGACCCCGCCTCCTTCCGCGAGACGCTGCAGAAGGCGAAGTTCTACGAGACTTGGAAGGGCAAGTTCGGCGCCGAGGCGTGGGCGCTGCTCGAGAAGTACACGGGCAAGCTGGCGTGAGATGACGGCGGGCGCGGCTCCTTCGCACGAGCCGGGCAAGATCGGCGTCGCGGCGACCGGGGCCCCTCGCTTCGTCCGGCTCGATGCCGCGCTGGCCTGGGCGACCGAGGTTCCGGCCGCCCTCCTCGTCGCCGCCGAAATCGTCGTGCTGCTGGCGGGCGTCGTCTCCCGCTATGTCTTCCGCAGCCCGCTCGTCTGGACCGACGAGCTTGCCTCGGCGCTCTTCCTGTGGCTCACCATGCTGGGCGCCGTCATCGCGTTGCGGCGCGATGAGCATATGCGCCTCACCGCCCTTTTGACGCGCACCGCGCCGCGCTGGCGGAGTTGGCTCGAGGCGGTGGGGGCGATGGTCGTCGCCGCCTTCGTGCTGCTGATCCTGGCGCCGGCCGAGAGCTACATCGCCAGCGAATGGGCGATCCTGACGCCGGCGCTCGAGTTCCACAACAGCTTCCGCGTCGCGGCGATCGGCGTCGGTGCCGTGCTGATGATCGTCATCGCCGCGGCGCGGCTCGTCGAGCGCGTGCGGCCGCGCGACGCCGCGAGCGCGTTCGCCACGGTCGGCGCCGTCGCGTTGGCCTTCTGGCTGGCGCGGCCGATGCTGCTCGGCCTCGGTCAGGCGAACCTCCTCATCTTCTTCGTCGGCATCGTCGCGCTGTGCGTCGCCATCGGCGTCCCGATCGCCTTCGCCTTCGGCGTCGCGACGTTCGGCTACTTGGCGCTGACGACGCATGTTCCGCTGACCGTGCTGGTCGGCCGCATGGATGAGGGCATGTCGCACATCATCCTGCTTGCCGTCCCGCTCTTCGTCTTCCTCGGCGGCCTCATCGAGGCGACCGGCCTCGCGCGGGCGATGGTCGATTTCCTGGCGGCACTGCTGGGTCACGTCCGCGGCGGCCTTGCCTACGTCCTGCTGGGTGCGATGTATCTCGTCTCGGGCATTTCGGGGTCGAAGGCCGCCGACATGGCAGCCGTGGCGCCGGTGCTTTTCCCCGAGATGCGGCGGCGCGGCGCCAGGGGCGACGAGCTCATCGCGCTCCTCGCCTCCTCGGGCGCCATGTCGGAGACGATCCCGCCCAGCCTCGTCCTCATCACGATCGGCTCGGTCACCGGCGTCTCGATCGCCGCGCTCTTCACCGGCGGCTTGCTGCCGGCGCTGGTGATGGCCTTGGCGCTCTGCGTCATCGCGCATTTCCGCTCGCGCGGCGAGGATCTTTCCGCGGTTCGCCGCGCCTCGCCGAGACAAGTGGCGAAGAGCTTCGTCATCGCCCTCCCGGCGCTCATCCTGCCCTTCCTCATCCGCACATCCGTCGTCGAGGGCATCGCCACCGCGACCGAGGTTTCGACGATCGGCGTCGTCTACACCTTCGTCGTCGGCTTCTTCCTCTATCGCTGGTTCGATTGGCGGCGCCTCTATCCGATGCTGGTCGAGACGGCGGCGCTTTCGGGCGCCATCCTCTTCATCATCGGCACGGCGACCGGCATGGCCTGGGCGCTGACGCAATCCGGCTTCTCGCGGCAACTCGCGACGATGATGGCGGCGATGCCGGGCGGGCAGGCGGGGTTCCTCGCGGTCTCGATCGTGGCATTCGTTGTGCTCGGCAGCGTTCTTGAAGGCATTCCGGCGATCGTGCTGTTCGGGCCGCTGCTCTTTCCGATCGCCCGCGCGCTCGGCATTCACGAGGTGCATTACGCGATGGTCGTCATCCTCGCCATGGGAATCGGCCTCTTCGCGCCGCCCTTCGGCGTCGGGTTCTACGCCGCCTGCGCCATCGGCCGCGTCGATCCCGACCATGCGATGGGGGCGATCTGGCCTTATCTCGCGGTGCTTCTCCTCGCGCTCATCCTCGTCGCGGCGATTCCCTGGATCTCGATCGGCTTCCTCTGAGCGCGCGCTCAGCGCGGCGCCCGGGAGGCGATGCGCGCGAAATCGGGGACGCTCATGCCGATGATTGCGCCCCAGCGCCGCGCCGTCTCGTTCACCGCCGAGAGCCGACCCGTTTGCCAGGCGGAGCGCGCCTCGCCGATCCGCGCCGTCGCCGCCGCGACGGTCGCACCGGCGATGCCGCGGAGGTCGAGGGCCGGCAGGCGGGCGATTCCGGCCTTGTCGATGCCGATCCCGGCGTCGTTGTAAATCGCGGCTCGCGCGGCGAAACGGATCGCCGTCTCGGGCTTGCCGCCGAGCAGCCCGCCATGCGAGCCGGTGATAACGATCGTGCCGGCATCCTCAGGGCGCATCAGCGAATTCGAATCGAGGCCCCAGACCGGCGGTTCGCCGGGCGCGTCACGCAGCAGGATGCGCGCCTCGTCGTAGGGCGGCGGTACTGCGCCGGAAACCATCGCAGCGGCGAGACGCTCGGCGGCTTCGGCGCAGGTCATTGCCACCGCGCAGCCAAGGCGCGCCGCCGCCGCGTTGGTTTGCGTCACCCGCCCGCGCAACATCATGTCGGCGCCATCGCCGATCCGCGCCGTCTCGTGCCCGATCGCGGCGGCGGCAATGCCGAGCCGTTCGAGATAGCGAAGCCCGGCTATCCCTGCCTCGTCCAAGCCGATGCCGGCATCGTTGAGGATGACGCCGCGCACCGTCGCCTTCGCCGCGAGGTAGGCGGCATAGACGCCGCCATGCGAGCCGGCGACAAGCACCGCGCCCGCCGCCTCGGGCCCGAGCTTGGTGACGGAATCGGCGACAATGAGACGTGCGGTGGACATCCGGCCACTCGGAGGTGTGATCTCTAGGAAGCATACACCATGCCGATCGCTCCGCCGCGAGCCCGCATCCATCGCGGTGCGGAATGCATCTCGACAAGCTGCTGTGCTTTATGGATAAATTGACGTTTTCACCGCCTGGGCTTGCGACAATCCCCTCGGCGGCGTATCTTAAAGCTGTCGACTCGTCTAGGTTCGGCCTGCTCTCCCCCGCCCGTCTGATGGCGCCGGACCTCAGCCCCCGTCCTTCATCGATGTCCGATCCGCCCCGTCAATTGCGGGGTGGCCTTATCTTCTTTTCGAGGACACCACCATGGCTATCGGCACCGTCAAATGGTTCAACGCGCAAAAAGGTTACGGCTTCATCCAGCCTGAGGATGGCGGCAAGGATGTGTTCGTGCACATCTCTGCGGTCGAGCGCGCCGGGATGAGCACGCTCAATGAAGGGCAGAGGGTCAGCTACGAAATCGCCCGCGATCGCGGCAAGGAAGCGGCGGCCAATCTTTCCGTCGTCAGCTGATCGCGGTCGTCCGGGAGCGCACTATCCGGTATTCGGGGGGGCGGCGGTTGTCGGTGCCGCCACCTCCGAGGCGATCGGGTTGAAAGGGGATTATGCAGGTATTCGTCAGAGACAATGATGTGAATTCGGCCCTCCGCATCCTGAAAAGGAAGTTGCAGCGCGAGGGTACATTCCGCGAGATGAAGCGCCGGCGCGCTTACGAAAAGCCATCCGAGCGCCGGACGCGCGAGCGGGCCGAGGCGGTGCGGCGGCACCGCAAGGCGATGCGCAAGCGGATGGAGCGCGAAGGCTATTGATCGGGCAAGGCGCTCCGGCGCTGTCGCGTTGCCCGGCAAGCCCGCGAGATGGCTTCTGGTGAGAGGTTCGTGATGAGCAAGGCAGAGCAGCGCGGTGCCGAAGCACGGCGCGAGGCGCAGATCGTCTGGAGCCGCGATCAGCAACGGAACGCGGAGATCATCGAGGAGCGCGAGAAGGCGCGCCAGGCAGGCGTCGACAAGACCGCGCGCTTGCGCGAAATGCGCCTCAAGCGTGAAGCCGAGATCGCCGCGTCGGCAAAAGAGGCGAGCGCGAAACCCGAAAAGTCCAAGGCCGGCGCGGCGAAAGCACGCAAACCGGCGACGGCGAAACCGCGCGCGAAGAAACCGAAGGCGGCGACCGAGCAGGCTTAAGGCCGGTCCCGAAGGAGCAGCGATGGCGTTCAAGCCGAACTATAACCAACAGCGCGCGGAACGCGACCGCGCCAAGCGCGCCAAGCGCGAAGAGAAGCAGAGGCTGCAACAGGAACGGACGGCGCAGCGTAAGGCCGAACTCGATGCCGCCGCGGGCACGCCGAAAGAGACCCCGGAATAGGACGAACGGGCTCAGCGGTTCGGCGAGCGCGTCAACGATTTGATCGCGCCGCGCGGCCGTCCCGACATCGCGGCAATCTTCTCGTCCTGCGCTTCGATGATCGCTTTGGCCGGCAGATCGCCGTCGAGCCCGCCCAATGCCGCGCTCGGAACCTTGCGATTGGACGTCCGCGATCCATCATCGTAGAGGACGTCGAAATTGACGAATTCCGCCGAGCTCGTTGGCTTCTTCCGAGACATTGCCTTCTCCATGGCTGAGCGGCGACGCGACGCCTGGCGAGTTTGCCCGTAACATCGGGTCTGGGCCGATGATTTGCTACCCCTTTTTTTGCATTGAAGGGCGGCGTCAACCCTCGGCGAACGGCGCGACGTCGGCGTCGTTAACGGGCGCCAATCGGGTAGTGTCCGCAAACCGACCCACTACCGCCAAACGGCGTACCTCGACGGCAAGCGCCATCTGAAACTAAACTGCGTCGGGGCGCGTTTTCAGTCGAGCGGTACCCAGTCCTCGCAAGGGGGAGAGCATGAGCGTGACGACCGATCTGCCGCCGCAATCCGCTGCCGCCCCGCCCAGCCTCTGGGACAATCCGATGGGCACCGACGGGTTCGAGTTCGTCGAATACGCCGCGCCCGACACCGTCGCCCTCTCGCGGCTCTTCGCGACGATGGGCTTCAGCGCCGTCGCCCGCCACCGCTCGAAGAACGTGACGCTTTATCGCCAAGGCGACATCAACTTCATCCTGAACGCCGAGCCCGAGAGCTTCGCCCAGGCCTTCGCGCGCATTCACGGCCCTTCGGTCTGCGCAATGGCGTTCCGCGTCAAGGATGCCGCCAAGGCCTATCAGCGCGCGCTCGATCTCGGAGCGCGGCCGGTCCGTTCCAAGGTCGGGCCGATGGAGCTCAACATCCCGGCGATCGAGGGGATCGGCGGCAGCCTCATCTATCTCGTCGACCGCTACGGCGACCACTCGATCTACGACGTCGATTTCGTCGCGGTCCCCGGCGTCGATCAGCGGCCGCGCGGCGCCGGCCTCGTCACGGTCGATCATCTGACGCACAACGTCCATCAGGGGCGCATGGCGCAATGGGCCGGCTTCTACGAGAAGCTCTTCAGCTTCCGCGAAATCCGCTATTTCGACATCGAGGGCAAGCTGACCGGGCTGCGCTCCAAGGCGATGACGAGCCCGTGCGGCAAGATCCGCATCCCGATCAACGAGAGCGCTGACGACAAATCGCAGATCGCCGAATATCTCGATGCCTATCGCGGCGAGGGCATCCAGCACATCGCGCTCGGCACCGAGGACATACACTCGGCCGTCGAGGGGTTGCGCGATCTCGGCGTGCCGTTCCAGACCGTCCCCGACACGTACTATGCGCGTCTCGATGCGCGCCTGCCGGGCCATGGCGAGGATGTGGCGCGGCTCGCGAGGAATCGCATCCTCATCGACGGCGCACCGACCAAGGGCGGCGGGTTGCTCCTCCAGATCTTCACCCAGACGGTGATCGGTCCGATCTTCTTCGAGATCATCCAGCGCAAGGGCAACGAAGGCTTCGGCGAAGGCAATTTTCAGGCGCTTTTCGAATCGATTGAGGAGGATCAGATCCGCCGCGGCGTCCTGAAAGCGTGACGGGAAGCGAGGGTCACGCCCCCGAGGTCATGCACGCGGCATCGATGAGGCCGGCGGCGACCGAGGCGAAAGCGAGGAACGATGCGGTCGAGAGGTCGCCCTCGGCGATCCGCTTTGCTTCGTGTCCGACGATGAGACCGACCGTCCAGAACACCGCGAGTTGAACGACCGCCGCAAGCCCCGCCCAAACCGCCATGTCGGCGATGTCCCGGCTCTGCGCGATGCTCATGGCGAGCGGGATCGCAAAGCCGAGGAGCGCGCCGCCGAGGCTGATGGCGGCGGCGGTGTTGCCCTCGCGGATGAGCTGGATCTCGTGGCGGACGGCGATGAGGCAGTAAAGCGTAAGGAAGATCACCGCCATGGCGAGGGCGGCGACGAAATAGCCGAAGAAGGCCGGGATGCCGGCGGCGCTGGCCACGGCGGCGGCCGATAGAGAACTCATGGGAGCCACTCCTTTCTCGCCGCGATGCGACGCGGCGGGTCAATCGAGAATGACATGCGGGACGAAGCGGGCGCCGTTGCTCGTGATGGCGGCGCGCTCCTCGCGGATGCCCATCCCGCAGGCTTGTCCTGCCACCACCCAAGAACCGATGACGGGGCGGTTGCCGTCGAAATCGGGAAGCTCGCAAAGGGACTGCACGACATAGCCCTCGCCGCCATAGGGACCCTCGCGCCGGAGATCGTCGGTGCCCAATCCCCCTGTCGCGGGACCGCGCCGCACGATCTCGATATTGCCGCCTTCGCGGCCATGGAGCGGCTTGCGGACATGATTGCCGGCGAGCGCTTGCGCGCGCGGATCGCCTTCGAAGAAGGCCGGCAGCAGATTGGGATGGCCGGGGAACATCTCCCAGAGAATGGGCAGCAAGCCCTTGTTCGACAGCACCATCTTCCAGACCGGCTCGATGAACCGCGTGCGGTCGCCCGGCAGATGGCGGCCGAAGGCTTCGGACACCATCCATTCCCACGGATAGAGCTTGAAGAGGTTGAGGATGGCGCGATCGGCAAGATCGGTGAAACGCCCATCCGCGGTGACGCCGATCTCCTCGATGAAGATGAACTCCGTCGAGACACCGGCTTGGCGCGCGCATTCGGCGAGGTAGTCGACGGTGCCGCGATCCTCGGCATTGTCGCGCACGCAGGCGACATGGAGGGGCGCCTTGCCGAACCCGAAACCGGCAAAGGCTTCGATCAGCCGGTCGTGGATCGAGTTGAACTGGTCGGCGCCGTGGGGCAGGCGGCCGTGCTCGATGCCCTGCTCCAGCCAGTGCCATTGAAAGACCGCCGCCTCGAACAGCGAGGTCGGCGTATCGGCGTTGAATTCATAGAGCTTTGCCGGGGCGGTTCCGTCGAAGCGCAGATCGAACCTGCCGTAGAGGTCGCGGTCCTGGCGCTGCCAGCTTCGCCGCAGGTAATCCCAGACGGACTCCGGAATCGCGAGCTTCCGCAGCAAATCCGGGCGGCCCACGACGTGCTCGACCGCCGCGTAGCACATCGACAGCAACTCTTGCGTCGGCGCTTCGATCGCCTCCTCGATCTCCTGCAGGGTGAAGGCATAGCAGGCGTCTTCGGTCCAGAAGCTGTCGCCGCCCTCGCTGAGGAAGTCGCCGCCCAAGCGCGCGGCCTCGGCTTTCCAATCGGCGCGGGGCTCGATCGCGAGACGGCGCATCGGCGGCGGTCAGCTCGCGACGCGAATCGCCGAGGCGCGCGCGCCGAAGCCGCCGCGCGACAAGGTCGTCCCGGGTCCCCGCGTCGAGAAGGCGGCGGCGTCGACGGTCGTTTTGTTGCCGGAGGTTCCGACGCTGTAGCCCGACGCGGTATAGTAA
>JBGPOZ010000176.1:0-10374 GCA_041488295.1 Allostellaceae bacterium
AGAGTTTCACCTCGCTGTTCATGACCGTCTGCCCGTAGGTCTCGGCGCGATAGCTTTGGACGTCGCGGCTGATCCACCAATTCACGAAGGCGGCGGCGCCGGCGGGGTTCGGCCCGTTCTTCATGATCCCCATTGCCGTCGGGCTCATATAGACGGGAGTCGGAATGACGTAAGCCACCGGCAGTTTGCGCTGGATCATGTCGAGCGCCCCGGCGATGCCGTGAAAGGCAATCGAGGCGGTTCCGTCGGCGAGGAACTGGGACATCTTTGCGAAGGTGTCGCTCCAATCGACGACGCCGGGGCCGATTTTCTTCATCACGGTGAAGCCGGGCTCGATATTCTTCTCGTCGCCGCCATGCGCGCGCGCCGCGATGACGAGGAAATAGAGGCCGTAGATCGACGATGCCGGCGGAATGAGCAGCTGACCCTGCAATTCGGGACGCTCCATATCGGTCCATTGTGTCGGCGGCGCCCAGTTGTTCTTCGCGAACACCTCCTTGTTGTAGATGAGCGCGAAGACGTCGCCATAGGGCTCGACCCCGAGGACCTGTCCGCCGCTTCCGCCCTTGATCAGCGCCGGCTGATAAAGGTTTGCGACATTGGGCACCGAACCCGTGTCGATGGGCACGTAGAGATCCTGCTCGATCGCGCCGAGCCAGGGCAGAAGGTCTGCCTGGACCACGTCGACCTGCGGTTTCGATTTCTGCGCGATCGCCGTCGCCATGATCTCGGTGCCGGTCGCCTTCGGCACGAGCACGACCTCGTAGCCGGTCGCATCGGTGAATTTCTTCGCCCAATTGTCGCGCTCGAGCATGGCCTGGATGGTCCCGCCCCAGGTCAGCAGATAGACCGTCTTGTCGGCCGAGCGCGCCAGCCGCGGGGCGAAGACGGCACTTGCGGCACCGACGATCAGCTTCGTTGCCGAACGGCGCGTCAGCATCCCCTGGCGCGACCTCGTTTCGTTGGGTCCCATGCGACCGCCTCCCCGATCTGCGCCTGCGTATCCGGGATTATGCATGACGGAGACCCTGCGGCAATGCCCAACCAAATCATCGATAGCCGAGCGCGTGCGGCAGCCATAGGGCGAGGCTCGGGACGAAGGCGATGACCAGGAGGCACAGCAGCAAGACGCCGAGATAGCCCAGCATGGGCTTCACCGTCGCCTCGATCGGCACGTTGCCGATGAGGCAGGCGCCATAGAGGCCGAGGCCGAGCGGCGGCGCGAACAAGCCGATGCCCATGGCGATCACCAGGACGACGCCGAAATGCAACGGCGCGATGCCGAGCTGGGCCGCCACCGGCACCAGGAGCGGCCCGAAGATGATGAGCGCCGCCGCGCCCTCGAGGACCGAGCCCATGACGATGAGGATGGCGATCGACAGCAGCATGAAGAGCCAGGTGCCGCTCGAATGCGAGAAGGCGATCATCGTCTCGGCGAGGGCGTGCGGTATCTGCTGCAGGGTGAGGACGAAGGCGAGGGACTGGGCGGCGGCGACGATGAACAGCACCAGCCCCGAGCGCGTCGCGGCGTTGACGAAGCTGCGCGCCGCGGCCCCGGCGCCGAGCTCGCGGAAGACGAGGCTGCCGGCGGCGAGGGCGTAGAGCGCGGCAAAGGCCGAAATCTCGGTGGCGGTGGCGAAGCCGGATTTGAAGCCGCCGAAGATGATGACGATGAGGCCGAGCGTCACCGCGGCACCGCCCCAGAGCTGGGCGTTCGATTTGCGCAACGTCGTCTCGGGCGTGAGGGCGCTGCGGCTGCCGAAGGCGATGGCGACGGCAATGAGCGCGAGCGCCATCAGCCCGGCCGGCACGAGCCCGGCCATGAACAACCCGCCGATCGACAGATTGGCGACGAAGCCGAGGATGATCAGGTTGATGCAGGGCGGGATCGTTTCGGCCATCACCGCCGAGGCGGCGAGAAGGGCGACGGCGCCGCCCGGATTCTGTCCCGAGCGGCGCGATGCCGGGATCAGCACCGAGCCGACCGCCGCGACATCCGCCATCTTCGAGCCGGAGATGCCGGAGAAGATCACCATGGCGAGCACCATGACGACGTTGAGCCCACCGCGCATCCGGCCGACGAGGCGCTCCAGCAGCGCGATGAGGCGGACGGACATGCCGTTCGCCTCCATCACGTAGCCGACGAGGATGAAGAACGGGATGGCCAGCAGCACGAAATTGTCGATGCCGCGCGCCATCTGCTGCGCGAAGATGACGCCGGGCAGGTTGCCTTCGACCCAGATGAAGATGAGTGCCGCCAGCGCCAGCGCGAAGGCGATCGGCATGCCGCCGAACAACACGACCGCGAAGCCGGTCAGCATGAGGATGCCCGATCCCGGCATCGCGTCGGGGGCGAGCGTGCTCCACGCGTACCAGAGGGCGACGAGCAGGGTGATGATGGCCACGGCCTCGGCCATGGCGCGCATTTTGCGCCGCGTGAAGCGGTCGACGGCGAAGATGGTCATGCACACCGCGCCCGCGCCCATCGGGTAGAAGGTCAGCTCGAGCGGGAGGCCGGAGCCCGTCGTCTGTCCGGTGGTGAGGGCGCCGAGCTTCAGCCCGTTGACCGCGACATAAGCGCAGATGATCGCCACCAGCAGCGACGAGACGCCGTCGATATGGCGCCGCAGATCGGGCGCGAGGAGGTCGACGAAGAAGGCGACGCCGGCATTCTCGTCGCGCGCGAGCGCGCTAGCGGCGCCGAAGAAGCTCGATGCCACCATGAGACCGCGCGCCACATCGTCGGCCCATTCGACCGGCGCGTTGAGGGTCGAGCGCAGCACCACCGAGAGAATGACGACGACGAGGTCCGCCGCCAGGAACACGGCAGCGGCGGCATCGGTCCCGTGCAGCAACAGGCGAATGAGCGGGCGGTCGGCGCGATCCGATACGGCGGCGGCGTGGGCCATCGATGGTCAGCTCGATTTTTCAGTTTTGAAGGATTGTAGAGATTCACCACGGAGGCACGGAGGGCACGGAGAAGGGGAGATAAGAATTTGAACCACCAAGACTCCAAGGCACCAAGATTGTTTTTGTGCGCGTAGCGCACGATGACCCCCTTGGTGCCTTGGTGCCTTGGTGTTTATCTCCCCTTCTCCGTGCCCTCCGTGCCTCCGTGGTGAGAAAAAACCTTCACACCTTGGTCGAGCGGATCTTGTCGATGACCGGCTTCGCCTCGGGATGTGCCTTGGCGAACTCCTCGCTCTGCGGCAGGACGCGCTTGCGGAAGGCTTCCTTGTCGCAGTCGACGACGGTGACGCCCTTTTCCTTGAGCACGCCGAGCGCTTCCTGCTCGACCGCGAGCCCCTGGACGCGAGTGTCGGCTGCAGCCTTCTGCGCCGCCGCGAGAAAACCGTCGCGCAGCTTCGCATCCATGCGCGCGAAGGTCATCTCGCTGAAATAGACGGCGAGAGGCGAGAAATTGTGCTGGGTCAGCGACTAGAATTTCGCCGTCTCGAAGAACTTGCTGGCGACGATCGTCGGCGGATCGTGCTTGAGCCCGTCGAGGACGCCGGCCTGGAGCGCGGTATAGATCTCGCCGAAGGCGAGCGGCGTCGCCGCCGCGCCCATGAGGCGCAGGCACTGGGTGATCACCGGGTTGGGCAAGGTGCGGATCTTGAGCCCGGCCAGATCCTCGGGCGTCTTCACCGCTTTGCGCGCCAAGACGCTGCGCGAGCCGAAATTATAGGCCCAGGCGATGATGCGGATATTGGCGCCGTTGAGCAGCGCCTCCTCGATCGGCTTCGCGGCACCGGCGTCGAACGCCTTGGTCTGCTGCGGGAAGCTGTCGAAGAGGTAGCCGAGATCGAAGGTGCCGACCAGCGGCACGAGATTGGCCGAGATCGATGAGCCGGACACCATCAGATCGATGACGCCGAGCTTCACAGAGTTGATGACGTCGATCTCTTGACCCAGCTGATTGTCGGGGAAGAATTGGATGTCGAGCTGGTCGCTGAGCCCGCCCGCCTTCACCTCTTTGACCAGGTTCTCGTAATAGACGCGGCCATTGGCGTATTTCGGGTCGTTCGCCTGCGAGGAGGAGAGGCGCAGCTTCATCGGCGCGGCCTCCGCGCGGCCGATGATGGCCGGCGCGAGGGCAAGTCCGATCGGCACGGCGCCGGCGTGGCGCAAGAGGGATCGGCGGCTCAATCTGGCGTCGGTCATGGCAGATTTCCTCCAAAACGGCCGCAGCGTCGCGCGCGACGTTGTCGTATTTTCGTTCGTCGGCAGCTTGGTGCAGCGACCTTGCCGGGTCAAGTCCGGCAAGGCGCTGTTGTCGGTCGCGCCCTCTGTGATAGGCTCTCTTGCGCGGCTTTCACGGTCGCGGGGAGGGGCCATGCGCATCCTGCTCGCTGATGACCATCCCCTCTTCATAGAGGCGCTGAAGACACTCATCGAGCGAAGCTTCCCGTCGAGCAGCCTTACCACCGCTGCCGATCTCGACGCGGCGCATCGCGCCCTCGCCGGGGAAGAGCGCTTCGATCTCGCGATCTTGGATCTGCATATGCCCGGCTCGAACGGCTTCGAGGGAATCGAGCGGACCCTCGCGCGCTTTCCCGAGACACCCTTGGTCGTGATCTCCGGCGCCGCCACCAACGCCGAGGTGACACGGGCGATCGAACTCGGCGCCAAGGGATTTCTGCCGAAAACTCTGCCGAGTGCCGTCCTTGCGGCGGCGCTCCAGGTCGTGGCCGCCGGCGGCACCTATCTGCCGGCCGACTACGCGCAGGCCGGCCGATCGGCGGCGGATGCCCCCGGAACGATGGCGGGTCTGACGCCGCGCGAGCGACAGGTCGTCACGCTGCTGGCCGGCGGTCGTTCCAACAAGGAGATCGCGCGTGCCTTGGAGCTGCAGGAGATCACGGTCAAGCTGCATGTCCGCAATATCTTCCGCAAGCTCGGCGTCCGGAACCGGGTGGAGGCCGCCAACGCCGTGGCGCGCCGCGATCGCGGGGTCCGCGCCGCCGATGACGGCGGATGATCTTCGCCCCTTGATGGGCGCGGGATCGCGCGACCCCATACTAACGAGCGCGCGACCCCATACCGATTCTCGGGCGATCGCGTCGTCCGTTCGGTGCAAATTGGCGATCGGCTCCGTCTCCTGCGCCCGAAAGTTGCAAGCCCTCATCCCTGCCAATTGCCAATGACGCTTCCTCAGCAATTTCAGATCGGATTTCTCCTGCTGCAGAATGCTGCTCTGCTCGCGATCGGCGTCATCGGCTATTGCCAGGCACGCCCGTGGGTCGCGAAGCGGTTGCCGCCTCGAGCGGAGCGTCTCTTCTTCGGCCTCATCCTTGGGGTCCTTGGCATCGTCAGCATGTTGACGCCGATCGATGCCGGAAATGGCGTGCGGCTCGATTTGCGCAACGCGGTCGTGGTGATCGCGATCTTGTTCGGCGGGATCGAAGCCGGCGCACTTAGCCTCGCTCTCATCGTGTTGTCGCGAATTGCCCTCGGCGGCGCCGGCATCGCGGCGGGCATCGTCAGCATCGTCATTGCTTTCGCGCTGACCGCGGGCGACGCCGCCCTGCTGCGCCGGCGGAGCGTCGCTGTCGACTGGCGCAATCTCGCCTGGCTCGGCCTCGCGGTGAGCCTCGGCGGGCTCAGCGTCATCGGTCTCTTCCCAGACCCCACGATCGCCGAATTCGTGCCGATAGACGTGGCGCCGATGTGGCTGGTGTTCCTGCCGCTGACCATCGTCTTTCTCGGTAGCATCGTCCTACAGTTCGAACGCAGCTACGCGCTGGGGCAAGCGCTCAAGGAGAGCGAGCAACGATTCCGCGGCATTTACAACGAAACGCCGGTGATGCTCACCGCGACCGACCAGGACGGCAAGGTGATTGCCGTTTCCGATGCCTGGCTCCAGACGATGGGCTACCGGCGCGACGAGGTGATCGGGCGGCCCCGATGGGATTTCATCGCTCCCGAGTCGGTTGCTCATCTGCGCGACGAGGTCCTTCCAAACCTGGCGAAATCGGACGGCATATGCGGCGCCGATCTGCGGCTCCTGCGCAAGGATCGAAGCCCGCTCGACGTGCGGGTGAGCTACATTCGGCGTCGTGATCCCCTGACCGACGCGTTCGAGACGTTGAGCTATTCGATCGATCAGACGGCGCGCAAGGAGGCCGAGCGCGCGCTTGCAACAAGGGAAAGCGAATTCAGCGCGATCGTCGACAATGCGCCCTTCGCGATCTTCCTCAAGGATCGCGAGCGACGCTATCGATTGATCAACCGGTGCTACACCGATTGGTTCGGCGATAGACCGGACGACGTCTATGGGCGGACGACGGAGGAACTCTACTCGCCGGCGATCGCGGAGCCGGGACTGGTCACCGACCGCGAGGTCTTGGAACATGGGCGGATCGCCTCGATCGACCGGTCCGCGGGAAAAGCGAAAGTCGGCCTCGAATATTTGCAAATCACCAAATTTCCCGTTCGCGACGAAATCGGCGAAATCGTCGGCATGGCCGGCTTTATCGCCGACATCAGCGACCGCAAGCACGCCGAGCTGGCGCTGCGCGAGAGTCAAGAGCTTCTGCTGAAATCGCAACGACTGGGCAAGCTCGGATACATCCTGGTCGACTGGACGAATTATCGCTCCTATTGGTCGGAGTCGCTCCTCGAGCTGCTCGGTTTGCCAAAACGGGAGTTCATCCCGATCGAGGAGGCATTCGAGTTTATCGATCCAAGGGATCGCAAAGCCTTCCTCGAAGCGCGCAATGCCGGCACTGCCGAGAGGCGAGATTTCGAGATCGATGTCCGAGTCCGCCGCGCTGACGGTGCGATCGTCTGGGAGCACTTCGTCGGGCACCCGCGCATCGATGACGACGGAACGTTGAAGAGCATCTTGCTTGTCGTTCTCGACATCACTGAATCAAAGCGCGCGGCGGAGGCGCTCTACCAAAGCGAGGAGCGATTCCGTGCGCTCATCGAACATTCGAGCGACATGGTCGCGATCGTGCGTCCCGATGGGGTTATCGCCTACCGAAGCCCGTCGGCGACCGAGCAGCTCGGCTTTGCGATGGAAGAGGTGGTCGGCCGCTCGATGTTCGATCGCGTTCATCCCGATGACCGCGACCTCGCCGCCGAAGCGTTTCATGCGGTTGCAGCGACATCGGGCCACCGCGCCACCGCGCGGTTTCGCGTTCGTCACAAGGACGGCTCCTGGCGTCACATCGCCTGCTCGGCGCGAAACGCGATGGATGTGCCCGGTGTCGATGGCATCATCGTCAATTCCCGCGACGTCACCGAGGAGCAACGGCTCGAGGAGGAACTCGCGCAGGCGCAGAAGATCGATGCCCTGGGGCACCTCGCCGGCGGCATCGCTCATGATTTCAACAATATCATCGGCGCGATCTTGGGATTTGCCGGTTTCCTGCTTCAGGACTTGCCGAAGGAGACGCCCGAGCACGACTTTGCGCGACACATTGCATTGGCGGGGGAGCGGGCAAAGGATCTTGTGCAGCAGATCCTCGCATTCTCGAGGCGCAGCACCGTCGAGCGCAAACCGATCGACCTTGCGCATCTTCTCAACGAGACGAAGCATTTGATCCGCGCGGCACTGCCGACGTCGACCGAGCTTGTCATCACTGGCGCGGAGGATGGCTTGGTCGCGCAGGCGAATGCAGGGCAGGTCAGCCAGATCTTGCTCAATCTCTGCCTCAACGCGAACGACGCCCTGCAGAACGAACCCGGAACCGTCTCGGTCGAATTGTCGCGCCTGCGCGCCGGCAGCCCCGACTATGTGATGTTCGCTCGGGGCGCGGCGATGAGCGCCGATGCGGCCGAGACCGAGATGCGTCTTGTGACAGGCGAGCTCGATCCGTCACGCGACTACGCACGACTGATCGTGGCGGATACCGGCGTCGGCATGAATGCGGAAACACTGAAACGTGTCTTCGATCCGTTTTTCACGACGAAGGAACGCGGTCGAGGTACCGGCCTTGGCCTCTCCGTCGTTCATGGCATCACTACCGCATATGGCGGCGCCTGCCTCGTGACGAGCCGCCTCGGCGCCGGCTCGGTCTTCGCGATCTATCTTCCTCTCGCCGGCGTCGAGATCGCGGCAATCGATGACGCGACCGCGGCGCCGATCCTGCGCGGCCGAGAACGCATTCTCGTCGTCGATGACGAGACCGAGATGACCGACATGTTGACGATCGGGCTCGAGCGGCTGGGTTATGAGGTGGTCGCGCTCAATGACCCCGATGAGGTGCTGGCCGCGTTCTCGGAGGACCCGACGGCGTGGGACGTGGTGATCAGCGACCAGGTGATGCCGCGCATGAAAGGACTGACGCTGTTCCAACGGCTGAAATTGGTCCGCGCGTCCCTCCGTTTCATCCTTTGCACGGGCTTCAGCGACGGCGCGACCGAGAAGACCGCGCTTACCGCCGGTGTCGACGCTTTTTTTCTGAAGCCGGTTTCGCCCGAGCAACTCGCCGCCTGCGTCCGACGGTTGCTCGACGAGCCGCATGGCCCCGCGGCGGCGGCGAAACGAATCCTCTGACCGAAAGTATGGGGTAGCCATACTTCAACGCCATCGTTCCATACCGATGGGCGGAAGCAAGGCGTTACGCGATCGGCTAGGGTTCGCGTCCCGCATTTCGCCGTGACGCCCGATGTCCAGGATTCTCGTAATCGACGATGATGCCGCGCACCGTGAATATTTGTCGGTGCTGCTTGGCCGCAACGGCTACGCTGTGCGAACGCTGCAGAATGGCCGCAGGCTCGAAGCGGCTCTTCTGGAGGGGCCGTTCGCAGCGATCATCACCGATCTCTACATGCCGGAAATCGACGGAATCGAAATCCTGCTCGAAATGAAAAGGCTCGCCCCGTCCATCCCGGTCATCGGCGTCACCGGTGGATCGTGGGCCAGCACCGAGGCGTGCAACCGAGCGATGACCAGCCTTGGGGCTGTCGCCATGCTGACAAAGCCGCTCGATCCCGCCGCGGTCATCGCTGCCGTGCAAGGCGCCGTGAAAGAAGGCTCGCGTTGAAGCGGATCGCATCCGGTCCGGCACAAAATCAAATGGGGACCGTCATGCAAAATATCTTGTCGAAGCTGAAGATCGGTCAGCAGATCCTGATCGTCGGACTGATCGGTATCGTCGGCATTCTCGCGATCGTCGGCATTTATTTGTGGAACATCGAGCGCCAAGCAGCCGCCGAGGCGACCATGGCCACGGCGCTGACCAATCGCACGGTGGAAACCGACATCCGCATTGCCATGCTGCAAGCACGGCGGCACGAAAAGGATTTCCTGTTACGACGCTCGCTGAACGACGCGGAACTGCATTCGACCGGCATGCAGGAGATGCAAGAGAGATTCGCCTCGCTTGCCGCTAATCTCGTCGTGCCGGAAACGCGGCGTCTTGCCTCGGAGATCGAGGGTAACGTCAAGGAATATGCCGATCAGTTTGCCGCCGTTCGCAAAGCGGTCGAGACGGTGGGCCTCGATGAGACGAAGGGGTTGCTCGGCGAGCTGCGCGCCGCGGTTCACGACGTCGAGGACAAGCTGAAGGCGGTCGACAAGCCGCGGATCCTCGTGTCGATGCTGATGATGCGCCGGCACGAAAAGGATTTTCTCGCGCGGCTAGACCCGAAATATGGCGACGAGCTGCGGCAGCGCTTGCCCGAATTCGACGCCGCGCTCGAGGCGGCCGCGCTGGCGCCGGAGCTCAAGGCCGACATTCGAAAGAAGATCGAAATCTACCAGAAGAACTTCTTTCGCATGGTCGAGGCCTCGCTCGCCGAAGTGACCGAGGTGAAGAAGCTCTCGGCGATCTATGCCGTATTGGAGCCGAAGCTAGCCGAGCTCGACCGCCGCGTCACCGGGAGATACGAGACCATCCGTGCCGAGCGTGACGACATCCGTGCGACCGGGCAGTCGATCGTCACGCTTGCGACGGCGCTCATCACGATCCTGGTCGGAATCATGGCTTGGCTTGTCGGGCGCGGCATCGCGCGCCCGGTCGTGCAGTTGACGGATGCGACCGAACGGCTGGCGAGGGGCGAGCTCGAGGTCGAGGTGACCGGCACGGAGCGTCGCGACGAGGTCGGCCGACTTGCCGGCTCGGTGCAGGTCTTCAAGAGCAATATGATCGAGCGCGAGCGCCTTGCCGGCGAACAGCGCGAGGCGCAGGTCGCGAAGGAACAGCGGCGGACGTTGGTCGAGGAGTACACAACGGCGTTCGACCGTTCCGTGCAGGACGCGCTCGGCACCTTGTCGTCGGCGTCGACGGAGATGCGCGCCACCGCGGAGGGCATGTCCGCCACCGCCGAGGAGACGAGCCGTCAGGCGAGCGTCGTGGCGGCGGCGTCCGAAGAGGCTTCCGCGAACGTCCAGACGGTCGCCGCGGCGAGCGAGGAGCTCTC
>JBGPOZ010000177.1:0-10353 GCA_041488295.1 Allostellaceae bacterium
CCTACATGAAGGCGCTCGCCGGCTACTGGCGGAACGTCTATCGCTGGCGGGACGAGGAGGCGGCGCTCAACCGGCTGCCGCAGTACCGGACGACGATCGACGGTCTGGGCATCCATTTCGTGCATCAGCGCGGCAAGGGGCCGAGGCCGCTGCCGCTCGTCATCACGCATGGCTGGCCGGGAAGCTTCGTCGAGATGGTGAAGATCCTCCCGCTCCTGACCGATCCCGCGGCGCATGGCGGGAGCGCCGAGGATGCCTTCGACGTCGTCGTTCCGTCGCTGCCGGGCTACGGCTTCTCCGACCGCCCGCACTGGCGCGGCATGAACCCGAACGCGATCGCGGCGCTCTGGGCGCGGCTCATGACGGAGCTTGGCTACCAGCGTTTCGCAGCGCAAGGCGGCGATTGGGGGGCGGCGGTCTCGACCGCGCTCGGCCTCGACCATGCCGAGCGCGTCATCGGCCTTCACCTCAACTTTATCGCCGGCCGGTTCCTCCTCGGCGGCACGCTGAACCAGCCGCAGGACGACCCGGTCGCCAACGACTATCTCGGCGAAATGCGCGCCTGGTGGGACAGCGAGGGCGGCTACAATCATCAGCAGGCGACCAAACCGCAAACCTTGGCCTACGGGCTCAATGATTCGCCGATCGGGCTTGCCGCCTGGATCATCGAGAAATTCCAGCGCTGGAGCGATTGCGGCGGCGATCCCGAGCGCATCCTGACGCGCGACCAGCTTTTGACCAACGTGATGATCTACTGGGTCACCGAAACGATCCGGGCCTCGACGCAGCTCTATTACGAATCGCGCGAGCGGCCGCTTCGCCTGTCGCCGACAAACCGGGTCACGCCGCCCGTGGCGGTGGCGCTCTTCCCTAGGGAGATCCCGATGCCGCCGCGGGCGCTCGCCGAGCGCGGCTACAACATTGTGCGGTGGACCGTGATGCCGCGGGGCGGCCATTTCGCCGCGCTGGAGCAACCCGAACTTCTCGCCGAGGATCTCCGGGCGTTTTTCCGGAGGCTCCGCTAGATTGGCAACGAGACGACCGGCGATCCCTTGCGGAGCCCCTCATGCCTGAGCGCGACCTCTTCCCGCCGATCGAGCCCTATGCCCGCGGCATGCTCGCGGTCGATCCCCGCCACACCCTCTATTGGGAGCAATCGGGCAATCCGCGAGGGGCGCCCGTCATCTTCCTCCACGGCGGCCCGGGCGCCGGCGTCAATCGCGACCACCGCCGCTTCTTCGACCCCGCCCATTACCGCATCATCCTCTTCGAGCAGCGCGGGACCGGGCGCTCGACGCCGTTGGGCGAGCTCGTCGACAACACGACGCGCCACCTCGTCGCCGACATCGAGACCTTGCGCCGGCATTTCGGCGTCGAGCGCTGGGTCGTCTTCGGCGGCTCCTGGGGCTCGACCTTGGCGCTCAGCTATGCCGAGACGCATCCCGAACGCTGCCGCGCCCTCATCCTGCGCGGCATCTTTCTCTGCCGCGCGGCCGAGATCGCCTGGTGGCTCTACGACATGCGCAAGATCTTTCCCGAGGCGTGGCGGGCCTTCGTCGCGCCCATTCCGGAAGCCGAGCGCGGCGATCTTCTGGCCGCCTATTACCGCCGCTTGACCCACCCCGACCCCTCGGTGCATTTGCCGGCGGCACGCACCTGGTGCCGCTACGAGAGCAGTTGCGCGACATTGCTGCCCGGCGCCGACACCGGCTATGCCGAGCGCGAGGACCCCAATGCCTTCGCCAAGGCACGGATCGAGGCGCATTACTTCATGCATGAGACGCGGAGCGGAGACGACGACCTCATCGCCAATCTCGACCGCATTCGCGCGATCCCTGCGACCATCGTGCAAGGGCGCTACGACATCATCTGCCCGATCATGAACGCCGACGAGCTCGCCGCCGCCTGGCCCGAGGCCGAATACCATGTCGTTCCCGATGCCGGGCACTCGGCGATGGAGCCCGGCATCCGCACCCGCCTCGTCGCGGCGAGCGAGCGCATGAAGCGGTTTGCCTGATCCGTGGTGCGGAAGTCGCGCCAGGCCGCCCCCCTCAGCGCCAGTATCGATACTCGCCGTCGCCGTGGCCGTACCAGCCATGGCCGCCGTGATCGTAGCCGCGGTAAGATTCGTGTCCGCGACCGTACCCGCCGCCATCTCCCTCGATGTAGCAGGCGGTCATGCCAAAGGCAGCAAGCGTCAGAAGCAGAGCAACACTAAGTGCTTTCATGGTTTTCCTCCAAATTATTCGTCATATCTAAATTACAACGTTTGATTTCATCAAATAGTTCATCGGTTTGTATAAATATTTGTAACAAAACGAACGACGTTAACTAAAAATAACCATATTGTTCCCAAATTTGACAAATCTATAGGTAGTTTCCACAGTCAATATTGTGGTGAAACGGTTTCGCCCGTCCGCCATCAGGCGCGGCAGCGCGGCTTGACCGGACGCCGGCGGGCGGGGTACGCAGGTTCCCCTCCCCGATCATCGCGTAGCGGAACCGCGCCATGCCTCACGTCAAAGCAAAAGACGGCATCTCCCTTCACTACGAGATCCACGACTACACCGATCCGTGGAAAGAGGCGCCGTTCCTTGTCCTGCAACATGGCTTCGGGCGGTCCGCGCAATTTTGGCGCGGCTTGGTGCCGTATCTCGCCCGCCACTACAAAGTCGTCTGCCCGGATCTGCGCGGGCTCGGCCGCTCATCCGTCGAATTCGATCCGCATCGCGGCATCACCGCGGAGAACTACATCGCGGATTTGCTGTGCGTCATCGACGATCTCGGGGCGCGATCGGCGCACTACGCCGGCGAGTCGCTCGCCGGCATTCTCGGTTTCATTCTGGCGGCGGAGCACCCGCAGCGCGTGCGCAGCTTTTGCGCGCTCTCGACACCGCCCTACATTATCAAGGAGACGCACAAGACGTTCTCCTTCGGTCACGCCTCGTGGGGCGAGGCGCTCGTCAAGATGGGGTCGGTCGCCTGGGCGCGCGCCGCCAACATGGCGACGCGCTTTCCTGCCGATACCGATCCAGGGCTCCTCGAGTGGTATGCGACCGAGATGGGCAAGAGCAACGTCGAAATCATGGTGAGCATGGCGCGTCTCCTCGAGACGATCGACGCGACGCCCTTCCTGCCCCGCGTCAAGGCACCCGTCCTCGGCCTCTACCCGACCAGGGGCGCGACCGTCACCGAGGCGCAGGAGCGGACCTTGCGCGAATTGGTGCCCGATATCCGCATCATTCACCTGCCGACGCGCTATCACATGGTGTGGATGCTCGATCCCGCCGCCTGTGCCGCCTACATGCTCCATTTCATGGCGATGATCGATGGCCGCCACTGCCACGACTGACCCGGGCACCTCATCGAGCTTGCGTCACGTCTGTTGGGTGCGGAGCGGCCCAAGGAATTAAACACCAAGACACCAAGTTCTTTCTGCGCGCAGCGCTGTGCAAATCATCGTCGTCCGCGACCTCGATCACGGCCCCTATGAATCGGCGCTTCGCGCGTCCCCCTCCCAAACCCTCCCCCGCTTGCGGAGGAGGGCAGGGTGGGGGCTTGGTGCCTTGGTGGTGAAAACCCTCCCGATGGGCCTAACTCAGCTTCGGCAGATGCGCTGTACATTGCCGAGCGTGAGGCGACCGTCGCCATTGCGGTCGAGCGCGCGAAAAATGCGCTCGGCATGCGCGAGGAAATCGTCGAGACCGACCTTGAAGCGGAGATTGACGTCGGCGCTCATCACCGGGTCGGAGCGCTCGGCGCCGCCGTCGCGATCGCGGCCGACGAGTGCGCCCGGGCGCAGTTGGTTGAAGAGCGAGTGCTCGGCAGCGGCGTCCTGACGCTCCTCCGCGCGCGCTTTCGCCTCCTCTTCGCGCGAGGGGCGGTAGGGCGCGCGGTACGTTTCGAGAACCGCCGGCGTGATGACGCCGTCCTTGTTGAGATCCATCGCGGCGAATTGGCGGCGTGCGTCGTCCATGAACTCGCCGCGGTCGACCGCGCCGTCGTGATTGGCGTCGACCCGGTCGAACCAGTGCGCCATCGCCTCGCCGCAGCTCGGACGGCCGAGCGGCCCGCCGCTGAGCGGCTCGCCATTCGGGCTATAGATGAGGTAGGGGTTTCGCCGGGCGGGCGATGAATCCGAGCCGCAGGCGCCGAGCATGAGGGTCATGCAACAAACGATGACGCGGCGCCAGGGCGCCTGCCGAAAGTGATCCCATCCGGTCATCGGCGGTCATTACCACCGGACGCGGCAAATGGCGAGACGCCGCGGTGTATCGGACGGTCAGCTCACTCTACAAGATTACGTTAAATGTTGGATGATTCGACCAGCGTTCAGCGCGCCAAGATCATGAAAAAGGCGGCCATGAATGCGAAGGTCGCAAGCACCGCCGGAATAGAGAGCAGAATGTCCATTAACCACCCCGTCTCCAATGTCTTAACCGAAGCCCATAATGGCAGACTATTGGGCGAGAGGGCGTGACAATAATTCGTCATCTGCATCAATCTGCGGCCGGTGCTGGGGCGTTGGCTGGGCGGTCGCGCAAGATTCGATCTTCGACGCGGGCAAAGATGGCACAGCCGAAAGCAAGGGCGATGGCGACCGCGCCGAACATGATGCCGAAGGCCCGCGCCACCGCCGCGCGTGCTTCCGGCGGCAGCGCCTGCCGTGCCAGATCCTCGATGCTGGCGACTTGCCCTGTCTCGGGCAGCGCGCCCGCGGCGAGGCCGAGCACCAGGGTCGAGGCAGCGGCGATCATGAGGGCGGCGCCGAGCGCACGCGAGAAGGCGACTGCGCCGCTCACCGCGCCGAGATCGCGTCGCTCGACCGCATTCTGCGCCGCGACGGTGCTGCACGGGAAGAACGGCCCGATCCCGAAGCCGGCAATCATGAGAATGGCCGAGGCGAGCGGCGCGGAAAGCCGTGCGGCGAGCAAGGCGACAACGGCCATGGCGACGACGGCGACCGGCAATCCGACCATCGTCGGGCGCTTGTAGCGTCCGGTCCGCCGCGACCAGCGGCCGGCCATATTCGCGGTGACGGTGCTCGACAGCATCAGCGGGATCATCAAGAGCCCGGCTTCGCTCACCGGGACGCCGAGGGCGACCTGGAAGTAGATCGGCGCCAGGACGGCGACGGCGAGATAACTGCCATAGACGATGAAGCCGGCGGCGAGCACCGGTCGGATGACGCCGTCGCCGAGAAAGCGCGGCGGCAGGATGGGCTCTGCTGCGCGGCTCTGCAGGCGGACGAAGAAGCCGCCGAGGATCACCGCGGCGACGGCGATCGCCAGGGTCTGCGGCGCCATCCACGGCAGCCGCTTGCCGCCGAGCGACAGCACGATGAGAAGAGCGATTGTGGCGCCGGAGAGAAGCGCGATGCTGGCATAGTCGATCGCCGAGCGATGCCGGTCGATCGGCAGCTTGCGCAGCGCGCGGTCGCAGACCGCCAGCGCGAGGAGGCCGAGCGGCAGGTTGATCCAGAAGATCCAGGGCCAGCCGTAGTGCTCGGTGACGATGCCGCCGATCGTCGGCCCCAGCACCGAGGAGGAGGCCCAGACCATCGAGAAATAGGCGGCATAACGGCCGCGCTCGCGCGGCGAGACGACGTCGGCGACGATCGTCTGCGCGAGCGCGATGAGTCCACCGCCGCCCAGACCCTGCAGGGCGCGCGCGAGGATGAGCGCCACCATGGTGGGGGCGAGCGCGCAGCAGGCGGAGCCCACCATGAACCCAACCAGGCAAATCGCGAGGATCCGCCGCCGGCCATAGAGGTCGCTGAGCTTGCCGACGATCGGCGTGACGCAGGTCGAGGTCAGCAGATAGGACGTGATGACCCACGAGATGAGGGCGAAATCGCCGAGATCGCGGGCGATCGGCGGCAGCGCCGTCGCGACGATCGTCTGGTCGAGCGCCGAGAGGAACATCGCCAGCATCGCGCCGATGATGACGGTGCGGATCTCGGATTGAGAGAGTGTGGTCAACGGAATGCGCCCCAACGCAGCTGATGTCGCGCGATCATATACTGAACTTCCTCGGCGGGTTCAGCGGCTGGCGAGGCGCGCTCCGAGAATGCTGCCGAGGATAATCACGCCGCCGATCGCCTGGTTGAGCGAGATCCCTTCGCCGAGCAGCGCCCAACCCTGGATCGCCGCCCCGACCGGAAGGAACAACAGACTGACCGCCGAGAACGACGCACCGAGACGGGCCAGCGCCACGGTGAGGAGGCTCTGGCCGAGCCCATAAGAGACGACCGCCAAAGCGATCAGCGTGGCCCAGCCGCGGGCGGTATGGGGGACCAGATTTTCCGCCGTTGCCGCGACCGCAGCCAACAAACCGATCGTCGTGAAGATGCCGGTCCACAGCATGATGGTGGCTGAGGAGAGGCGCAGGCGCAACCGGCCGACAATGACGAGATACGCCCCGAATAGGAGCGACGAGAGGAGGCCGAAACCGTCGCCGAGGATCTGGCTATTGTCGAGGGTCAGCTTGTCCGAAGCAAGGATCGCGGTGCCGAGGATCGCGGCGGCCATCGCCGCGATGAAGCCGCGGCTCATCCGGTCGCCGAACAGCACGAAGCCGGCGAGCGCGACGAAGATCGGCGAGAGATTGCTGAGAAGGCTCGCATTGGCGATCGAGGTGAAATGCACCGCCCAGGCGTAGCAGGCGATGTTGGCCGCGAACACCGCGCCGCCGACGGCAAGCGCGATCCCGTCGCGCCGCCAGAGGACGGCGATCGGCGTTCCGTGCCGACCGCGGCGTCGCTCGATCGCCATCCAGGTCGCAAGCAGCGGCAGTGCGAGCGCGGTGCGATAGAACGCCGTCGCGGTCGGCCCGATCTCCGAGAGGCGAAACAGGATGGGCGAGAACGAGATGGCGACGATCGCGAGGGCGAGGCTGAGGAGAGCCGACCGTGTCGCGCGGTCGTCCTTCTCGCGCTCCAAGACCCCGGCCGTGCTGGCATCTCTCATCATCCGGCTTATAGAGGATGCGGATCGTCGGGGCGACCGACATTCGCGGCGTTGCGCGCTTTTGGAACAGCTCGGCCGTCACGAGATTTTATGCGGCTACGTTAACGATATGACATAGAGAACCTCGCTATGATCTCACCGTCTTCCGCCAAGGCGGAGCGGGTGCGATCGAGCACCGGGTCTTGCGGGATGGAGAGGCATGCTGGTCGAGCGCGCACTGGAACCGTTCGTCAAGGAAGCACCCGAGCCGAGCGACGTCACGGATGGTCGGCTGGTGACGCTGCTCGCCCATTGGAATGCGCAGAGAGAGAGGGCGGGTTGCGGGGCACCGGTCCCGCCGGTCGGGGCGATCGACCCATCCGCGCTCCGGTTCATCCTCGGATGGCTGATGATCATAGAGCCGCTCGATGACGGCGCCGACTTCAAATATCGCCTTTACGGCTCCGCCATCGCCGCGACCACGGGGCGGGATTTGACGGGCTGCAAGGTCAGCGATTCGTTTCCGATGTTCGCCGCGTGGACGATGAGGGTGTATCGGGCGACCCTCGCGAATCGACACCCGGTGCTGACCCGTCACTCGCCGCGCCGGCTGGTTCCGATCGATCAATGGGAGCGTCTCATCCTGCCCTATGCCGGCGCGGACGGTGCCATAGGGCGCCTGCTCGTCGGAGCGGTGATCGTCGGCAAGCGTTGGAACGTCGATCCGACGCGGCTGCCTTGGCCGCTGAACGAATAGCGCGTTCCATGGCCGATCGACGGCGTTCCGCGCCCGCGACGCTGCGCAATCGAAACGCCATCCTCGCCGTCCTCGCGGAGCACTTGCCGCAACGCGGGCTCGTTCTCGAAGTGGCGAGCGGCTCTGGCGAGCACGCCGTGCATTTCGCGACGCACTTGCCGCATCTCGATTTTCAGCCGAGCGACCCGGACCCGGCCGCACGCGCCAGCATCGACGCATGGACCACCGCCGCCGGGCTCGCCAATCTGCGCGCAGCGCTCGACCTCGATGCCGCTCTCGAGCGGTGGCCGATCCACGTCGCCGCCGCGATGCTGTGCATCAACATGGTGCATATCGCGCCGTGGGAGGCGGTGTTCGGCCTCATCAGCGGCGCCGGACGCATCCTCGATCCCGACGGCATCCTCTACCTCTACGGCCCTTACAAGCGCGAAGGGCAACATACGGCGCCCAGCAACGCCGCCTTCGATGAGAGCCTGCGTGCCCGCAATGCCGCCTGGGGCGTGCGGGATCTCGAAGCGGTTGCGGCCCTGGCGGCGGCGCACGGCTTTGCGCCGCCGCTTGTCATTCCGATGCCGGCCAACAATCTTTCACTCGTCTTCTGCCGGGACCCCGCCTGATCGGCGCTCGAGCGGGCGCTGCCCGACGTGATAAATACGAGCCATTACAATAGGATAATGGGCGGAACGGAGCCTTTAGGCTGCACTGTGCGTTAATCGGGAGGCGCCCGCGCGATGATCAGCGCCTCGCGCGGCGATCGGGATCGCAATAGCCGGTGACATTTCGTCGCATCTCACCTAGCCTCCTGCCCGCTTGGCTATGGCGAGGTGTCGCCATCGCGACCGGCGGGTGGTCTCGTGCGGATCGTCCCATCTCGTGGCGCAATCTTGAGGCGGAAGGCCGGCGGTACATGATCCCGATGCATTGCCAGGGCGGCTGGTCAGCTCTGTTGCGCCGCAACATGAAATTGCCTACATAGCCGCGTTTTCCCGGACGCAGGTCAACGCATGGCGCATATCACGGTCGACAAGGTCGAGAGCGGGAGCAAGGCGCGGCAGGGTCTGATGCTCGGCGCGCTCGGCGTCGTCTATGGCGACATCGGGACCTCGCCCCTCTACACGATCAAGCAGTGCTTCGACAGCATCGGCGGCGGCATCACGCCGGCGACGGTTTACGGCATCTTGTCGCTCATCTTCTGGGCGCTGGTCATCGTCGTCACCCTCAAATACGTCATCGTCATCATGCGCGCCGACAACCGCGGCGAGGGCGGCATTCTCGCTCTGACCGCGCTGGCGCTGCGCTCGGCGAGCCGTACCGGGCGTCGCCATCGCCTCATCCTCGCGGCGGGCCTCATCGGCGCCGCCCTCTTCTACGGGGACGGCGTCATCACGCCGGCGATTTCGGTCCTGAGCGCGGTTGAGGGGCTAAAGGTGGCGACGCCGGTCTTCGACCCCTACGTCCTGCCCATCACCGTCGCCCTCCTGCTCGGCCTCTTCTTCGTGCAGAGCCGTGGCACGGCGCGGGTTGGCGGCTTCTTCGGGCCGATCACGGCGGTGTGGTTCGCCATCATCGGATTGCTTGGTCTCATCGAGATCGTGAAGCAGCCGAACATCCTGCTGGCGCTCAATCCGCTCTATGGGATCCGCCTGCTCACCGCGGACCCATGGGTGGGGTTCATCCTTCTCGGCGCCGTCGTCCTTGCCGTCACCGGAACCGAGGCGCTCTACGCCGATCTCGGCCATTTCGGCCGCCAGCCGATCCGCGCCGCCTGGTTGCGGTTCGTCTTTCCCGCCTTGGTCCTGAACTATTTCGGCCAGGGCGGTCTGCTCCTCAGCCACCCCGAAGCGCTACAGAATCCTTTCTATCTCCTGGCGCCCGACTGGGCGCTCTATCCGCTGGTCATCCTCGCCTCGGCGGCGACCATCATCGCCTCGCAGGCGGTCATCTCCGGCGCGTTTTCGATGACGCATCAGGCGATTCAGCTCGGTTACCTGCCGCGGCTCTATGTGCGCCACACCTCGGAGGAGGAGTTCGGCCAGATCTACGTGCCCAAGATCAACCTCTTCCTTCTCCTCGCCGTCATGGCCCTCGTCCTCGGGTTCAAATCCTCGGACAATCTCGGTGCCGCTTATGGTATCGCGGTCACCGGCACGATGTCGCTGACGACGATCCTTGCGTTCGTCTACATGGTGGGGGTGGTTGGCTGGAACCCGATTTACGCGACGGCATTGTTCGGTTTCTTCCTCGCCGTTGACCTTGCCTTCTTCGTCGCCAACATGCTGAAGATCGAGCAGGGCGGCTGGTTCCCGCTGTTCGTCGCGGCGCTCGTCTACATGTTCATGTGGTCGTGGTTGTCGGGGCGTGCCGTGCTCGTCAGCGAGCGGGCGAGCGCTTCGATGCCGCTCGACACGTTCCTCAAGAACTTCAATTCCGAGCGCATCAAGCGCGTGCCCGGCACGGCGGTCTTCATGACAGGCGATGTCGCCAGCGTGCCGAATGCGCTGCTGCACAACCTCAAGCACAACAAGGTGCTGCATGAGCGCGTCGTGCTCATGAGCGTGCGGACCGAGGACATCCCGCACGTCCCCGAGGAGCGGCGGATCGAGTTCAGCCATCTCGAGCTCAATTTCCACATCATCAAGCTCTATTACG